>JBKBWT010000163.1:0-13855 GCA_046314415.1 Saprospiraceae bacterium
ATTATATTCTTTTTTCAAGTATGGATTGGATCATTTACAACATCTTTTGCTCAACACCTCTAAATCCAGCCAGCTCAAACAGTATTTTGCACTTTTGTCACTGTACTGAGCCATACATGTTAAGTTTATCATTCAACATTTCATTTTTCCACAAATCTTTTACATTATTACTTAATGATTGGGCATAATCATGATATAGTTTTGTAATTTCCACCACTCTGGTCGGAATGGGCGTATGCTCCAGGGTATCTTCCGGGAAAAGTCCCGCGCGTGCACCCATCTCTGTAAGGGTTTGCACGATGTGCCAAGCCAGTCGCCCCAGGCTACGCACGTTGTCCGATACTTTTTCATTTAGTTTGGTCTCATCCAAATGACTAAATACTTTCAATGTAGCCTCAGACTCTTCCTGCCAGTCGGTCAGAAAATCGGTAATGGTACGATACACAATATAATAATTAAGAATGAAAAAATTATAAATAAATAATTAAAAAATGAATGAATTGATTCCTTTAATTTCAAAAATATTTAAAATTATGTCCGTCCTCAATTTTTAACAAAGATTCATATATTAAACGAATCACATTGCTAACATCCTCTTTATGAGCCATTTCTACGGTAGTGTGCATATAACGCAAGGGCAATGAAATAAGCGCTGAAGGTACCCCGCCATTGGAATAAGCAAAAGCATCTGTATCCGTGCCGGTGCGGCGCGACGCAGCTTCCCGCTGAATAGGAATTTGTTTTTCTTCTGCCGTTTCTATTATCAATTGTAATAATTTATTATGCACTGCTGGTGCGTACGTTACGGAAGGTCCGTTGCCACTTTTTACATCACCGTGCTTTTGCGTGCTCACGAGTGGCGTACCGGTATCGTGCGTTACATCCGTCACGATGGCGACCTGCGGTTGAATGCTTTGTGCCACCATTGTTGCACCATTCAGCCCCACTTCTTCCTGCACCGAATTTACAATATATAATGAATACGGCAATTCTATTTCATTTTCATGTAATAATCGGGCAACTTCGGCAATACAAAAGCCTCCCATGCGATTATCCAGCGCCCGACCAACATAATAACGATCATTCAGAATTGTCATTTCATCCTCATACGTAATCACGCAGCCCACATGAATACCCATTGCCAGCACTTCTTCTTTATTCTTGGCACCTACGTCAATAAAAATATTTTCGAGTTTGGGGGTAAGATTCGCATCATCGCCGATGCGGGTGTGAATAGCGGGCCAGCCAAAAACACCTTTGACAATGCCGTTTTTAGTATGAATATTGACGCGTTTGGAAGGCGCAATCAGGTGATCGGAGCCGCCATTACGAATCACATTAATAAAACCACTATCGGAAATATAATGAACGAACCAGGAAATTTCATCGGCATGTCCTTCAATTACAACCCGATACGGTTTATCAGGATTTATAATACCATAAACGGTGCCGTAATTATCAATTTTCCAATCATGAATATAAGGCTTGATATAATCCAGCCAGATTTTTTGTCCCGATGATTCAAAACCGGTAGGCGAGGCATTATTCAGATACGTTTTCAGGAATGCTTCGGATTGAGCTGTTATTACTGACATCTTGCTATTCAGTCGTTTACGTGTTTCAAGCGGCGTTCATTGCTGCTAATCAATTATTTGAACCGCCAAATATAAAAAGATTTAACCTTGTGCGGTAATGGTTGGCATTGGTAATATTTACTACAATTGCCGAAATTGGACATTATTCCAGGCGTTAATTGCCGGAAGCGCCACTTATTACATTATTTAATGTTATATATTTATTCAAGATAATAAAAACGCTTCTTAAATAATAGATTGATTTATAAATTAATACATAAATAAATTAAAATAAATATTATATATCATTAACAACTTAATTTATTCCCCATGCTTTCGGATTTTCCCGCCATTGCTGCAAAGTTTGCAATTCATCGGGTTGAATATAATGCGTTTGCACCGCCTCTTCCAACAAAACGGCATAGTCCGTCAAGGTATCCATCTTACAATGCGCCGCCGCGAAAGCCTGCGTAGCTTGTTCAAAACCATAAGTAAAAATTGCGATTAAGCCGACTACTTCCAGTCCGCCGCTGCGCAAGGCTTCCACCGCGGTTAAGCTACTGCCCCCGGTAGAAATCAGGTCCTCAATGACCAATACTTTGGTGCCTTCCGGCAATTCCCCTTCAATCAGATTTTGTCGCCCGTGCTCTTTCGCTTTGCTGCGCACGTAAATAAACGGCAGATTCAACCGATCAGCCAGCAACGCTCCATGCGCAATACCGCCCGTAGCCACCCCCGCAATGGCAGCAAATGGCTCAAAATTTTTGGATTTCTCCATAAAACTATCAATGACAAAACGACGCACCTCCGGGTAAGATGTAATAACACGATTATCACAATAAATAGGAGATAATATCCCTGATGCCCAGGTAAAAGGCTTTTGCGGACTCAGTTTTATTGCCTTTATTTGCAATAAATGACGTGCAATGGCTTTTGCTGTACTCATATAATTATAAAGCGTATTTCCAAATTAAAAAATTTTCACGGCGAATGTACAAAATCTATATCAACGAAACGCCTTTGTTTTTGCAATCGGCTAACCAGGTACGGGCGGCTCAATCCGAGCGTGAATTGGTGACTCGTTATCCGGGCAAGCCCAAGTTTTTACTCAATTATGCCGATATGCTGGAAAAAGGCAAGCGATTTGATGCGGTTACGCTTTATGCCGACGATGTGGAACAGCTTTTCCTCGATTTTGCGGCACATTATAAAATTATCGAAGCCGCCGGAGGTGTGGTCGTCAATACGGATGGTAAAATACTGCTCATTTTTCGGCGGAGTTTTTGGGATTTGCCCAAAGGTAAGATTGATGCCGGTGAGACCAAAGAGGCTGCGGCGGTACGGGAAGTGCAGGAAGAAACTGGCTTGCAAGAATTGAAACTAGACAAATTGCTCGGCGAAACCTACCACACGTACAAGCAAGAAAAGACGCGCATTCTCAAGCGCACGTATTGGTATTTAATGCATACCACTGAAACAACTCTCCAGCCGCAAACCGAAGAAGACATTGAACAGGCAGTTTGGGTGGAGTTGAAATCTTTTTTGCAGGAAGAAGACCGGATTTATGGGAATATTCGCGATGTATTAGCGCTGGTTTGAGGCATCCACTTTTATACTTTTCAAGAAATTTTCATTTAAAATAAAAAAACCAGGTACTAAAGTGTTACTTCTGGCGTTATGCCTGCATTATAAACATATAAAATCGGGCAAAAAATTAGTTTTATAAAATTTTATTTCGTAATTCATTTAAGCTCAATTTTTTACAAAAATAATTTTTACATATAGAACAATAATTCTATTTTCGCTCACGAATTTCCCATGAACATATAAATTAATCGGCTATGCAAAAGATTGTGACGACCTTCGCTATCCTCTTTTTTGGAATTTGCCACTTTGCTGCTGCGCAGGCAGTTGCCGCCAACTTTACCACTGAAATTAAAAGTTTGGAAACGTTTGAGTCTCCTGTTGCTACTACAGACGACTGGACGATTTTCGCTGATGCGGAAAACAAACTATATTACATTGATTTCGAGACACTTAAAGTGAACGTGAGCGATGTATTGGTTCGTAATGAAAAGGGTGAACTGGTGTGGAAAGACCATGTGTTTAATCTACCGGTGAATACCATCTATGAACTCGACTTTAGCCGTTTTAAAGCCGGCACCTACGAAATCGAGCTGCGTACCTTTACCGGTGCCATCCGGAAAAAAATAGCTTTCAATTAGTAATTTCCTTATTTATAAAGGATTTATTTACAGCTTATTAGGGTCAAATTCCCTGATATAAGGAATGGTTATTGGTGACAATGCCAAGAATTACTTTGAGTCGTTGAACGAAGTAGCTTCCCAATCGGCAATAGCCTTGCGAAGTTTATTAATAATTTCTTTAATAGGATAATTTTCTTCGGATAATACATAGGTATTGCCGGCGCGGTCCGCTATAAACAGAAGCTGAACCGAACGTTTGGTAATATTCGGATTTACCCAGGAGGTCTCCCGGCTTTCCTCTACTTTTGCATTATCAATATTACGAAAAGTAATAGGATGATTTCCCAGCTCAATGCGATCCGCATAAATTTTTACTGTTCCCGTTTTGGCGGTCGCCAACCAGCCAAAAATGCCCGTTCCCAAGGAAATCAAGGCAATAAACCCTACCAACATGCCCAGTAATCCGGTGTATTGACTACCTCGATGCGCCGTATCTTGCCGAAACAGCCAAAATGCGCCCACCGCACTGACGACGAATAGCGCTAAAGCGACCCATATTAAGGTAAAAGATTGGTTAGTAGGCTCATACACTTGCAAGGGAACTTCCATTTTTAATGCTTTAGTGAATAGATAATCCTGCTTTTAGCAGTAAGTTTTATCTTTTAATAAACACGGAATTGTTGAAATTGCTCATTCTTGCAATACTAGTAAAAAATCAGTATTTACCTGTCGGTTTTTGTGTTTCTTTGTGGCTTAGAAAGGTGATAGTAATGACAAAAATTTTATATAATATTGGTATTCAGGCATATACATCAGGAATAAAAATAGCTGCGTTTTTTAATCCCAAAGCCAAACAGTGGCTCGCCGGGCGACACCGTTGGCAGCAGCGCTACCGGGCTGACTGGCAGCGTATTAATCCTGAGCGAAAGCCCTGTGTTTGGGTGCATTGTGCATCTTTAGGTGAGTTTGAACAGGGACGACCCGTGATTGAAAGCCTGCGCAACATTTACCCCGATGTAAAGATTTTACTTACTTTTTTTTCTCCTTCGGGTTATGAAATTCGTAAAAACTATGCGCAAGCGGATTATGTTTGTTATTTACCTGCTGATAAACACGCTAATGCATTGACTTTCATCGATTTATTTCAGCCAAAATTAAGTATATTTGTAAAATATGAGTTTTGGTATCATTATTTACATACCTTACAAAAAAGGGGCATCCCTACCCTACTCATCTCGGCGGTTTTCCGGCATAATCAATTGTTTTTCAAATGGTACGGAGGCTTGTTCCGCCGTTTGCTCGCCGGATTAACGCATATTTTTACACAAGATCAAGCTTCGGCAAATTTACTGCAACAGCTTCATTTACAAAATTTTACGACAGCCGGTGATACGCGCATTGATCGAGTTGTACAAATAGCCCGGCAAGCAACTGCATTTCCCATTATACAAACATTTAGTAATAATTATAAAATTTTAATAATCGGTAGCAGTTGGCAGCCCGACGAAGCCATTTTATTACCTTTTGTGAATCAATATTTACCAGATGACTGGAAAGTTATTATAGCGCCACATGATATTTCCGCAAATCATATTCAGCAAATTGAACAAGGTTTGCAAATTCCTTATCTTCGGTATTCAAAAATGACTCAAGAAAATTCTGGAGGAGTAAAAGTTTTAATTGTCGATAACATTGGGATGCTTTCTTCTCTCTATCAATACGGACGAATTGCCTATATTGGCGGCGGTTTTGGCACGGGCATTCATAATACCTTAGAACCCATTACGTTTGGCTTGCCGGTTATTTTTGGACCTAAATTTCAGAAATTTGCCGAAGCGGTTCAACTTCAGCAACAAGGTGGCGCTTTTGCGATTGAACACCTCGCGCAGCTTCGAGCGCAATTTGATTTTTTGCAGGATGAAGCGCAGTATTTGCAGGCTTCGTATATTGCAAAACAATATGTATTAGAAAACCAAGGAGCAACCGCGAAGATTGTAGAATTCATTCAAAAACAAGACTTTTTACATAACTAAAATATTGTTGAACCTGTTTACCCTGAATTCATACTAATTTGCCACACTCAGTCCATTGAATTGTACTTTCTTTTACTACTTTTGTTGAATACTTATTGCTAAGTAACATGGCTCATTCGAGTAATATTTTTGACGCTTTTAATAAGCTGAATGTACTTGTAGTTGGTGACGTGATGATTGATCGTTACCTAAGTGGCAAGGTGGAGCGTATCTCTCCAGAAGCGCCGGTACCGGTGGTACATTTGCAAGAGCAGGAAAACCGCTTGGGTGGCGCCGCCAATGTAGCGTTGAATATCAAGGCATTAGGAGCTACCCCCTATTTATGCAGTGTGATTGGAAAAGACCGGGATGCCGAGATTTTCCTGAAGCTACTACCGGAAAATGGCTTATCAAGCAAATGTATTTTACAATCTGCGGAGCGCCCTACCACGGTAAAAACGCGTATTCTCGCCGGAAGTCAACAATTGCTGCGCCTCGATGAAGAAACTACCCAGGATTTGAGCGAGCGTGAAGCCAAACAACTCATTGATTGTGTGCAGAATATGTTAGAAGAGCGTGAAATCCATGTCATTTTATTTCAAGATTATAATAAAGGCGTACTAACGCAGCAGACCATCCGTACGATTATGCTTGAAGCCATCAAGCGTGACATCCCAACCACGGTTGATCCAAAATTTCATAATTTCTGGGAGTACAAGCATGTCACTTTATTTAAGCCAAATCTCAAGGAAATTAGGGGTCAGATGACTACCCCAGTGCAAGCGGAACTCAATTCTTTGAAAAATACCGCTCACTTTGTAAGAAGCCGACTTGGCAATCAATACACCTTGATTACCCTTTCGGAGAAAGGTTTATTCATTGACAATCGAGGAGAAAGTCTGATATTGGGTACGCGTCCACGCCAGATTGCCGATGTAAGTGGTGCCGGAGACACCGTAATCAGTGTAGCATCGCTGGCATTAGCGCTTGGTTTGGGCGATGAGGAAATTGCCGTACTATCAAATATGGCGGGTGGGCAAGTATGTGAAAAATTAGGCGTAGTCCCCGTAGATAAAGGACAACTACGTGTGGAATATGAACGACATAAAAAAGAGAAATTGGTCTGATGACGAAATCACCAGACCAATTATAATTTTAATTCAATTGTGCCAGCGCTTCTTCTAAACTTTTAATCTTTGCTTCACCATCGGCAAGTTTTTTGCGTTCTGCCTCAATCACGTTCGCTGGTGCACCATTCACAAATTTTTCGTTGCTTAATTTCTTCTGCACCGATTGTATAAATCCTTGATAATAAGCCAAATCCTTGCTCAAACGCTCTCGTTCAGCCACCGCATCAATGCTTTGCTCCATTTCCACATAGAATTTTTCCGTACCAGCAAGGAAAGAAACGCTGTTATGAATATCCGTTTGCGTGAAAGTCAATTCACTCAGATTCGCCATTTTTATAATCATTTCCTTCAAACCTTTTTCTGCCAATAAGGCTTGGGCTTTTGGCGTATCTTGGGTAAATACCTTTAATAATTCCTTGGCTTTCAGTCCTTTACTACTGCGTACTTCCCGAATCGCCGTCACAATTTCTTTAGCTCTTTCAACCCGATTGATAAAATCGGCATCAAATGCCTCTGCTGCCGGATACTTGCTTACAATGCAATCTTCTCCTTCCAAACGATCCGTTAATTGCTGCCAGATTTCCTCGGTGACAAATGGCATAAACGGATGCAAAGCGGTCATTAGCTTGCTGAAAAGCTCAATGGTGCGATCCAAAGTATTCCGGTCAATCGGCTGACCGTAAGCAGGTTTAATCATTTCCAAATACCAGGAACAGAAATCATCCCAAACGAACTTATACAAGGTCATCAATGCATCTGAAAGGCGGTAACTTTGGAAATTAGCCGTAATTTCTACTAAAGTCTGCGAAAGTTTTTGCTCCAACCAATTCGTAGCCAATTGATTAATTGAGGCTGTTTCTTCGTCTATCAGCTCATCCGTTACGTCCCAGCCTTTGATCAGCCGAAGGGCGTTCCACATTTTATTACAGAAATTACGCCCCTGTTCGCACAATTTACTCTCGTTTAGAATTTGCTTCGTTTCCGGATCAAACGGTGCATCGAAAATAATGTCATTCCCGGCTGCCGAACTTGCCATCATCCCAAAGCGCACGCCGTCGGCGCCATATTTTTCAATTAATTCCAATGCATCCGGCGAGTTGCCAAGCGATTTACTCATTTTCCGGCGCTTGTTGTCACGCACCATGCCGGTAAAATACACATCATGGAATGGCATTTTTCCTTTAACATCGGTAATATTTTTACCTAATAATTCCTCCGACCATTCATAGCCCGCCATAATCATACGCGCCACCCAGAAAAACATGATGTCCCAGCCCGTCACCAATACGCTGGTCGGATAATAGTATTGTAGTTCCTCCTGATTTTCAAAGCCATCAAAAACCGAAATGGGCCAAAGCCAGGAAGAAAACCAGGTATCTACTACATCCTCATCTTGTTGCAAATCATTAAGCGTAAGATTCTGATTTCCAGTTTTTTCTTTGGCTTGTTGTAATGCCTCCTCCGCCGTTTCTGCCACAAAAATGAGCGGCTCACCAGCTTGCTGCTCGCCGTTTACCAAATAATATGCCGGAATGCGCTGACCCCACCACAACTGCCGCGAGATACACCAATCCTTAATGTTATCTTCATTCAGCCAGTTGTAATACATGTTCCACATGCTTTCGGGGTAGAACGTGACCTCGCCGCTACGCACTGCTTCCAAAGCAGTACGCGCAAAGCCTTTCATATCCAGAAACCATTGCAAGGTCAGGCGCGGTTCAACGACTGCGTCGGTGCGCTCGGAGTGCCCAACATTTGTCTTGTAATCTTCAATTTTGACCAGATTGCCCGATTCTTCAAGTAGTTTCTTGATTTTTTTACGTGCTATAAAACGATCCTCTCCTACTAAAATCTGGGCATTTTCATTCAAAGTGCCATCCGCATTTAAAATATCGACTACCGGCAATTGATGCCGTTCTCCAACCGCATAGTCATTTTGATCGTGTGCCGGGGTAATTTTTAAAGAGCCCGTACCAAATTCCCGATCTACATACGAATCGGCAATAATAGGTATCGGCTTGTTAATCAGCGGAATCAATACATTTTTGCCTACCCAATCTTTGTAACGCTCATCCTCCGGGTGCACCGCAATCGCCGTGTCTGCCATAATCGTCTCCGGACGTTGCGTAGCAATGATAATTCCCTCCGTATCAGATCCTTCTAAAAAATATTTAATGTGATATAATTGTGAATTGGTTTCTTTATAAATAACCTCTTCATTCGACAAAACAGTTTGCGCCGCAGGATCCCAGTTTGTCATACGTAATCCTCTGTAAATCTTTCCTTTACGGTACAAATCTACAAATACATGAATCACCGCCCGCGACAGCGAAGGTTCCATGGTAAAGCGCGTCCGTTGCCAATCGCATGAAGCACCCAGCTTTTTCAATTGTTCTAGAATAATACCGCCGTACTTCTCTTTCCACTCAAAAGCATGATTTAAAAACGCCTCACGGGTGATATCAGATTTCTTAATTCCCTGACTGCGAAGCAATTGTACCACTTTTGCTTCAGTTGCAATGGAAGCATGATCGGTACCCGGCACCCAGCAGGCATTTTTACCTTCCAGACGCGCCTTGCGAATCAGAATATCCTGAATCGTATTGTTCAGCATATGCCCCATGTGGAGCACCCCTGTTACGTTTGGCGGCGGAATGATAATGGTAAATGGTTCCCGGTCATCGGGTTCAGAATGGAAATAATTGCGTTCCATCCAATACTGGTACCACTTGGGTTCTGTCTCCTGCGGGTTGTATCTGGTATCCATTGTAATAAAGTGTTAATGGTGCGATAGTGATATAGTTTGGTGATGTTACGATTTTGTCGTGCCTTACTTTAACACAAAAACACTTGGCACCATAACACCACCAAAGAAGTGCAAAGATAAATCCTATTAAAACCAACTTGGATATTTCAACGCTAAAATAGTCTTGGAAAGTTTCAAAATAATGCCCGAGTAACCTTGATTTCGCCGTTCTTACCAATCGACACCACGTAAATATTGCTATAATCGGCTTCATTAATATCTTTGAAACGCGCTTCGCCGAGCAAACGATTCAGCATTTGTGGTACCGTATTGGCACGACCGACTATGAGAAAATTCTTACCGAGCTCCCGTGCCGCCAGTTGAATGATAAAGTCAGCCGCTTTTTCATGGTCGTAGAACTGAATATCTACCTGTGCCTGATATGCACTGGGTTGAGCGGTCTTCGTCGTCCGTTCAAAATAATTGGTATAAACGCCATCTAAAGGAAAATCCTGCAGTATATCTGCCAGACGTTCAGCACGTTGTACACCAGCAGGGGTTAAGTCAGGGTCATCCGGGTCTTCTCCTCCGCTGGCTTTTTCAGCGTGACGCACCAGAATAAGCGTCGTAGTTGCGGCATCATCCGAAAAAGGCAGGGTTTTGGAATTTCCTTTAGCAAAAAGCAATTGTCGGTCGGCAATTTGCACCAGCGTATCCTTCAACAATTCCACTGTATTATCCACAGCAGGATTGGTATTCGCAGTTACTTTTGGGCTATTGCTCTTGCAATTGGTTGCCAACAAAAATGCAGAAAATATTAAAAGATAGATGAATTTCATTATAAAATTTTATACAATCGCGGCAGTTAATTCATTGATTATGAACCTACTGCCGCGATTATTTACTAAATAGTTAAACAGTCGCTTCCTGGAAAATTTCGGCTTCCACCTGGTTGCGCAGAATATCTTCCATCGTTTCGCGCTGACGAATCAGGTAAGCTCTACCCTCATGCACCAAGACTTCCGCCGGGCGGAACCGCGAGTTATAATTCGACGACATCGTGTAGCAGTAAGCGCCCGCATTATGAAAACACAAGACATCTCCTTCGTGAATTTCGGCAATCTGCCGATTTACCCCAAACGTATCCGTCTCGCAAATGTACCCGACAATCGTGTAAAAACGCGATTTTCCATTCGGATTAGAAATATTCGTAATTTTATGATACGCATTGTAAAACATCGGGCGGATCAAATGATTCAACCCCGAATCAACTCCCGCAAACACAGTCGAAGTAGTTTGCTTAATCACATTGACTTTCACGAGGAAATAACCCGATTCGCTCACCAGAAATTTACCCGGCTCAAACATCAGGGTCAAATCCTTGCCATATTCTTTACAAAATTCATTAAAGCGTTTGGAAATCTTTTCGCCCAGGTCTTCAATATCAGTTTCAATATCACCTGGCTTGTACGGCACTTTAAAACCCGAACCGAAGTCAATGTAATCCAGGTACTTATAATCCTTTGCAATATTTAATAAGATTTCGGCACCCATTAAAAACACCTCGGCATCCAGAATATCCGACCCTGTGTGCATGTGAATGCCTTCCACCTTGATATTCGTAGCTTCCACCAAACGACGCACCAACGGCATCTGGTGAATGGAAATACCAAATTTGGAATCAATATGCCCCACCGAAGTTTTGGCGTTGCCACCCGCCATAATATGCGGATTTATTCTAATGCATACCGGCACATCCGGGTACGCCTGACCGAATTGCTCCAGAATGGAAATATTGTCAATATTGATGCGCACGCCCTGCTGCACCGCCATTTCGATCTCTTCGAGACTCACACAATTAGGCGTGTAAATAATGTCCTGCGGCTTAAATCCTGCACGCAGTCCCAGCATGACTTCCTGAATGGACACGGTATCCAGCCCTAAGCCTTGCTCTTTAAAAAATTTTAATACATTAATATTATTCAGCGCTTTACAAGCATAATTAATCTTCAACCGTTTCACATCAAACGCATTCGTAATACGTTTATACTGGCGCTCCATGATTGCGCTGTCATACACATACAAAGGCAAGCCATATTGCTCCGCCAATTCCAGCGGATCCACGCCGCCGCTTAGTTCATAACGGTTGTTTTCTAATTGCATTTTTTTAAACTTTAGATAATAGACAATTGACGTTAGACATTGGATCAATACAGATTGAAAGATTAGATTATTTTATTAGCTAACGTCTATTATCTTTAAAAATCGCAAAGATAAGCATTCCGTTCCGCAACCGGTGAGAAAATTTTAGTAGGAATAAGCCAGGGATTGTCGAAACCACATTGCCACTGCCATCAGAATGGCGAAAATGACCAACACCACGAGCAAGGGCGACCAAATCGTTTTTTTATCAAATGCCTCCACATCTCCAAAATGCCATTTCCAAAAAGGAAAGATCAGCAAAAAACCGCCTACGGCATTGCCGACCAGATAAACCAAGGGATTATTGAGAAAATATTCCCATGCCACCCTGAAAATCAGCATATTCCAGATTCCGCCGAATACAAGCATTGGCAGCGCCCACTTATTTCTGCCTACCGCCCAAAGATTTTGCACAAACAACAAGGATGCAAAAAATGGCGATAGTGCCAACGCTGCCACGAAAATGGCTGGTTTGGTATAAAGTTGTGGTCTGGTGGAGTTAAACGATTGCATCCGTGTCTTCTTTCTCTTGTTTAAACGCATGAAATACCCAAAATGATTATTTTAAGCGCACAAAATATGCCTTGTGAGGAAAAGGATACGTGTGCACGCTAAATCCATCCGAAGCCGGACGCGAGGAGTACAGGGTAAGCGTGTTTTTGCCAATGCTTTTCACCACCCCGCAATGCCCGTAGCTTCCGCTGCGCCACACAAACCAGAATTGTACAAAATCGCCGGGCTTTACTTCGGAGCGCTTCACGGCTACGCCTTTACCCGATTTAATCAACGCAGTGTAAACGCCTTTAATCACCGGTGCATTGGCTTTGATCAATGGCTTTAATTCTTTATTCGTAAGAATTTGAATATCATGCCTTTCCTTAGCTGTAAGCTTATAAAAATTCGAGATAACGCGAATAATATAATCCGTACAAACTACTTTTTTATAACTCGGTGCCAGCTTTTTCCCCTGTTGAACCACGTACTGCAGCACTTGCTCGTTTTTGGTGAGCACCCTAACCGTTGTAGAATCAGCGGAAACGCTGGGCGTTGGCAGGGTCCAGATTTTTGTCGGTGTAATCGGTTTCCAAACATAGGCGGCACCCACAATCGGCACCAAAACTCCAATGAGCATAAATAAAATTAACTTTCGCAACATTTACTTTACGTCCCTTATTTTTAAAAAGATGCAAACGCAAGTTTTAACGCCGATTGTATGTATAAAGTGCTGATTTGGAAGCTGCATTTTGTTAAATTTTTCCTAAAACATAGCATAAGTGGGAATTTTAATGCGTTTTTTAATTTAAAAAATGGATTTTTTACAAAATTTAATCTTTTCCATTACGAAACAACTCATAATAAAAGCCAACAAACATGAATATTTTATTTACTAAAATCATGTTTTTATTAAAAATTTTACATTGTATTTTTATTTTAATCTTACAAAATAGGCTTTATCCGGAAAACGAAAAGTATGAATGCCGAAACCATTGGTCATTGGATGAGAGGAATAAAGTGTAAGTGTTTGATCATCAATAGATTTTACAACACCGCAATGCCCGTAGCAGCCCGTTGGCATTACATTCCAAAATTGAACGAAGTCACCCGCCTGTACGCTATCGCGTTCCACCGGCACGCCTTTACCACTGTCAATCAAGGCGGTATAAACGCCTTTGATAATGGGCGCATCCTGTGCAATCAAGGTTTTTAAATCTTCCGAAGTGATAATTTGAATGGCGCGTTTTTCCGCTTTTGTAAGCAGGTAAAATTCGTGCAAAACATTAATAACATAATCGGTGCAAACCACCTCGGCATACGTAGGTGCCAACGTTTTACCCTTAGCTTCAATTAATGTTATAACTTTCTGGTTATTAACGTGTAACGATTTATTAATTATCTTATTATCAGGTTCTAATCTTGCAATTTTTACCGGCTGCGTGCTATACCAGTGATAGGCTGGATATGATAATAGCATAATAAAAGCGAC
>JBKBWT010000164.1:0-13828 GCA_046314415.1 Saprospiraceae bacterium
TTATGGCATGAAAATTAATAAAATTCATGCAGCGGTTTCTAAAAACGTAGAATCTTTTAAAGTTTTTGCCGAGTTATTTAGTTTAGTAAATGTTGAAGGTTGGAAATCGGCAGTTTTATTACAAATTCAAAACGAAACGGCAGAAGCCAATGTAGCCTTGAAAGAACTGGATCGCCTGGCAAATTGGTTCGACCAGCGGCTCAATTCAGTGGCGTACGCTTTACTTACCGGATTTTTTGTATATGATTTGCAATGTGTAAGCTGGCTGGAAGCCTGGAAAACCAAGCATCAGGCGCATTTACGCCGTTGGCTGGCAGCGATTGGCGAAGTGGAAATGCTGAATTCATTGGCAACCTTTCACTTTAATAATCCGGATTATGCGTTTCCCAAAATGACCGAGGGCGCACCATTCATCGAAGCAACGGCACTGGCACATCCGCTCATTCCTGCGCACGAGCGCGTAAGTAATGATTTTAACATTGGAATAAACAAACAATTATATATTGTAACCGGATCGAATATGTCTGGCAAAAGTACCTTCCTGCGCACAGTTGGGGTCAATTTGCTCCTGGCACGCATGGGTGCGCCAGTGTGTGCAACCCATTTTGCGGGAACGCCCATGGCTATTCATTCCTCGCTGCGGCAATCGGATTCTTTGCAGGATCATGTTTCGACTTTTTATGCCGAATTAAAAACATTACAAGAAATATTACATCATTTAGAAGAAAATCCATATGCGTTGGTATTGCTCGATGAGGTGTTGCGCGGCACCAATTCGGATGATAAATTGTACGGCAGCCAGCAGTTGGTGCGGCGTTTGCTGAGCCTGGGTTGTGTAGGCTTGCTGGCAACGCACGATATTGAATTGGCAAAAATGGAGCGGGAATACCCGGAAACATTGGGCAATTTGTGTTTTGAAAGCATTATAGAAGATGATAATTTATATTTTGATTATCAATTAAAAACCGGTACGGCGCAAAATCGAAATGCCACCTTTTTAATGCAAAAAATGGGCATTATCAGGAAATGAAGGATGCAGGCGTAAATAATGTAAATATAAAATAGAAATTATAATTTAAATAATTGAAAATCAAAAAGTTAAACTTTTACAAAAGAAATAATATTATTTAATATAACATCAAATTATTACTTACCTCTAAATCCTGGTCCTTTTACAAATCGCCCCGGCATTGCCCCGGTATGTCCGCCATTTTTCAATACCTGTACGCCATTGACAAACACATGCTCCACGCCGGTTGCGTATTGATGCGGATTTTCATAAGTGGCATGATCTTGAATGGTTTGTGGATTAAAAATTACAATATCTGCATAATATCCTGGCTTTAACAAACCCCGTTTTTGAATTTTTAATTTTTGAGCCGATAAATAGGTGAGTTTATAAATGGCTTCTTCGAGCGAAATGACTTTTTCATCGCGGACGTATTTGCCTAGCAATCTTGCAAAATTGCCAAATTTACGAGGATGGGTGCTCGCGCCGCGCCCGGAATCTTCCAACGCCGGGGCATTCGCATCTGAACAAAAACTCATATATGGCAGACGCAATTGTTTTTGCAAATTTTCTTCAGACATCAGAAAATACACGACTTCCACCCGCGCGCCATCTTGAATGACCAGGTCAATAGCGGCATCTTCCGGCGATTGATTACGCAGTTGCGCCACTTCGGCGAGGGTTTTACCGGCGTATTGTTCGCGTAAAGCGCGGCTTCTAAAGCCCACCAACAAGGTTCCATCGGCTCCAGCCAGGCGAGCCAGATTTTCCCAGTGAACGGTATCGGAGCGCATTTCGGCAATAACTTGCTGCCGAATCACCGGATTTTGCAAGCGTGCCCGCCAATTATCATAGCCACCCTCTTGCACCCAGGGCGGCATCGCCGCATCCAAACCAGTAGAACCGGCAGTGTATAGGTACATATTCGCACCAATATTAATATCAGCCTTACGAGCGTTATTAATTTTTGTAATCACCTGATCTAATTTAGACCAGTTTTCCCGACCAGCTGCTTTCAAATGATAAATTTCCGCATCTATATTAGCTTCTCTCGCAATTCGAATCACCTCATCCACTGCTTCCAGCAGACGGTCGCCCTCGCCGCGCATGTGGGTAATGTAGGTACCGTCGAACTCCGCTGCCGCTTTACAAATTTCAATTAACTCCTGGGTTTCCGCATAAACTCCGGGCGTATAAATCAGCGCCGAACCAATGCCGAGCGCCCCTTCCTGCATGGCTTTGCGTACTTGTGCTTTCATGCGTTCGAGTTGTTCCGGCGTAGGATCAACATCATCAAACCCCAGTTCAAACGCGCGAATCGTCGCTGCGCCCACAAACGACGCCACATTCAGGGCAATACCCTTGCGTTCCAAATAATTAAAATGATCGCCAAAAGAACGGAGCGGCACATCAGTATTTTTGTATAATGGCTTGTAAAATGGACCGAGTGAAGTACCCTCGCCCAAGACTTCGAGCGTCACACCCTGCTTCAAATCGCTCATGCCGCGTCCGTCTTCCATCAAATTCACCGCCCAGCTAAGCATATTGATAAAGCCCGGACTGACGGCTAATCCTTGTACATCCAATTCTTGTCGGCCGGTATCGCGTTCCAGTTTACCCACCGCCACAATCGTATCACCATTAATACCAATATCTCCCTGAAAAGGCGCCTCGCCGGAACCATCATAAATCATAGCATTGCGAATGAGAATATCGTAGGAATTTTTTTGCTGACAAGCGACGAATGTCACGAGCAGCAGCAGTAAAATCAAGGGTTTTAGGATTTTCATGGTGCTTTTGAATAAGTGAATAAATGTGTAGTTGTCCAATTGAAAAGTAGCTTTAAAAATAAAACTTTATACATATATTTGTAATGCCTCATTTATCAGGAAACAATCTAGTAGTCATGAATAAAAAAGTATCTCTGAATACCTACCGAACCAGAAATGAGATAGCAGATATTTTAGGTATTTCTCTGCGTTCGCTACATAATCTACTTTCCCCCAATATTCCAAAGATAAAATCTCCAAACGCGGACGACTTTCGCCTGCTCATCAACGTATAATTTTTGATTATTGTGTATTCTTTATAACTGAAAATGTTATTGCCGATTATTGTATTTCTTATTCCTGTATTTTTACAATTGTAAATTGCGCATTTCACTTTTTGGAATTAACTTTTCATAAGTTATTGAAAATCAAATCTTTGATTTCATACAACTTCTAAATTGGTCTTTTATGAAACAAAAATTATTATTAGTAGCTTATATTTTTGTTGTTATTTTAATTTGAATTACTTGTACTAAACAAGAATGGATAGCAGACACTGGTAGTTTGATATTTTCTTATGCCCAATTAGAAAAATAAGCAGTTGCGAATCAAGTTGGTGAAGATCATAACCAAGCCTTAGTTAAAGTAGTCTATAATAACTTAGACCACTTTAACTTTTTATAATGCCGTTTTAAATAAACATCGTCATATGATGAAGTATTTGTTTTTTTTTATGACTTTATTTTTTTCCAGTTTATTTGCATCATTACATTCGCAAAATATTCATTTTGAAGGCATTATTAAATATATACCTTTAACTCCAAATGACATACCCGGAGACACTCTGATTGTATATTTTGGCAAACAAAAAATAAGAACCAATCGAATTGGAACCTTGGCAGAGCGATTTGGGGGTATTACAGACGAAATTATCGACTTTGCGCGCGCGCCGAATGAAACCACAGTGTATTTCGGAAAGGAAAAAGCCTCGCAAATTATAAAAAGTGTAAAAAGTGGGATCGACTCGGTGGTTACTTTTTCCGATTCGAGCAGGGTTATTCTAGGGTATCATTGTATTAAATCAATTATATATTTCGCCCCTAGCACTCATTTTGGAACCCACCAAATGATTGATACAGTCTGGTCTGCTACCGAGCTCATGTATCTAGCTCCCGCAACCGCAGTTTCCTCATTATGGCACCCGGATTATTCTACAGGTGGCATTCCGTTGTTGCGTACCCGTACGGTTTATAGTAAGATGACCGATGGTTCCCAAAAAATTACCACCAACACCACCATTGCTTGTGAAGTACAGCCGCTTGCATTAACAGATGACGTTTTTAGTGTACGCTGATTTTAATTAGAGTGCTCAGACATAATATTAGATTTTAATCTCACTTCTTTCCCACCCGCTCCGGCACTACAATCCGGCTCACTTTTTCTTTTTCCAAAAGGGTATTAAATTCTTTGAGAGCCATTTCCATTACTTGCTCGTATTGTATAATAATGGCATCATATTCTTTCTTCAAATCCTCCAACCGCTCCGTGGCACCGCCCGTCGGACGCGCATGCTCGCCGCGCACCACGCCATACAAGCGTGTGAGGTGATTGCTAAAAACGCGCTCGTAATTGATTTCATCCTGGCTGACTTCCACTTTGTTTTGAATCAACAGGTCTTCTACGCCGGTCAGTTTTTTGTCTAAATCTTCCGACAATTTTTTCAATTGCGTGTTTTTATTCACTTTTTCTGCCAATTGAGCGGTATTTTTTAATTGATCGCGCACGGCACGGAGGTTTTTGATGCGTTTATGCGCATCCGTTATCATCTCACCAATTTCCGTCACCATTGCCAATTGTGCCTGATAATCCGCATCCGTGACATCCGTCCAGCGCGGATCTTTTTTCAATTCAAAAGCCTGCGTTTGTGACCAATCACCAATTTGTAATTTTACCTGATACTTCCCCGGCACCGCACGCGCGCCCGGCGCGGGATAGCGCACATCCATTGACATAAAGTCATCCACCAATTCTGGTCCTTCGTGCAGCAAGTCCCAGCTTAAGGTGTTGAAGCCTTTTTTAGCTTCCATTTTATTTCGCCGATTTTTAGCATCTTTTGTAAAACTGCGAATCACTTTGCCATTGGCATCCAAAATGTCGAGTTGAATGGTAGCGTCTTTCTTCGGCTCTTCCGCCAGGTAAAAATGAATGGCAGCATTATATCCATTTACATTCGTGCGATAGGTATCGCGCGGTTTGTATAATATTTTATCGGCTTTCGCCAAATTATCATTTAGTTGATGTAATGGCGTCAAATCATCCAGTACCCAAAATGCGCGTCCCTGCGTACTGATCGCTAAATCTTTTTCGTGCACCTCCATATCGGTAATGGGCACAACCGGCAAATTCAGTTGAAACGGCTGCCAATTTTTTCCATCATTAAAAGAAATATACATACCATACTCGGTTCCAGCATATAATAAGCCTTTCCGATCGGGATCTTCGGCAATGGCGCGAATAAAATGCCCGTCGGGAATGCCGTTTTTACCGTCGGTCAGCAATTCCCAGGTTTTACCAAAATCATTGGTGCAAAGTAAATAAGGTTTAAAATCATGATTGCGATAATTGTGAATAGCAACAAACGCACGTCCCGGATGATGAGTTGATAATTCAATTTTATTAATGGTACATTCACCTGGAATGCCTTTCGGTGTAATATTTTGCCAGGTTTTACCGCCATCGTGCGAAATATGCAGCAAACCGTCATCTGTACCCGCCCACAACTCTCCTTCTTTAAAGGGTGACTCTTCTAACGCAAACACCGTGCAATACACCTCTACGCCAGTGGCGTCGTGCTGAATGGGTCCGCCGGGAATATCAAAATATTTATCGAGTTTACGCGTCAAATCCGGGCTGACCAGTTCCCAGCTTTGCCCGTTATTCGTGGTTTTGTGCACAAAATTGGAAGCGTAATAAACCGTGTTCGGATTGAATTTGGAAATCAGCAAGGGCGCATTCCATTGAAAACGATATTTCAATTTGCGCTGCTCGGTGCCCTCGGTGTAATGCGGGTAGGGTGTGACCTGCCGCTGCTCGCCGGTCGCAAAATTCGTGATCGTAATCTCTCCGCTGTAACTGCCCGCCCAAACAATATTTGGATCTTGTGGATGCACCGCCACATCCGCACACTCACCGCCGCCAACCTCATGCCAATGCTCGGTATCCGTCACGCCCCAAATCTCGTGGCTGGGAACGGAAATCGTTGTGTTATCCTGCTGCCCCGCATACAAACGATACGGGAATTGATTATCGACCGTGACGCGATAAAATTCGGAAGTCGGCTGATTTAATTCGGTACTCCAGCTTTTGCCGCCGTTCAAGGTTACCGTAGCACCGCCGTCATTGCAATGAATCATTACATCGGTGTTGTTTGGATTGATCCAAAGCCCGTGATTATCGCCGTGCGGCACCGAAATTTCAATATCAAAACTCTTGCCGCCATCCACCGATTTCCAAAAGTCCACATTGTTGACATATACAATATTGTCATTTTTTGGATCGGCAGTAACATGCGAATAGTACCAACCGCGTTGGCGCAATTTGTGGTCACGACAGATGCGATTCCAGGTCTGCCCGGCGTCATCGCTGCGGTACAGCCCCGCTTCTTCTTCTTCGGCTGCACACACCAAAGCCCAGACGCGGTTGGGATTTGCCGGAGAAACCGCCACGCCAATGCGTCCGATCAATCCCTTAGGCAAGCCTTCGGTCAATTTCGTCCAGGTATCACCGCCATCCATCGTTTTCCAAATGCCACCGTCCTTGCCGCCGTCAATCATCGTCCAAGGTTTGCGCTCGGCACGCCACATGGCAGCGTAGATTTCCCGCGGATTTTTCGGATTCATACTCAAATCAATCGCCCCGGTGGTGTCACTCACCTGTAGCACCGCTTCCCAATTTTTGCCGCCATCCTTGCTGCGATAGACGCCCCGTTCTTTATTCGGACCAAAAATCTGCCCCAAAACCGCCACATATACCAAATCCGGATTACTCGGATGCACTTCAATTTTACCAATCAAACCCGCTTTCGGCAAGCCGATATGCTGCCATTTCTTCCCGCCATCAATGGATTTGTACATGCCCACGCCCTGTGAAATATTGCCACGCGGACAAGCCGAACCCGTGCCCACATAAATCGTGCTCTCATCGGAAGGCGCGACCGCAATGGCACCGATGGAACCCGCCTCTATCTGCCCGTCGGAAATATTTTTCCAGGTATTCCCGGCATCATCGGTTTTCCAAACGCCGCCGCCCGTGCTGCCCATCAAAAACGTGAACATTTGACTGGGAATGCCCGCTACCACTGTCGCACGCCCACCACGCGTAGGACCGACATTGCGATATTGCATACCAGAAAAGAGATCGGGATTGACCGTGGCATTAGGGACTTTGGTGGGATTCTGTGCTGTAGTTGGGATTTGCAAATTGCATAGAATCAGGCATAGAGAAGCTACATAGAGAAAAAATCGCATAATTAAAATTTTGGTATGAAGCGAAATTCGCAATAATTATTTTGTAGTGATTGAGGAAATAAAGATAATAGGAAGATTCAGAAAAAAAAATGGGAGGTGCTACGAACATAAATCTTATGATGAAAGTTACACAATTATTTGTCCTTTTATTAGATGGAAAAACTATTAGTCATGCAACACCTTAATATCTCTATTGATTGTTTCCGAACCCGAAAGGAAATAGCGCAAATTCTCGGCATATCAGAACGCTCCTTGTATAACCTGATTACCTCAAAATTTCCTGCTTCAAAAATCCCCAGGCGCGGCCGGTTGTCTCCCTACCATCAGCGGCTTATTTTTGATCACGTTGGCATTCCATTTGTTTTTCAGGATGACACCGAGCAGGGGATCAGCAATAATCGGAAGAAATCAGCAATAATCAGAAGTAACCAGAAGTAACCGGCAATCCCATTTTTATTTTATCTTGATAGGTTTTAATTTAGTGAATATAAATTGCGCGATTTATTAATCAATCCTTTTTATTCACTAAAAATGTAAAAAACCATGAAAAAGGCTTTTTTAGCTTTAACGATTGCGGTATTATCAGTAGTTTCTACTTTTGCCACAAATTCTATGTCGATAGAAAGGGATGTAACCTTACCGGTCGTTAGCTCACAATCTTGTCAGACTCTAGACTTGTTTAAGTATTATGATGCAAAGACTATTCATAGTTTGCAAAAAGAAGGAGCAGAAAATTTCTTTGAAAAATGTAAATTAACGGTTAAGGGTACTGTTGACGGCAAGAGCATAAATGTTACGCTTGAGTTTGAGGCCGATAACTGCTTTAAGGCGTATGCAGAAATTCTTAAAAACCTCAAATAGTTTAGTACATGAAGAAGATAATATTTGTGCTAGCCTTTGTATTTGCAACTGCTACCATGTTTGCGAATACTGTCCCAACACCTGAGTTTGTAACAAAAGATGCAACATTGATGACTAATGAAAAAGAGGACGATATGGGGAGTTGTACTGTTAATTTAAAAGGCACAGTTGATGGAGTATCTTTTGATGTTACACTTGTGTTCGATAATGTAAATTTTGCTGAGTGTGCCTTACTGAAGACTGCCATAAAATTAGCACTTAACTAAGGACAGTGAATTTTTGATAATATAGTGGGTTAAGTAAACATAATGTTTTCTTGACCCCTATATTTCGATTAATGTAGGCTTTGCAGTATTAAGTAATAATGTAAATAGGTTATAAAGGGCACAATTTTTCCACGTAAAAATTTAGATGAAATGAAATATCTTTTTTCTGTGGTAATTATCTTGTCATTAGGGGTAACAGCTTGGGGGCAAGAGCATTTTGAAGTTTATTACAAGTACTTGAATATTGGCAATAATATAGCATCAGAGGCTATATTATACACCGATTCCAGGACATCTATCTTCATTTTTGAAAAAAAAGAAGATGATTTCTCCGAAAAGACAGATGTTGATGAAGAGGGTAATATTTATATTTCTTTGGGTTCTACTGATACGGAAGGCAAAAAAATTTATAAAGATTTCACGAACAAGAAATTAATTTTCCGTGATTTCATTGTTTCTGGTAAACAGACAAAAGCGGTAATTGTAGAGGAAAAGTTGCCTGAATTACAATGGGTTTTGAAGTCCGCCACAAAAAAAATTGGAAAATATGATTGTGCATTAGCAGAAGTGGACTTCCGCGGGCGAGCGTATGAAGTGTGGTACACTAAAGATATTCCGATTCAAAATGGTCCATGGAAGTTTCAAGGGCTTCCAGGACTTATAATCGAAGTTAGTTCTAAAGATAAAAACGTATATTTTGTTTTGGAAAAAATAAAAGTCATGCCGGGCAAGTTGATCGCCAATATTCCTCAATCCGGCATTTCTATAAGCTTTGACGAATATGTGGAAAGTAAAAATAAGGCAGTTGAAAGTTTTTTAGAAATGCTAAACAGTAAACTGCCAAGAGGCGCAAAAATCACTTCGATTTCAACGGAAAACTATAATATTGAAAAAAAATTTGAGCAAGATGAACGTTAAAATAGCTACACAATTGACCGCTAAAGATGTATTATTCTGAAAGCATAAAATAACGGATTAGCTGGTAAATTTATAGTGCTATTTTCGGTTTCATCATCACTTAACAGGTCAACTGTAAATTTATTTATGAAACCTCAAGGGAATACCATATCACAGTACATGATATTTCCTGACGAACCTGTACGAAATTTCAAATCCGAGCATGGTGGGATAGAAATTTTTAATTTGATCGTACCAGGAGAACAATCTATGTTCTCCTGGTCTTAAAACAATACTTACCATGAAAACACTCATTATTACATTCATATTATGTTGTACCTTAAAATCTTACAATCAGACTAATATTTATGGGACTGTAAATTATGTCTCCAACCATAAAAAAGATGATTACCAAAACGTACACTATGCACTCACATTTGGCGATGGATTTTCTGCTTTCCTGATGACTGGGCAGGATACGAGCCAAACTGTACGTACACCCGAGTATGATGACGAAATTATTATTCGGAAAAAATATCCGGATTCACTTTATTCAAAGTATTTTTTGGATGTAGCCGCAAGCCGCATGTATGCTGTTGAGCCCGTTTCAGAAGATGATTTTGAAACTTTTGATTTATATTATGTTGCTGAAAGTGCTAAACTAGACTGGAAAATTCAGCATGAATTCCGGCAAATTGACTCTTATACTTGCCAGAAAGCACTGTTGGAGTTCAGAGGGCGCAGTTATACTGCCTGGTTTGCAAAAGATGTGACCGTACCTTATGGTCCATTTAAGTTTAATGGGTTACCGGGGTTAATCCTTAGCATTGAAGATAACCTAAAAGAAGTTTCTTTTAAAGCAACTTCTGTAAAGTTGAGCACCAAGAAAAACAATGCAAAGCAATTGTTTAATGATTGGGTCAAGCAAAAAGAAGCCATCACCATTGAATCATTTTTCAGTATTAAAAATCGCGCCAGAGAAAAATCCAGTAATCAATTCAGATCGGTTTTATTATCTAAACTTCCCAGAGGGGCAACTGTCAAGGTTTCCAATCAGACTGATGTCAGTATTGAATTAAAACTATAAGAAACGAAAAAGTAGAATGGCAAAGCAAATTGGAATTATTTTTTTGCTTTTTACTTTGACTAGTAATTATTTACTCGCGCAGTACTTGATCAAGGGAAGTGTCAAGGACGATAAAAAAGCACCCATCGAACTGGCAAGTATCTGGATTACTGCATCCGATAGTGAGGACATCATCGCCTTTACTTATTCGGAAAAAGAAGGTAATTATCAATTGGAACTCCGTACAACGGGTGCATTTCGCATTTCATTTTCTGCGCTGGCACATGAGAAAAAGGCAATGACCGTGGAGGTAAGTGCAGCCCAACCAACGGCTACCCTTCATGTTGTTTTATCTCCGGTTCCGTTTGAATTTGAAGAAGTACTTATAAAGGCGGAAAGCCTGCCGATTGTAGTAAAAGGAGATACCGTCATTGTTGATGTAAAAGCTTTTGCTCAAGGTAATGAAGCAGTTGTGGAAGACTTGCTCAAAAAAATTCCGGGGCTAAATATTGATGCGGCGGGAAATATCAAAGTGGGAAATAAAGAAATTGAAAAAGTAATGGTAGAAGGAGATGATTTTTTTGAAAAAGGCTATAAAATTCTTACCAAAAACATGCCTTCTGCACCGGTTGAAAAAATTGAAATCCTACAAAATTACTCCAACAACCGCCTTTTGAAAGGAATCGAACAAAGTGACCGGGTCGCCCTCAACCTGCGCCTCAAAGAGGAAGCCAAAAGGGTATGGTTTGGAGATATTAGCGCCGGATATGATATAACCCTGGCTGACCGATATAATATCCAAGGTAATCTGATGAATTTTGGTAAAAAAAATAAATATTATTTTATTACAAACCTTAATAATATCGGACAGGATGCCACCGGCGACATTGAACACCTGATCCGACCTTTCCGGTATGACGAACCGGCTAGTGTGGGCGATGATCAACAAGCACATCGCTTACTGAATCTTGCTTTCGCTGCTCCTGACTTAAAAAGCAGTCGTACCAATCTGAATAATGCGGAGCTATTATCGCTCAATGCTATTTTTAATCCTACTGCTAAACTAAAAATAAAAACATTGGGCTTTTTTGATGCCAATGAAGTCGATTTTTTCAGAAATAGCAAGCAAGATTTTACCGCCAGCGGCACAAATTTTACCAATATTGAAAACCAGCATTTTAGAAATGCATCAGTGACAGGTTTCGGAAAGCTTGACCTTACTTACGATATATCAACAACAAGAATGTTTGAA
This sequence comes from Saprospiraceae bacterium, assembly GCA_046314415.1. GTDB lineage: Bacteria > Bacteroidota > Bacteroidia > Chitinophagales > Saprospiraceae > JADJNW01. Next base: position 11,647 of record JBKBWT010000164.1, read on the forward strand.
AGCACTACAAAATACAACCGTGGCGGCGAAAACGGGCACTCCAATTTATTATTTAATAACCTTTCGACCATTGAAAATATCCAGACCAATCATACCCTGTTTGATCAGAAAATAACTTTTTCCAATAAATTTCAGCAAGATAAAGCCCTGCTGCTTACCGGAAGATTTATTCAAGAAGTATCTCCTCAAAATTATACCATCAACCGATTTTTATATCAGGATTTATTTCCCAATCAACCTCATTCCAACAATGTGCAGCAGCTTAACGATCATACCATGCAATTTGCCGGCTTGGAAAGCCATTTTCTGCATCGAAAATCAAATAAGGGCTTGTTGGAAACGCAGTTGGGCAGCCAATGGAGAAAAGATCAAATGTTTACTGCCTTGCTTATGAAAGAAGGCGATGTCATTATTACCAATGACTTTAATGCGTTTCAAAATGATGTGTCGTACTCAACTACCGAATTATACATCAAATCAAAATACCGGCATCAGCTAAAAAATTTTGCCTTGCAAGGCAGTCTTGGTATCCACCAGTTATTCAATCACTTAGATATTGGTCAAGCCCCTCAGGAGCAAAGCAGTTTTTTTATTAATCCGGCAATGGGATTTGATTGGGAAATCAATAAAAAAAATACCCTCTCGGCTTCTTATGCTTTCAATACAACCAATGCAACAATTCTGGACGTGTTTGATCGTTATGTGCTCACTAGCTTTCGGTCTTTCGATAAAGGAACAGGAGGATTCAATCAACTCGATGCCTCCACATTTACAATTAATCATCGCGTCGGCAACTGGAGTGAGCATTTTTTTGCGAATACAATGATTTTATATCAAAAAAATCACGACTTTTTCTCCAATAATACCTTCGTTACGCCCAACTATGCTCTTTCTGAAAAAATTATCATAAAGGATCGATCTTTCTTCAATATTACATCCAATATAGACACTTATATAAAATTAATCTCCTCCAATATAAAATTGGATCTTGGCTATTCTACCTCAAACTTCAAAAATATCGTTAATAATTCGGAATGGAGGGTCGTTAACACGAATAATTATCATTATGGAGTTGAGTTACGTTCCGGCTTTGAAAATGGTTTTAATTTTCACCTCGGCACAAAATGGACAACCAGCGCTATCAAAGCGCCTTCTTTCAATAATACCTTTACCAATAATCTAACCTTTTTTGACTTATTTTTCAGCTTCAGCAGTCACCTGGATGTGCAGTTACAGTCAGAGCGTTATTATTTTGGTAACCTGGATAATAATAACACTTATTATTTCTTTGATTTTGATATTAATTACACGATTCAGCCGAAGCGTTGGACCTTGTCTTTAATTGGAAAAAATTTGTTTAACACCAATACCTTCACCTCTTTTTCAATCAATGACCTGGGTACTGCGGTTACAACCTACCGCCTTCTCCCTCGATTTGCCCTCTTACAAATAAAATATCAATTTTAATAAAACCTCCGTATAAGCCCAATATTACACGATTACACACATGTATATATATTTAATGTAATGCAATCTTTATCAAGGCACGCTGGCATCTAAATTAATATCAGACAAAGTAAAAATGAGAAGCTCAAAACAAATCCCTAAATTTAAAGTTAAATATTTAAAGACCTTGTTGAACCCTATTGAAAACGCTTAGTCATGACCCAGAAAGTAACCATCTATGGCTACAGAACCCGCAAAGAAATAGCAGAAATCTTATCTATTTCTCAGCGCTCTCTTTACAATCTACTTGCTTCTGAACATTTCAAAGATAAAATCCCTAAGCGTGGACGCCTCTCTCCTGTACACCAGCGCATAATATTTAATTATTGTGGTATTTTATATTATTAAAAACCATTGCCGATTATTGCCGATTATTATATTTTTTAATGTCTTATTTTTACAATTTTAAATTGCGCGATTTGCACCGAAACTAATTTTTTAATCTTTAAAAACTGTTTTAAGTATGAAAAAATTACTTTTTGTACTAGTTCTATTCATGTTTGTAGGCGTACAAGTTTTTGCGTCTAATACAATTGTAAAAATTGAAGTGGTTACATTGAATCTGTTTAAAATTAAAGAAAAAGAATAATATGAAAGAAAAGTGATGTTGTAAATTTACAAGAGGAAAAAGAAAATTTGTAAAACACAACATCACTGAAATGCTGGATGCAAAGCT
>JBKBWT010000165.1:0-11119 GCA_046314415.1 Saprospiraceae bacterium
TCGAAATAACAGCTGCTGACGCTCACACTGGTAATGTCCAGATCACATTGCGGCTGGCAGGCTACCGGAGCGCGGTATTTGGCTTCATCCTGACAAGCTGGGGTGTTTTGGAACTTCGCCCAAATGCCTTGATTTTGTACGCCGTTTGCCGGAATAATGAATTCTACACATTCTGAACCGCTGGCGCTGTTTGGTGTAATGGTTTTGGATTGTCCATTGATGGAAACGACAATCTTATCGTTCGCCGGACGGTCGGTCCATTTCACACAAACTTTGAGTTTGGCTTTGCTTTGATAATCATTGTGATCGAAATAGCAATCGCTGACGCTGACGCTGGTAATATCCAGATCGCATTGCGGCTGGCAAGCATAAGGCGCATTGTATTTGGCTTCATCCTGACAAGCAGCATTGTTCTGGAATTTCACCCAAATGCCTTGATTCTGAACACCATTTGCCGGAATAATGAATTCTACACAATCCGAGCCATTGGCAGCGTTGGTGTTAATGGTTTTGGTCTGTCCATTGATGGAAACGAGAATGTTTTCTGTTCCTGGACGATTTTCCCATTTCACACAGACTTTGAGTTTGGCTTTGCTTTGATAATCATTGTGATCAAAGTAGCACTCGCTTACGGTTACGCTGGTAATGTCCAGATCACACTCTGGCAATGGCTGGCAGGACTGCGGCGCGGTATATTTATCTTCATCCTGGCAAGAGGAAGCATTTTGGAACTTCGCCCAGATGCCCTGGTTTTGTGCACCATTTGCCGGAATGACAAATTCTACACACTGCACTCCACTATTGCTGTTGGGCGTGATGGTTTGTGATTGACCGCTGATCGAAACGACGATCTTATCATTCGTCGGACGGTTCTTCCATTTTACACAAACGGTCAGTTTCGCCTTGCTTTGTGCGCCGTTCAGTTCGTAGTAACAATTCGTTACATCCACATGGATAATGTCGAGTTCGCACTCTGGTAATGGCTGGCAACTTTGTGGCGCATTGTATTTATCTTCATCCTGACAAGCCGTAGTGCTTTGGAATTTCGCCCAGATGCCCTGGTTTTGTGCACCATTTGCCGGAACGACAAATTCTATACACTGGATGCCGCTGGCGCTGGTAGGTACAATGGTTTGCGTTTGACCGCCGGTAGAAACAATAATATTTTCATTACCCGGACGATTCGTCCATTTTACACAAACCGACACTGTAGCCTTGCTCTTGCCGTCGCAATCATCATAATAGCATTCACTCACATCGACGTGGATGATGTCGAGATCGCATTCTGGCAGTGGCTGACAATCAGAAGGTGCATGATACTTGTCTTCATCCTGGCAGTTGGCTGTATTTTGGAATTTCGCCCAAATACCCTGATGCTGTGCGCCATTCGCCAAAATAATGAATTCCACACAAGCGCTGCCATTGCTGGCGTTCGTGTTAATGGTTTTAGTTTGTCCGTTGATTGAAACAATGATGTTTTCATTGCCCGGACGGTTGCTCCATTTTACACAAACGGTCAGTTTAGCTTTGCTACGATAATCGCCATGATCGAAATAGCAATTGCTGACGCTCACACTGGTAATGTCCAGATCGCATTCTGGCAATGGTTGACAATCAGAAGGCGCATGATACTTGTCTTCATCCTGGCAGTTGGAGGTATGCTGGAATTTCGCCCAAATACCTTGATTCTGAACACCATTCGCCAAAATAATGAATTCTACACAAGCGCTACCATTGCTGGTATTAACATTGATGGTCTTGGTCTGTCCGTTAATGGAAACCATGATGTTTTCATTGTTCGGACGGTTGGTCCACTTTACACAAATCGTCAGCTTGGCTTTGCTCTTGTAATCGTTGTGATCAAAATAACAATTGCTCACGCTTACGCTGGTAATGTCGAGATCGCATTGGGGGAGCGGTTGACAAGGTTGTGGTGCGGTGTATTTATCTTCATCCTGGCAGTTGGTCGTGTATTGGAATTTCGCCCAAATACCTTGGTTTTGTGCACCATTCGCTGGAATGATGAATTCTACACATTTAGAGCCGCTGCTGGTAGAAGTGGCAATGGTTTGCGATTGTCCACCGATGGAAACGATGATGTTTTCATTGCCCGGACGGTTGTTCCATTTTACACAAATGGTCAACTTCGCCTTACTCTTGTAATCATTATGATCGAAATAGCAACTGCTCACGCTCACGCTGGTAATGTCGAGATCGCACTCTGGTAGCGGCTGGCAGGGCTGCGGTGCGGTGTATTTATCTTCATCCTGGCAGTTGGAGGTATTCTGGAATTTTGCCCAAATGCCTTGATTCTGTGCGCCATTGGCCAGAATAATGAATTCTACACAGGCGCTGCCGTTGCTGGCATTGACATTGATGGTCTTGGTTTGTCCGTTAATGGAAACCATGATGTTTTCATTACTCGGACGGTTGCTCCATTTTACGCAAACGGTCAGTTTGGCTTTGCTCTTGTAATCATTGTGATCAAAATAGCAACTGCTCACGTTCACGCTGGTAATATCGAGGTCGCATTCTGGGAGCGGCTGGCAGGGTTGCGGCGTATTGTATTTGCCTTCATCCTGGCAATTCGGATTCGATAAGAATTTTACCCAGATGCCATTATTAAAAGTGCCGTTTGCCGGAACAACGAATTCAACGCAAGTAGAACCGCTTGATTCAGAAGGTGTTATCGTTTGTGATTGCCCGCTGATCGAAACCATGATTTTATCATTCGCCGGGCGGTTTTTCCATTTTACACAAATTTTTACCTTCGCTTTGCTCTTGTAATCATTGTGATCGAAATAGCACTCGCTCACATTTACACTGGTAATATCCAATTCGCAATTGGCTGGTACACAAGGGGATGGCGAGTGATACTTGCTTTCATCCTGACAATTGGCAGAGCGCTGGAATTTTGCCCAAATGCCATTAAAAGTAGTACCGTTGGCGGGAATGATAAATTCAACACATTGGGTGCCACTGGCGGCGTTGACCTGAATCGTTTTGGTTTGCCCTTCGATGGAAACCATAATGTTTTCATTCGCCGGGCGATTTTTCCATTTTACACAAATGGTCAACTTTGCCTTACTCTTGTAATCATTGTGATCAAAATAGCACTCGCTGACGCTTACACTGGTAATGTCCAATTCGCAATTGGCTGGTACACAAGGCGCTGGCGTGTCGTAGTGGGCTTCATCCTGGCATTCGTCGGTGCGCTCAAATTTTGCCCAAATGCCATTGTGTGCGCTGCCATTTGCCAAAACGGTGAACGTAACGCATTCGCTACCCGCATTGCCATTGCCTGGCGTGATCCACTTGGTATCCCCATTGATGGACACCATGATTTTTTCATTCGGTGGACGATTCTTCCATTTTACACAAACTTCGAGTTGTGCTTTGCTCTTGCCGGAAGCCTCATCATAATAGCACTCACCAACTTTGACTTTTGAAATTTCCAGGTCGCAGTTGGGTGCTGGTTCGCAAGCAACAGGTGACTTATAGATTTTTTCATCCTTGCAGCCATCGGAATCCTTGAATTGCGCCCAAACCTTGTTATTGTTGGTGCCATTGGCAGGAATGATGAATTCAACGCATTCGCCGTCGCGGTTGCGCTCTACATCAATGAATTTCTCCTGTCCGTTGATCCAAACCCGAATGTCCTTGTTATTTGGAGCTTCGCGCCACCATACACAGACCTTGAGTTTCGCTTTGCTCTTGTTATCCGCCGGATCAACATAACATTGACCAACTTGCACCTGAGCAATCTTAATTTCACACTGTTCATCGTTGCCGCAGTTGCGCAGCGGCAGGTTAAAACATTGACCAAAGAAGCAAAGGTCAATGGTACATGGGTTGTTGTCATTACAACCATTGCAAGTCCAATCCCAACTGGTATTCCAATTTGGATTGTTGTTGTTCGCCTGGGCTTGTACCTTTTCAGGCAGCAATAGGCAGGAAAAAGCGCCTATTACCAACATGGCGAGAAGCCGATAGTAAATGTTGTGAATCATAGTCTTTGTGATTAATGATTTAAAAAATGAATAAAAACATGACCTACGCTCCGGGCAACATTTAGTGCCGAAGGGTATATTTTTACACATAGCATATCATAATTGCCCATAGCAATAGCATAATGAGCAGCTGATATTTAGCTGTGCGTGTTAATCCGTAAAATTTGCTGTGTAAACTCTGAAATTGTTTAAAATTCCGAAGGGGAAATAAAACAAGAATTGTATTACTTCAACGGGATAGAATGTAAATAAAATGTTAGATGTCCGGTAATGTTCAGTCTTACCTTTTGAATTGAAATTGGCATACACCCAGCATTAAGCCGGTTTGTATAGGGGGGCAGGCGCAAATTCTTTAAAGGTTAGAATTCACGGTACAATATTAGGACAAACTAATGAAAAAGTCAAAGTAATATTAAAAAAACTTTTTTTATATTAAAAAGAATTAGAATGACAGTGTTTGGTTTGCCCTACAACACCCCTTTTTTCATGTCAAAAACCTTGTCAATCAAGGCTTCATCAGCGATATGCGGCATGGTGACCACCAGATTAGGATTAGCTGCCATCGCCCGCTGCACTGTATGAATGGCGCCTTCATTGCGTGCCCAACTCCGCCGTGCAATGCCATTATTTACATCCCAAAACAGCATCGCCTGCAAGCGCCGTTCGGCTGCTGGCGTACCATCGAGCACCATCCCAAACCCACCATTGATAACCTCGCCCCAACCTACGCCACCGCCATTGTGCAAACTCACCCAAGTTGCCCCGCGAAAGGCATCGCCAATGACATTGTGTACCGCCATATCCGCCGTAAATTTGGAGCCATCATAAATATTAGCAGTCTCCCGATAAGGCGAATCCGTACCCGACACATCGTGGTGGTCGCGACCCAGCACAATTGGCGCTGAAATCTCACCTGCTGCAATGGCATCATTGAATGCTTTGGCAATTTTCATCCGCCCTTCGGCATCGGCATACAAAATGCGTGATTTGGAGCCTACAATCGGAATGTTTTGCTCGGCTTCTTCAATCCATAACAGATTGTCTTTCAATTGGGAATGAATTTCTTCCGGTGCATGTTGTAAAATTGCCCGAATGACTTGCGCAGCAATTTGATCGGTTTTTTGCAAATCGCTTTCCTCGCCCGACGTACATACCCAGCGAAACGGACCAAAGCCAAAGTCAAAACACAGGGGTCCCATGATGTCCTCCACGTAAGACGGGTATTTATAATGTTGCGTTGGCTCGTCGCGCCAAATTTCTGCCCCGGCTTTGCCGGCTTCGAGCAAAAATGCGTTGCCATAATCCCAAAAATACATGCCCCGCGCCGCTAATGTGTTGATAGCCAGTACATGACGGCGCAGCGTTTTTTGTACTTCCTGTAAAAACTTTTCTTTATTTGTATTTAATAATTGTTTGGCTTCGGCAAAAGTATAACCAGCCGGGCAGTAGCCCAAATCGTCAATATTATGCAGGGAGGTTTGATCGGAGCCTAGTTCTATCAAAATATTTTGTTCTACCAGCTTTTCCCACAAATCCACTACATTTCCATGATAGATCAATGCAATAGCTATGCGATTTTTTCGACATTTTTCAATTTGAATAATCAAATCATTTACATCTGTGTAAATATTTTCTGCCTGAATGTAATGATCGCCCACCCGTTGCTGAATGGCATCGGCATCCACCTCTGCAATGACGCCCACCGCGCCCGTAATTACTGCCGCTCGCGCCTGCGCACCTGACATGCCGCCGAGTCCGGAGGTTACAAAAACTCGACCCGCTAAGGGCTTAGGGTTTGAAGGTTCAAGGTTCAAGGATTTAAGATTTAATAGTCTTGCAGCATTCAAAAGGGTAATCGTCGTGCCATGCACAATGCCCTGCGGACCAATGTACATAAAGGAGCCCGCCGTCATTTGCCCGTATTGCGTCACGCCCAAGGCATTATATTTATTCCAGTCTTCTTTTTTTGAATAATTGGGAATCATCATGCCATTCGTCACCACCACGCGCGGCGCCTCTGGGTGCGAGGGGAACAAGCCCAGCGGATGCCCGGAATATAATACCAGCGTTTGCTCGTCGCTCATCGTTGCTAAGTACTTCATTGTCAGGCGATACTGCGCCCAATTTTGAAATACTGCCCCATTGCCACCATAGGTAATCAACTCGTGCGGATACTTTGCTACTTTCGGATCCAAATTATTTTGAATCATCAACATAATAGCGGCGGCCTGTCGCGAACGGTGCGGATAGTCATCAATCGGGCGTGCGTGCATGGCATAAGCCGGGCGAAAGCGGTGCATGTAAATGCGACCATACTGTTCTAGCTCTTCCGCAAATTCTGCTGCTAATATTACATGCTGTTCCGGCTGGAAATAACGCAGCGCATTTTTAATGGCGAGTTTTTTTTCTGCTGGCGTCAAAAGCCCGTCGATATTGCGTTTGGGCGCATGCGCAACATTGAGATCATACGATGGACGTACCGGCAATTCAGTCGGAATGCCTTCCAGAATGGCGGCTTGAAATTTGGTCATATAATGGCTAAGGCTTGATCTTTTAGCGGGATAAATTTACAACATATTCAGGAGCTTTGGAAATGGAATTTTTGATTTAATATGTATATAATATAAAAAATAATTACAATATTATTAATGTTATAATATCAACTTTAATTAAAATAGTTTGCTGCCTGTATTTTTAATATGTTGATTATCAATATTTTAAATTAAAAATCTAAAATGGTGAATGGTAAATAGTAAATGGTAAATCATCTATCGGAATTGCTTCGCATCTTTCATAAACGCATAATTTGCCACCCAGCCATAGGCAAAAATCCCCAAGCCAAAAATCAAAAACAAGAAAGTAGCGCTCGGCACAAACGCAGCAACCAAGCCCACTGCACCCAAGGCAATGGCGTATTGCGTCAACATGCGGCGGGCTTTGGTGCCCGGCTCGGCATTAAATAATCCACTCACGGGTATTAACATTACACCTAGTATAATAAATAAGGTATTAAATAAATCATAAGTGGTGACAAAGTATAATATTAGAAAAAATAACGAACTAAATGCCAGCGCTCCGGCATAATTGGAGCCTTTGACTTCGTCTTCCGTAAGGGCGTGCCTGCCCATGGGGTGCAGCCGCAGGAATAAATTGGAAATGGGTTTGGCAATCCATGAAGAAAATGCAAATATGATATACGCAGCGATAAATGGAAATAAAAAAGGTTGTAAAGCCGGAATACTCCTTGATAATCCGACGATTATACGATATAAAATATAAATACCTATTATAAAAAACCACTGCCCGCGTTCGCTCAGTTTTGCCGACCACAAGAAATAACGTAATATCAAAGCATATAATGGATTTTGGGCTTTGATGGCTTCTCTTAATCCCTGCCGTGCATATTCATTATTCGGATTGAGACGCAGCGCCTCGCGAAAACTATCCACCGCGGTTTTATACTGCCCTTTTTCAACCAGTACCCAGCCTTTATTTGCATGTGAAAACGAATCTTCTGGATCGTTTTTTAATGCGTAATCGATTGTTTCTCCGGCTTCTGCGCGCCTATTGAGCTTTACCAGTGCCTGTGCCCGCATGTTAATCAACTGCACATTTTCCGCATCAAATTGCAAACCCCGCTCCGCTTCATCCAACGCCTCCTGCCATTTATCTTCGTAATAAGCAATATGCGCACCCACTAAATAAAAATGTGCATCCAATGGATTTAAACGCTTGCCTTCTGCAATCGCCTCCCGCGCTTTTTTCGGATTTTTATTATATAAATACGCCCGACTTAATGTAAAATATAAACTCGACATTTCCGGCTCCAGCCGCACCGCCTGCTGACTGTAGTCCAACGCCTCCGCAAAACGATTACCTTGAATATAAACTTCCGCTAATAGCATGTAAGCAATGGCATCCTGCGGGTCTTCCGCCAACGCCTTTTTAAACTCACGCTCAGCTTCGTCCAAACGATTTTGTTCCAATAAAAACCGCCCAAGTAAGTGGTAGCGACTCATTATATTTCTTTATTAAAAACAGGACACTTATTAATTAATACTACTATGATATTTTATAATTTTAATAAAAAACAATCATAATAATCATAAAAATCAGTGTGTTATCATTTCTTAATCTTCAAATAATCCAAAATATCATCATACAAGCCGCCTTCATTCGCAAACAATGCATAATTCTTAGCCGTGCCAAACCACTCCTTCGTCGTAGCGCGATGTTTTTTCAAAGCATTTTCTAAATCACTGGTTTCCAATGGAGTAGGCACGCCTTTGCGCATGGCTTCTTCCAATTTTGATTCGATGGAAATATCAACAATGGCTTTAATATCTGCCCCGGAAAATTCCGCCGTTTTTTTAGCCAGCCGAGTAAAATCAAGGCTTCCGAGCGGTTTGCCCTGCAATTCAATTTTAAAAATCGCTTCCCGTGCAGGCTCATCGGGTGGCGGCACAAAAATAATGCGGTCAAAACGTCCTGGTCGGCGAAAAGCTGCATCCAGATGCCAGGGCGCGTTCGTCGCCGCCAGAATCAGAACGCCTTCATTATCAGCGGTAATGCCGTCCATTTCATCCAAAAATTGATTAATCAGGTGTCGTCCTGCACTTTGGCGCATATCATTTCGGCTGGCACCGAGGGCATCCACCTCATCAAAAAACAAAACGCAGGGTTTCATCGAGCGCGCTTTTTCAAAAATAGCATGCAGATTGCGCTCACTCTGACCAATATACATATCTAAAATATCGCTGATGCCAACCGAGATAAAACCCGATTGAATCTCTCCGGCAGTTGCTCTGGCTAAATGCGTTTTACCGCAGCCCGGCGGACCATATAATAAAATGCCACCGCCAATTTTCTTGCCATACGCCTTGTAAATTTCCGGATGTTTCAGCGGATGAATAATCTTCATGCGAATTTCTTCCTTCACACGCTCCATGCCGCCTACACTGTCGAAAGTGATTTTTGGACGTTCAATTTCAAGCGAACCGCTATTAGTATCATTCTCATAATCAGCACCTTGCCGCAATTTTATTTTCTCCGGCTCGCCGTAGGTATCCGATTGCAATTTTGTATTAATCTCCGATTCCAAAAACGCATCGCGCAAATGCGGATCAATCAACACCGCTTTTTCATACGCCTCCTGCGCCTCCGCCGCCTGCTTCGATTTTAATAATAATTTGGCATATAATAACCACACACTCGCCGGAGGCATCGGTAATTGTAATAACTCTTCGATAACCACCAGCCCAAGCGCCGTTTTTTGCTGCTCATAAAAAGCATTCGCCAAACCAATTTTCAGCTGTACATCATTCGGCGCCAGGCGCAGCGCCTCCTTCCATTCGATTTCCGCTTCCTCGTAGCGTTTAGCCTGCATCAGCTTGTTAGCCAATAACTTACGCAATGGTACATTATCCGGTGAGTTACGCACCGCGTCTTCCAATTCATTTAGTTCATTCAGTTCCATGAAGTACCGTTCAAGATTTTGCCAAAGCTAAGGGATAAACGGCGTTTTGGCAAGTGGAGAATAATAAAACTGGTGTTAAGACTTGTATTTTATAAAAATAATATATGATGTTAAAGATTCCATAGGCATCCATATCCTACCGAATCAGGTAATCAGCACTATTATATAATTATTCATTCCTTCATTATTTATTCTTTCATTCTTTAATTAAAATCCGCTTCATTTCATTATTTCCATTAAAAGTTGGGAAATACATTTGCTCCACTTTGACCGGATTTAAGGTGAAATTGCCGGTAAAACGCGGCTCTAATTCAATATTAAATTCATATTTACCTGCTGATAATTCCTGACAAAAAATCGCGGTTTTTTCCTTAAAATATTCCCGATGCACCTCCGGGAAGCGCCACCCATTGGGCTTTTCAGCATAGGAGCAGCCCGCCGGAATCGGAATTTCAATCATGACATAATCGGCTTTTTCTTTTACTTCCACTTCCACTTTTAACGTCGCTTTTTCACCTTGTTGTAAATAACTCGTTGATTTATTATGTTGATATAAGGTACTTTTGATACTAAATAAATCGTCTTTACGCTCCGGTTTAGTATTAAAAAATTGTTGATACGCGGTAAAAAATATCGGCGTTTTGCCTGATTTTGAGATAGTTAGATTTTGATTGGCAGTATAATTTGCTTTATAAGGAAAGGAAGTAATTTTATTACCATTGATGGTACAAGCTTCATTTTGAATTGCCTCCAACGAAGATTCTTTTAAAATATCGGGTAAAATGGTACGTAATACGCTAGCCGTTTTGAACGTATTGTCCCAGTAAAGACTGGTTTTGTGCTGGAAAAAATACTGCCGGATCAGCGGCAATTGCTCGGTTTTACCGGCTTCCCGCAAAATTTCATACGCCAATAATGTTGGATATAATGTTTTATTATACCAATAATAATTTTTCTGTTCCCAGAAAACCGAACCAAAGGTATTTTTTTGCTGATACTGATAAATGCTGTCCAGGGAATATTCACGTCCCAATTTTTGTTTGACGCGAATCGTCATAAATCGCTCATACAGATCGAGTTGCATCGTGTCTAATTGCGCCAGCGGCGTTTCAAAATCAAAAGGCACTTCCGATTCAGCCAACACTTGTAAGGTGAAAATAAGATTTTGACGACTTAATGTTTCTGTGTTTTGTATAATAAAACTCAAGGCTTTATTGAGCGCCGGTGTCGAAAATCCGGCTTTTTTAGCTTCGTGTAAAGCACTCGTTATATAAATGGTCATCCAATGATTCCAGGCATTGCCGCTCCACCATCCCCAGGAACCCTCTTTATTTTGGTTTTTTTCTAATCTATTAACCAGCTTTGTAATATTATCATCTTCCAAATATTTTTTACCCAATTGCTCCGTAATTTTTTTATCCATTAAAGCAGCCAATAAACGACTGGCAGTCTGCTCATTACATCCGTATTGATAATTTTTTAATCTTAAAATTTCCCGGATAATATCATTCAGCATACTGCCTTCCATATATACTTCCAGCTGACCCTCAGGGAGTTGCGGCGCAATTTGAATCGTCGTATCTTTATTTAAAACGTAAAAATAACCTTTCGTATCTTCCATGCCCCGCCGGAA
>JBKBWT010000165.1:11129-13795 GCA_046314415.1 Saprospiraceae bacterium
ATGGGAATACTCCGCTGCTCGCCATCTACATATTCACCCATTGCTAATGCGTAAGTAGCCTGAATACTATCCTGTTGTGCAGGTGCAACCACTTTAGCTTTTTCAGTAATGCCATCTATTACATCCACCTCCTGCTCTTGTAATAACTGTGCTCCAATTTTAAAAGAAGTCTTTACATGTAACGTATCATTGGTATAATTAATCGATTTTCCGATAATATCCACCTCATCGCCTTCCACCAGAAAACGCGGCATCGCCAGTTGCGCCAGCAAGGGTTTATAAGATTTCGTATTGCCGTAAGCCACGCCAGCCCTGCGTTTACGGTCCATGCCCAGCACAAATGTATTCCAGGATGTAATATTATCAGGATACGTCACGGTAAAATAAGCCTCGCCATTCTGATCCGTTATTAAATTCGGCTGCCAATACGCATAATCCCTGAAATTAGAGCGAATACCGCTGCTTTCCAATAATTCTGGAGTAAATAAATCCAGTTTTCCTTTACTTTTTGTGGTAATAACCATCACACCATCCGCTGCGCGTGCCCCATAAAGCGCCGTTGCTTCTGCACCTTTTAAAAATTTTACATCAGCAATATCATGTTCTGCTATTTTTGAAATATCATTTACTACGATACCATCTACAACGTAGAGCGGCGCAGCACTTGGCAGTGTACTCATACCTTTAATGCGAATCATATTCTCTACATTTACTCCCGCTGCCCGACCTTGTATCGCATCATTTGTAATAGAAGTGACGGATGCTGTTATACTTCTTTTCATTTGGACGCCTAAACCCACCACTACTACCTCCTCCAGCGCTTGCATATCTTCCTCCATTACTAAATTAAGTGCCGTACTGTTTTTATCATTATTATTAATCTGCACTTCTTGTGAACTATAGCCTACATAATTTATAATAATAGTTGGATTCTTTAATTCATTAGGAATAACAATCGTATAATATCCATCAACATCTGTAGTTGTTCCTATAGAGGTACCTTTGATTAAAATATTGGCGCCTATTAAAGGCTCACCCGATTTATCTAAAATTCTTCCTTGAATAAAATTATTACCAAGTATAAAATTGGGAATATCAAAGCGCTCTTGTAAATTCATTTTATTATACTGATTGGTACTTGGTACTTTATGAAATAATTTTAAGATTAATCCGGTCGAATCTTTATTCCAATGAATAGTGTCCAGGTTATGATATAGTAATGTTCCACTTTTTATTTCAAATTGCTTTTGATATAGTTCATCGCTATAATTTACTAGCGTCATTGTGTAATGCCCAATTGGCAAAGATTTAAATATATTTACATTGGGCTGAAAAAACTCAATGGCTGCTGTAGAATCATTTACAATAGCAATAGCTCTTGGATTATTCCAGTTCATATTTTTATAAAAAAATTGGTAGCTGCCCCCATTTTGTATATCACGCTTGAATGTTGACTGCAAATCAACATTTATCGTTTTTTCTTGCTTAAAATATTGAATATCAGAAGCTTTGTTAATTCTTTGACCTGGTGTTTTATAAGGTAACTTTTTAGGCAGGAGCATTGCTTTATCGAAATAGGAGAATTCATATAAATATTCTCGGCGAGGTGTAATATTATAACTAAAACCGGGCTCAAATATAAAATTAATACCAAAACCATTTTGCTCTACATAATTAATCTTTCTAAATGAATCAAAAGGTCCGACTAATATTGGAAATTTATATCCACGTCCATTATAAATCCCATTTTCTAAATTAAACCGATGAATGGCTACTAGATCTTGCCAGATATAATAATAAACACCCTTTTGAAGCGGTCCTCTTAATGATATTATTTTGTCTTTTAATAATTTTCTTTCGGTAGTTATTAAAGAATCGGGCATGGGCTTACGTGATACAGATTTGTTGGGCTGGAAAGCATTCTCATCAATTGAAAATTCTAGTTTTTGTCCTTTATTTAATTTTACACTATCGATCCAATATTCATAGGCTGGCGTGCGGATGGTGATTAAATTATAGCCATCATTTCCAACAAAACTATAAGGTGTATTATTATCAGTCTCATAATAATATACTAATTTTCGATTGCAGTATATCATAACAACCGGCTGCGATTGACCGTTATTTACTACATAAGGTGCAAATTGTGCTATGTTTTTATAAAAACTGTCGCGCGTGAGGGTATCATAATGTTGATAAATAGATTTTTCTGCAAAGCGCAAGCGATAATATAATTGATCTTGTAGTTTAAATTTTTCATACCATTCTTTCGTGAGCGGATGATTTTGTTTATATGAACCTTGTCGATCTAATTCAAAATTTTCATATTTTTTTAGTGGTTTTACCCGTTTGGACTCAATTTGTACCGGTGAAAAACTTCCAGCTGAGTTGAATTGAGCATTAATTGCACCGGCAACCAAATTGACGCCTTGCACTTTTTTATTATGTGCATCACGCACATTTACTTTTACTTGTACCGATTTACCGGGAATAACTTCTTGTGGCTGCGCGACTGCTATACTCAATTTATTTTTTAACGACTGAATAGTTATATCTCTGCTAAATGATTCCTCCTCCCAAATATATTAGACTTGCGTCAAATTGATTATCAGCATATTAAAAAATTCCAAAGACCGGCACAAATACCCAATATCATATCCATATCA
>JBKBWT010000166.1:0-13794 GCA_046314415.1 Saprospiraceae bacterium
GACGATAACTTTACGCGGACGCATCACAAACTTGCGCGGAGGCACGATGGATTAGCGCGGAGCGACGATGATTTTACGCGGACGCATCATAAAACTGCGCGGAGGGACGAAGAATTAGCGCGGATGTATCATAACTTTCCACAGTTGGGCGCATACCGGTAAATAAAGGTATCATATCCGTAAAAAAAAGTGCGTGTTTTTGTACACCGGCTCTTGACTTTATTACAAAGTGATAATATATTTGTACATACTTACCCAACAAATAGACAATTCAAAAACACTTTCCGAGGTATCCACATCGGCTTTGTATTTATTCATTAAAACATCATATTCCATGGCTGAACGGTCAGAAAATTCCTTTGGCGCTCGCTTAGATCGCGCCCGGAAAATGTTGGGTAGTATCAGCACTTTCCCCAATTACAATCCGCCCCGGAACGAAGAAACGGTTGCCGGCTTGACGGATTTGATCAATCAAATTGTGACGCTGAATCAGGAGGAAACTTCGCTGGAGCAGCAGTACAACACCCTGGTGAAGAACCGCGAGGGTTTGTTTTATGAGGACGAGCATTGCATTATCAAGCTCCTGACGATGGTGCGCGGTGCCGTAGAAGCGCTGTACGGCAAAGAAAGCATTGAGTTTAGCCAGGTGGATACCCTGGTGCGGCAAATGCGCGACAATCGTCCGGCAGAACGCGAGGCTACCGAAAAATTACCGGCGGGAAAGGTCTCCCAATCGGAGCGTTCTTATGGTTCCATCACGCAGAACTTCAGCGATTTGGTGACCATTGTATCGCAATTGCCGAATTATCGCAGCAATAATCCTTTGCTGCAAATATCGGAGTTGAGAAACCTGGTCAATAGGGCAAATCAGTTGGCTATTGACATTCCGGTGCTCTATCAGCAGTTGACCAACGCGCGCGACCGGCGGCGTGCGGCTTACAAAGAGCTGAAAGACCGGGGAGCGCGGATCAAAGCCTATGTCAAATCGGACTATGGCACGAACTCCACCGAGTACAAGTCTATCAAAGGCATTGCTTTGTAGGACGGCAATAGGATAGCCTGTTACAGACTGTGGTGGGTCAGCTTCCGGTGGAAGAGTGCAACGCACACTGGGGCATTGCATTCAAACCATTTAAAAACGTCATAGGAATCTGATCCATCACGGTTTAACGAAGCTTGCAATATTGAGTACAGTCGGTGGGGTAATTGACACAGTCGCACCCCGAACGCGCACACTTGATGGATATACTTGCACAGCGGGTTATATTAGTAATTAATTTTAACTTAAATGCCTTCTAATCATTGGATTACCAAAATTTATTATTTAAATTTGAGCCTGAAACACACGAACACGCTATCACCTCCCATATTTCTTTTATACAATCTGCGCATACGAGCGGATGTTCCCGAGTGTAGGGGATAAGGGGGCTTTATAACTCAGCGAAAATAAACGACCGACATCGACACCGAACCCTGGCACCTGGTACGCCTGATGACGGTATGGTAGAAAAAAAGAAACAAACACGCGATATTTTTCAATTCACCTAAATTTTACAATTATGCGAATTTGCACCTTGCAAAACTTGTTGCTAATCTTTACATTGTTGGTAGTCGTGCCCCTTGCTGCCCAGCATACGGGCGAACTGAAAGCAACCTTCGCGGTTCCGGTCACTACCCAGGAAAAACCATTGCCCCAGATTTTTGAGGTATTGGAATCCCATTTTGAAAATAATGAGGTAGCGGACGCGGTGTTGTTGCGCTTGAAAAAAGAGCAATTACCTGCCTTGCTACAGCGCCTGCAAAAGGAAGATGGACCGGTTGTATTTGAAATTCCGGCAGCAAACGGGCAGGTAATGGCATTGCAACTGGAGAAAAATAAGCTGCTGGCAGAGGGTTTCAAGGTACGAACGCCGCTTGGCACGTATCCATACCAGCCCGGACAGTATCTGCGCGGCACAGTGAAAGGATCGCCGCAGTCGCTGGCAGCACTCAGTGTTTTCAATGATCTGGTGATGGGCGTTTTTGCCGGCGAGGCGGGCAATTACGTGCTCGGTCCTTTGCGTACCGTGAACGGAATCGCGTCGGATGAGTACATTCTTTACAATGAACAAGACTTGAAGATCAGTAATGACTTCGCTTGTTTTGCCGATGAACTTCCAGTGCCATCGCGCAAGACACCGACACCGTCGGGAACTGAAAAAAGCCTGGTACAACCTTTGGTGAAGGTGTATTTTGAATGTGATTATCTGATGTATCAGGAAAAAGGCTCGAATAGCACCAACGTTATTAATTTTGTGACAGGCGCTTTTAATGCGGTTGCGACCATTTATAATAATGAGTCCATCCTGACGCAGATTTCGGAGGTATTTGTATGGACGACTCAGGATCCCTATCGCACCAGTTCATCCGTCGATGCGTTGACCGATTTCCGAAACCGTTTGAATACCAATGGGTTTAATGGTGATCTGGCGCATTTGCTGTCGCGTACGAACAATAACCTGGGTGGCGTTGCCTATCGCGATGTGCTTTGTGTTCGAAACTATGCGTATGCGTACAGCAATATTAGCAGTACCTACCAAAACTTCCCAACCTACTCCTGGACGGTGAATGTAATTACCCACGAAATGGGGCATAGCCTCGGCTCGCCGCATACGCAAAGCTGCGAGTGGGCGGGCGGACCCATTGACAACTGTTTCTGTCCCGAAGGGTCGTGTAGTCCTGGACCTGAACCGCCTGCTACTGGCGGTACGATCATGAGTTACTGCCATTTGAATGGCAATACGTCTAATTGTACCTTGCCATCCGGCAGTAATCCGGGGGTCAATCTATCCGCAGGGTTTGGGCAGTTGCCGGGAGATTTGATTCGCAATCGGGTGAACAATGCCAGCTGTTTGGAAGGGGCGAGTCCACGTCCTAACTTGACGGTAGCCTCCGGGGGCTTGTCCACCAACGGCAGTGTGGTGAATGCTAATATTACCGTCACGAATAATGGTGGTGCTGCTGCTGATTCTACAACAGTAGGATTTTATCTCTCTACCGATTTTGCATTTAGTCCGATTGATTATTTATTTGCGACCCGCACTGTACCGGCTTTAGCCAATGGCGCTACTTCCGGCAATATTGTGGTGAATATGGACGTATCGAGTGTAAATGGCATTCCGCCGGGCGTTTATTATATCATATTTTTTATTGATAAAGATAATACAGTAGGCGAGTCCAACGAAAATGATAATATTTTTTATTGGAATAGTCCACAGGTGGTGTTGGCGGGAACTTGTCCGGCACCAACTTCTTCACAACTTACAGTGACTAATATTACAACCAATAGTGCACGGTTCAATTGTTCCATGACCGGCGTCAGCCAGTATGACTGGCAGTATCGGCTGGTGGGTGCTGCGAGTTGGACGGGTGTTATGGAAGGAGTGAATAATTATTACAACGCCAGTGGCTTAGTAGCAGGTGCTGCTTATGAATTTCAGACGCGGGTGCGTTGTGATACCACCTGGAGTATCTGGTCGCCTTCGCTGGTGTTTTCTACGACTGCCGCAAGCTGTGCAGCGCCAACGACAACGCAAATTTCAGCCAGCAATATCACCTCAAATGCAGCGCGTTTGAATTGCACGGTGACCGGCGTTACGCAGTATGATTGGCAATATCGCGTGGTTGGCACGACTACCTGGGTTGCCGTTGCCGAAGGTACTTCTAACTTCTTCAATTTAAGCAACTTAGCCGCAAGTACTAATTATGAATTTCAAGTAAGGGTACTCTGTAATACGACTTGGAGCAGTTGGTCGGCATCTCGTACCTTTACTACCAGCGCGGCTGTTTGTAATGCACCGGCAACTACGCAGCTTTCAGCGAGCAATATACTCTCTACAAGTGCACAGTTAAATTGCACACTTACGGGTGTCACTCAATATGATTGGCAATATCGGCGTACCGGTACGACCACGTGGACTGCTTTGCCGGAAGGTACCGCAGCAACCTATAATTTGACCGGACTAACCGCCAGTGCCAGCTACGAATTCCAGGCACGCGTGCAATGCGGCACGGTCTGGAGTGCCTGGTCCGCTTCGGTTACTTTCACTACTGCTGCGCCTTGCAATGCCCCAAGTTCTACACAAACTTCCACGAGTAATATTACCACTACCGCCGCTCGACTGAATTGTTCGGTGACGGGCGTGACGCAATATGACTGGCAATATCGACGCACGGGGACGACTACCTGGAGCGATTTGCCGGAAGGAAGTAGCAATTTTTACGATTTAGGCAGCCTGACACCAGGTACCGGCTACGAATTTCAGGTGCGGGTACGCTGTGGTGCAACTCAATGGAGTAATTGGTCGGCTTCGCGCAGCTTTACAACAACCACGCTCACTTGTGCTCGTCCGACTACTTCGCAAATCACCGCTACTGCTATTACCGGAACGACTGCTCAACTCAACCATACCTTGAGCGGATATAGCTCTTATGGGTGGCGCTACCGACGCAGCGGTACGAGCTTATGGACCACTTTGCCTAATACCATTAGCAATTTTACGAATTTGACCGGGCTTAGCCGCAATACCCGGTACGAATTTCAGGTGCAGGTCTTTTGTAATAATGCCTGGACCAGCTGGTCAGCAGGTAAGACCTTCACCACAGCCAGTAGCTTCGATGAGCCCGGGGCAAATGCGTTAGCAGGTACGATGCCATCATCCCCTGGAGGTGTAAATGCTGAATGGGAATTAAAAGCTTACCCGCAACCGGCTACCGATATTTTGTCTATCGAGTTTCGGGTACACCAGGAAAGCCCATTGCACGCAGCTATTTATGACCTGACGGGTAAGGTGGTGAAAACCATTCCATTAGGTGTTTTTACGCCCGGTACTTATACCAGCCAGGTAACGGTGGAATCTTTACATCCGGGTATTTACTTATTACAAGTTATAGGTAATGAATATAATAAACAGGTAAAAATTGTGATACAATAAATACAAGCGCATCCCGTAGTTATTTAGCTACGGGATGCTCCTTATTCATAGTTAAATAAATGATTATGCCTTTCTATTACCTGCCTTTTATTGAAGTTAAATAATCAAATAAAAAAGCCAACACCAGAACCTCCACGCTATACGCTCGTTCTATCAACGAAAACATTTATTAAGTATTAAATTAAAGAGTCATGCGAACGAGGAGCAAGATTGGCAGAGAATTATTACAATGGCAGTACCGGGTATTTTTTATTATTGCAGTTGCCCTGGCGGCTTGTGAAGGCGGAGGGAATAATCGTGGTGACCGGCCACCGGACGATAATACAAACGGCAATCCGATAACGAGTCCTAATACCGGCACAATAGATTCCAGCAACCAATACCGAAATGAAATGCAGGAAAATAGAGTGGGGGAAGGTACGTTTAACACCTTAGATGTCAATCAGGACGGTACTTTGAGCCGACAGGAGTGGGAGCAGCGCGGGAATTCTACGGCTAAGAATGCCAAAGGGTTTGAGGAATTGGATAGCAATCAAGAT
Source organism: Saprospiraceae bacterium (assembly GCA_046314415.1). Taxonomy (GTDB): domain Bacteria; phylum Bacteroidota; class Bacteroidia; order Chitinophagales; family Saprospiraceae; genus JADJNW01. The sequence goes on from JBKBWT010000166.1 coordinate 5,513, forward strand.
GGAAAAATTGATCAGAGCGAATTTGATGTAACAATTGGCGGTAGCCAATCGCATTATAATGAAGATAATGACTCGATCTGAAAATATAATAACTAAATAAATCAACTGCACGTCCTACACTGTTTATAAAAAGTGAATGGTCAATGATCGATAATTAAATACTATATTATATTTGTACGCTTGCCTACAAAATTATGATATAACCATTTAAAAATTGAACACTTTACCATCTCTGCCTTTTATAATCAAAAACCGGCGCGGTGCTGTGACACTCGACTGATCGTTACTTCGTTTATGCTTAACCCATGGGAAAAGTAGTATTAAAAATTGTATTGTGGACACTGGGCATCCTCATTGGATTATTCCTGGTGATATGGATATTGCTGCAAATCCCGGCGGTACAAAATACCATTATTGACAAGGTAACGGCGAGCCTTTCACGTACCTTGAAAACCGAAGTGTCTATTGATCGCGTTAATATTCGCTTTATTAAAACCCTGGTGCTGGAAGGCATTTATGTTGAAAGTCGCCAGCAAGATACCTTATTATATGCGCGTAAATTTGGAGTAAATATCGGCTTATTTGATTTATTCGATAATCGTATTCATGTAAATAACGTCGCTTTGGATGGCGCGGTGATTAAAGTTTATCGCGCAGAAGCCGATAGCGCATTTAATTACCAATTTATTCTCGACGCTTTTGATACCAAAGACCCCGATACGACTGCAACGCAAACCGTGTGGACTTTTGGGGTGGACAAGGTGACTATCAGCGATTCGCGTTTCCGCATGCTCGACGAATTTGGGCGCTCGGATCTGGACGTGGCGATCGGCGATTTTGAAACACGAATCGGCAAGCTGGACCTCGAAAATCCTACCTTGGATATTGACCTGCTTCGCCTGGAAAATTCGAGTGTGGCGTACCGGATTTTAGAATCCAACGCTCCGCCCTTATTGCCGGAGCCAGATACAACCTTGATCACCGAACCTGGTGCCGCGGCTTTCCCTAATATTGGCTGGGCGCTGATTCTCAATCGCTTACGCTTAAAAAATAATGCAATTATTTATGATAATGCCAATGAATTACCTATTGTTAATGCGGTAGATTTTAATCACCTCGATGTCAGGAACTTAGATATAACGGCTGATAATTTTTTGTGGCGCGATTCCCTGATTCAAGGTAATATCGAGCGCATTGCCCTGCGCGAAAGCAGCGGTTTTACCGTCAATCGCTTGGGCGCAGCGTTGGATTTTAATACCCGCCAATTAGCCGTGCGAAATTTAATATTTCAAACGCCCCAAAGTAATTTTCAGGCGAATACGACCCTGACGTATAATAGTTTTGCCGATTTTGTAAATGATTTTAATAAGAATGTAAGATTTGATTTAAATATTAATAATAGCTACCTGGCTTTTGAAGACCTGGAATATTTTGCTCCGGCAATCGCCGAAATCCGCCAACTAAATACCGAACTAAATAAAACCATTCGTTTATCAGCGCGTGCACAGGGTACATTTACCAATTTAAATAATTTTGTTGCGCGTCTTTACATTGAAAACGGTATAGATTTTCGGGCAGAAGGTTCGGCGAGCAATCTGACTGATCCGAATCGCTTATCTTATAATATTAATTTACAGGAATTATCCACTTCTTATAATAATTTAAAACGCCTTACCCGCGGCGTGGCGCTCCCGCCGGGCTTGGCGGAGTTTGGGCAGGTGCAACTTTCCGGGCAGTTTCAGGGCAATTTAAATGCCGTAAATGGTCAGAATATTGTATTACAAACCGAAAGTTATACGGGTTTTCAGGGTGATCTAACTGCACGTAATATTACGGATATTAATAAACTAAATTATCAGGTAAAAATCCGGGAATTGCGCACGCAAGCGGCTGATTTAAAAGGGTTTGTGGCAGGTGGATTGCCACCGCAAGTGCAAAATTTGGGGCGCATCCGTTATGTCGGCAATTTATCAGGCAATCTCACGGATTTTCTGGTGGAAGGCAATTTACAAACCGATGCCGGTTCGGCTACGACCGATTTATTTATTGATTTTAATAAAAATTATAATAATGCCAGTTACAGCGGCGAGGTAGATTTGCAAAACTTCAACCTGCGGCAGGTGATGGGCGATACCACTTTTGGCAATGTTTCATTAGCGATTGCTGTAAAGGGTTCAGGATTGACTCCCAAGGACTTAGTTGCGGAATTGGAAGGGGTAATTACCGCTTTTGATTATAATAATTATGAATATAATAATGTGCGCGTGGACGGTCGCGTAGAGCGCCAGCAATTCACCGGCGAAGCGAGCATCCGTGATCCTAACATTAACTTTGCATTTAATGGCAACGTCAATTTGAATGATTCTTTACCCGTATTTAATTTCGTAGCCGATATTGATACCATTAATTTAAATCAATTAAATTTTTACCCGACCCCGCTTGGCATCAGCGCTAATATTACAGCAGATTTTATTGGATTAAACCTTGATGATCTGGATGGTACGTTGCGTATTGCGGATCTGGCAATTGCCAATGATACGGCATCATACCAGACCGATTCCATTATATTGCGCTCGTCCGAACCCGATACCACCGGCAAATTATTAACCTTACGCTCGGATTTTATCAATGCCCAGGTTTCCGGTGATTATAATTTAGCGGATTTACCCAAAATTATACAAAATTTTGTAAATGATTATTTCCCTGTAGATCAATTGATTAGCCCGGTGGATCAACCAACAGAATTAGCCATCGAGCCGGAGCGCGTCATTCCCGATCAGGATTTTGAGGGTTTAATCGAACTAAATAATCCCGTGCCCTTATTTAGTTTATTTATTGCCGGATTACAAAAACTCGACACGGCATCCATCTCCATGCGCCTTGATACCAAAGGGCGCGACCTGGAAATACAGGCGTATATACCGCAATTAATATTTAGTAATAATGCTTATAATAATATAAGACTATTATCACAAGGAACCCCGGAAGAACTCACTACCACGCTTACCCTGGAAGATATGGTGTATGGCACTAATAATATTGCTTTGGCAGAACTAAATCTTGTGCTGGGAAGTGATAGTCTGGTGATAAAGGTAAATGCCGAAGAACAACGCGGCGATAGCACGCTGACTAAATTAGCGCTGGGCGGCAATGCTTCCATGATTAATAATACTTACCGCTTTGTATTTGAAGAAAACTTTATATTAAACGGCGGAACCTGGCGCATCCCGGCGGATAACGAAATATTATATCGTTCTAACTTTTTGGATATCAACAACTTCGCTCTGCGAAAAGGAGATCAATCCATTGTCATTGCTTCTGCCGATAGCCCGCGTGATGTTGACTTTGCACCGATAGAAGTGCGATTTGAAAATTTCCAGATTAAAGAAATATTTAGTTTACTAAATCAATCCGATGATATTTATGCCGGTGAAGTAAATGGATTGGTCACGCTGCGCGATTATCGTACGAATCTGAATTATTTAGTAGATTTAACGATTCATGATATAGCACTAAATGATCAACCCGTTGGTAACTTGCGTATTCAAGCCGAACCCGCCGGCGCTCAAATCATTCGCATCAACGTGGGACTCGAAGGGCAACAGAGCAATGCGACCCTGGCAGGCACCTATGCAATCAACACACAACGCTTTGATATTGAGGCAAATCTGCGTAGCCTGGAATTGCGTTTGCTCGATCCTTTTGCTGAAGCATTCATTGAAGACAGCGAAGGGACGCTGAGCGGCAATTTTACTGTGCGCGGCACGACCACCGACCCGGATTTAAACGGAACTTTACGTTTTAATAATATTAGTACTATTTTTAAATTGTCGGGTGTGCGCTACACCATTGCGGATGAAACTGTGCGTATTACCAATGAAGCCATCAACCTGGATGATATTCGTTTAACGGATGATAGTAATAATCGGGCAACATTAAGTGGTTCAGTAAATTATGCCGATTTTAATAATATAGGATTAAATTTAAATTTTAATACCAATCGCTTCCAATTACTCAATACCGAGCCTTCCACCGATGCCTTATATTATGGCAAATTATTCGTCTCGGCAAATGTGCAAATTCGTGGCAGCGCCACCCAGCCCGACATTCAGGTGCGCGCTTCTACGCTTGATTCTTCGCAGTTATTTGTGCAGCCGCTTGCCACGCAGGACGCCGTTGCCAGTCAGGAAGATTATATCATATTTGCAAATCCTGTAACATTTCAAGCCGAGGATACCACGCGCAGTCTGGATGCCGCCTATCAACTCAATCGGGCTGGTATCGACCTAACATTATATTTGAATGTAACAGATCGAACGGAATTACAAATTATTATTGATCCGGCAACCGGTGATAAGCTCGTTTGTCGCGGTAATGCTGATTTGAATATTGCAATGAATCCGGCAGGTGATGTAGATATTACCGGTAATTATCAAATTACTCGCGGAAGTTATTCACTGAATTATCAAGGGGTATTAAAAAGAGAATTTGGCATTCGTCCCGGCAGCCGCCTCGATTTTATCGGCGATCCTTTGGATACCCGTTTTGACGTAGCTGCAACCTACACCACGCGCACGCCCACCTTCGAACTCGTTCGTAATCAGGTAACTGCGTTGACTCCCGAACAGGAAGCGGCGGCTAAAACGCGTTCTCCGGTGACGGTGGTATTGAGTATGCGGGGCGATTTGGAGCAGCCCGTTATTAGTTTTGATATTCAAATTGCGGATGATACTGAAAGTGATCCGGTGACGGGCGTGACGGCGCAAGCCCTGGCGCGGCTGCGCGATAATCCAACCGATTTGAATACCCAGGTATTTAGTTTATTATTATTTAATAGTTTTCTGTCGCAGGAAAGCGGCGGGGGCAGTCTGGCAGAAACCGGAACATCGGTTTATTTATCAAGTGTAAGTTCGCTGTTAACCAATCAGTTGAATCGACTTGCTAGTCAATTGATAAAGGGGGTAAATATTGAAGTCGGCGTTGAATCCTATCAATCGGAATATGATATAGCGAATGCCGGTAATACGATAACCGAATCACAATTGGGCGTAAGTAAACAATTATTTAATGATCGCCTGTCGGTGCAGGTGGGCGGTAATGTGAATGTAAATAGCGAGAATTCATTATTGGTACAAGGGGCTAATTTTTCGGCATTGGCGGGCAATTTTACATTGGAATATAAGCTGACGGAGACCGGCACGTATCGCCTGCGCGTATTCCGGCGGGATAATTATGATGTGCTCAATCAAACGAATATTCCGCAAACCGGCGTGGGGATTTCCTTTCAAAAATCTTTTGGCGGAGTGAAGAAATCAAAAGAGCGCGGTAAGTCCAAACGCAATAAAAATGCCGATGATAAATCGAATCAGGACGGCGTTTTGCCGGATAATAATGAGCCGCGCATCCAGCAGGATAATAGATGATTTATTGTTAATGTGATACATAAATAAATTTTGTTATAATATTAATTTAAAAATTCAAGTGATAACTGCCGAGCACCAATGAAATATTATTACATTTTTTGTGGTATTATTACAATCTTATTATCCGCCTGTGGAGGCACGAAATACGTACCACAGGATGAATACTTATATACCGGTGCTAATGTGAAATTTCTTGATTCTGAAAAAGTTAAAAATAAAAAAGCTCTATCTAAAACCTTAGAAACATTTACGCGTCCGGAAAAAAACTCCGGTTTTAAACTTTGGGTTTATAATACTTTTCATAATCCAAATAAAGAAAAAGGTCTGGGCAATTGGATTGCTAAAAAACTCGGTGAACCGCCGGTTTTATTTCAAACCACGGATATGGAACGCAGCCAGGCGCTGATGGAAAATTATTTACATGATAATGGATACTTTGGCTCGGAAGTTAGATCCGATACCGCCGCAAAGGATAAAAAAATAACCGTCACTTATAATGTGCAGAGTCGAGGTCAATATACCGTCCGCGAAGTTTATTTTCCCTCAGATTCAACACCACTTAATGCGTTATTTGCTGATCGTCAGCGCCGTGCGCAGGTGAAGGCGGGACAAGCTTATAGTCTCACCCGCATACAAGCCGAGCGCACCCGCCTCGCGCGCATCGCCCGTGAGCAGGGCTATTTCCGTTTTAATGAAGATTTTATTTACTTATTTGTAGATACATCATTAAGTAGTTTACAAGCCGATGTTTACCTGCGCGTCAAGCCGCCTACCGATTCTACGCAGCATCAGCAATATTACATGGATACGGCGTATATTTACCCTACTTATGATATTGAAGAGCCGCCACAGGTGTATGATGATACCCTTTATTATCAAGATTTAAAAATTATACAAAGCGAAGCATTTATTAACCCCAAAACGCTGGAGCGCTCCATTGCTCAGGATAAAGGCGAATTGTACGAGGAAAGTCGTCAGGATCAAACGCTGAATCATTTACTTGATCTCGGAATATTTAAATTTGTAAATGTAGATTATGCCACTGAGCAGCGTAATGATACGAATTATTTAAAACGTTACATTTATCTTACACCGGGTTTACCCCAAAATTTAACGGCACAGCTAGAAGCCAGCACGGAGACAACGAATTTTCTAGGCTCGGCAATATCCGGCACGTATGCGCATCGCAATTTATTTGGCGGCGCCGAATGGCTGCAAACCCGCTTATCCGCAGGCATCGAGACGCAATTAGGCGGCGGGAATGATTCTATCCCGTTTATTAATACCCTGGAATTTTCGGCGCAGGCGAGCCTGTTTTTTCCGCGTTTTGTGGTGCCGTTTTTTAATATTCGCAATACGCGGGCTTATTATGTGCCTAAAACTCGTATCAGTATCAGCGATAATTTTCAGCGGCGCACGGCGTTTTTTACCATCAATTCTTTCCAATTGGAATATGCCTACGAATGGCAGGAAACGCGTTATAAAAGTCACATATTGACCCCTTTAAATATTAATTTAATCCAATTATTAGGTACTTCTCCGCCATTTGAAGCCATATTGGATAACAATCCGCGCCTGCGACAAAGTTTTAGCAATACATCCATTTTTGGCTTGAGTTATCAATATACGTACACGAACCAGGAAGTGAATATCAAGCGTGATTTCGGGTATTTCCGGGGTACAGTGGAGACCTCCGGCAACCTGAGTGCTTTGTTGGCTGCGCCCAGCGAAAATGGCGAACCCCGTCGTTTTTTAGGAACCGCTTTTTCGCAATACGTTCGTTTTGATACAGATGCAAGATATAATATTGTAAATAGTAATAATTCGTTGGTGGGGCGGTTGTCGGTAGGGGTCGGTATTCCGTATAATAATTCCCAGGTTTTACCGTATATCAAGCAATTTTTCGTGGGTGGTGCCAATAGTATTCGCGCCTTTCGCTTGCGCGGCGTGGGTCCGGGCGCAACGCCTCCCGACACGACTCAGCGCGGCGGCTTTTTCGATCAAACCGGCGATATAAAATTGGAAGCCAATCTCGAATATCGTTTTGGTATTTTTTCGGTGTTCAAAGGCGCGGTTTTTGCGGATGCCGGTAATATTTGGCTACTCCGAAAAGATCAGCTAGTGCAAGAACCAGAAGCCGTTTTTAACTTTGATACCTTCGCCGAGCAACTCGCAGTGGGCACCGGCGTGGGCTTGCGGCTCGATCTGACATTTTTACTACTGCGATTGGACGTTGCTTTTCCTGTCCGAAAGCCTTATTTACCCGAGGGCGAACGCTGGCTGTTTAATAAAATTGATATCCTGGATGGTAAATGGCGTCGGGATAATTTAGTGTTTAATATCGCGATTGGGTATCCGTTTTGATATCAAGACTTCCGAAGTTTTCGAAACTTCGGAAGTCTGAATTCAATTTTATATTAAAATTTCCTTTATCTCCTGTAAATACCGTTCAAAGCCCAGTACCCTCGCCCCTTGCAAGTGTCCGCCTTCAAAAGTAAATAACCGCCGATTTTTATAATGTTGTGTAATCATTTTTCCGTCCTCCAGCGTGGTTACTTCATCCTTTGTGCCGCACACCACCAGCATTGGAATATTAATTCGATGTAATGTTTTCTTTACTTTTTTAGCGCCTTTTGGTAATATCAAAGTTTTGTTTTTCTGATCTTGAATGCGTTTTACAGTCGTCGGCGGATCAACGACAAATGCTTCCCCAATCATTACATCAAACGGAGTTTCTTTATATGCCAATGTTGCTACCAGCGTTCCCATCGAAAATGCCCACACGCCGATTTTTTGTTGAGGCTGTTCTTTCTTTACAAATTGTAAAACTGTTTCAAAATCGGTTACAAATTCATTGTA
>JBKBWT010000167.1:0-13741 GCA_046314415.1 Saprospiraceae bacterium
TCAGTTCTTTGATCGAAGTTAACTTCTGATCGCTCAGGCGGTTGCCGATGGCTTTCCAGCCTTTGACGTCCATGAATTCGGCGAGGTTGACTTCACCTTCGATCTTGCGATTTTTTACTTTCACGGCGTAGCGGATGACCGGGGCGGGCTTGGCAGATACGAAAAGTAATTTGCTGTCCTTGTGATCGCTGAGATAGGAGTAGCGCTGACTGAGGTTCGTCGTTTCAATTTTAAAGCGCTTCACCATCGTCCAGCCTTTATTCCCTTCAAAATGCACAGCATTTATAATGGTTTCGGGATCATATTTAGCGATGTGCAGCAGCTCATTCACGTCGAAATGCTTGAGCGGATCGGGTTCAAACAATTCGTACGTACCATCTTTGTACAACGCCACTAAATAATCGCCGGTGTCAAAATCGCCGAGCAGGTTGCCGCGCTCGTCGGTATTGAGTTTACCGGTGATGGGGTCGTACCACCACTGTTGCGCGCCGATGGTGGACTTGCCGGCTTCCTTGAGCGTGATTTTACGGACAGGATATTTGGTTAAAACATTGCCTTGCGCCGTCCTGCCTTTGATGAGCAACTCGCTGAAATCGAAGTCGAAATGCTTGACTTTTGCTTTGCTGCCAGGCGTGAGTTGCACCGTTACAATTTCCGCTTCGCCATTTGGATTGGCAGAAAAATAAAGGACTTTGGAGCCAGGTGCGCCGGTAGTCAGGTCGTATTCGGTGCTGCGGGTAATGGCAGTCACATTAAAACGTTTCACATACGAACGCCCGCTTTCGGCGTCCACGTAAGCGAGGTTGTAGGTCGTGCGGTCGTCGCCCTTTTTCCAAACCGCCACATGAATGACGTCTTTGCCGACAAACACTTTTTCGCCAATGCGCAGCACCTGGAATTTGCCATCGCGCCGGAACACAATAATATCGTCAATATCCGAGCAATCGGCAACGAATTCATCCTTCTTCAAACCCCAGCCAATGAAGCCTTCCGCACGATCCACATATAATTTGGTATTGTTTGCTGCCACTTCCGCTGCCTGAATCGAGCCAAAAGTGGTAATCGTGGTGCGGCGCTCCCGACCTTTGCCATATTTTTTCAATAGATTTTCAAAATAGGCAACGGCAAACTCGGTGAGATGCTCGAGATCATGACGCGTTTGTGCCAACTCTTTTTCCAACTCAGCAATCAATTCGTCGGCTTTGAAAGCATTAAATTTGGAAATGCGCTTGATTTTAATCTCGGTCAATCTTACAATATCATCTTCTGTAATATCCCGGAATAATTTTAAACGCGTGTCATTCGGCTTTGGCTTGTCACTCGGCGTGACGACATACTTTTTCAAACCCTTATCAATCGTATCAATCACGGCTTCCCAGGTCTCGCACTCTTCAATCTGCCGGTAAATGCGCTTTTCGATGAAGATTTTTTCCAGACTCGCAAAGAGCCATTTCTCCATCAACTCGTGCTCCTTGATTTCCAACTCCTGCCGTAGCAATTCTTTGGTGTTGTCCGTAGAAATGCGCAAGACTTCTTCGACGGTCAAAAAATGTGGCTTGTTGTCAATAATCACGCAGCAGTTGGGCGAAATGGAAACCTCACAATCGGTGAAAGCGTAGAGCGCGTCAATCGTGACATCCGGCGAGGTGCCAGGCGCGAGTTCCACCACAATTTCCACATCTTTGGCGGTATTGTCGGTGACTTTCTTGATTTTAATCTTGCCTTTCTCGGTCGCTTTTACAATGCTATCCTGCAAAGAACTCGTCGTCGTGCCATAAGGAATATCTTTAATAACAAGTGTACTCTTGTCCACCGCTTCAATCTTCGCGCGGATTTTCACCCTGCCGCCGCGCTTACCACCTTGGTAATCAGACACATCAATCGAGCCGCCGGTCAAAAAATCCGGAAAAATCTGGACGTCTTTGCCTTTTAAAATCTGAATTGAAGCCTTGATGAGTTCAATAAAATTATGCGGCAAAATCTTCGTCGAAAGCCCCACCGCAATGCCTTCCGCACCTTGCGCCAGCAGCAAGGGGAACTTCATCGGCAGATCAATCGGCTCGCGCTTGCGACCATCATACGTCAATTGCCATTCGGTGGTCTGAGGATTGAACGCCACTTCCAGTGCAAATTTCGTCAGACGTCCCTCGATGTAACGCGCCGCCGCCGCCGCATCGCCCGTGCGCACGTCGCCCCAGTTGCCCTGCGTATCAATCAGCAATTCCTTCTGCCCCATATTCACCAGCGCATCGCCGATTGCCGCATCGCCGTGCGGGTGATACTGCATCGTCTGCCCGATCACGTTGGCAATTTTGTGGTAGCGCCCGTCGTCCATCTCCTTCATGGCGTGCAGAATGCGGCGCTGCACCGGCTTCAAACCATCATGCACCGAGGGCACCGCCCGCTCCAGAATCACATACGACGCATAATCCAAAAAATAATCCTGGTACATCCCGTTCAGCGTGGTCAGATGCTCGCCACCATTGCCATTCCCGTTCAATTCGACTTTTATAATTTTATCGCTCATTCTTATTTAACGTTTCTCGTTCGAGGATTTTTATTCTTATTTGACGTTTAAAATTTTTCATTTGAGGTTTGAAGTTTCTGGTTTCTTGTTGCCTGTAGCTTGTCGCTAGTCTTCAATTTCGCGAAGTTAGCACAAGTATCGTTCAATCGCAACTGCACGAATCGGCTGGCTTACTATAACACCACAATACGCCGAACCATCGCACCAATTTCGGGGTACGAATATACGAAATTTTTATTTTAAAACAAAAAGTTTGGCAAAATGCAAACAAAATTTTTGAAATATTAGCAAATTAACAGAGCTAATGGTATGTTCCTTTTTGAGGATCAACTCGTTAAGTTGTTAAAGCTAACTTAAATGGAACGGACGCTTTATCCTTTCTTCTTATTGCTTTTAATTATACAAAATAGTGATACGCCAATTATTATATCAAATGTAATAATTCAAACGGTTATAAAAAAAACTTTTATAAATACAGAAATATGCGCCGCCGGTAATAACCTAGAAGATGTAATGAAAACATTAAAAGCATGTAATACTTTAGAAGATTTATTAGATTATGCACCGGCAAAAGGTGCGGGAGGCAATCTATGGATTACTGATCTAGACTTAGGTATGAAGAAAGTAGAGACTCGAGTATATTATATAGATTCAACGAAATTTAGTACATTAAATGTAACTTGCTTAATAAATAATGATTCTATTAAATTTGGTGTAATCAATCCTTACACCGATTTTATTATATTCCACGAGAATCAACCTTATTTATTAGATTATTTAAATACTCATAATTCTTTTTATTATGCCAATCTTACATATGCTGATTTGAAAAAAGCTTTTAGTAAATGGCAAAGGCTAGCGATCGCTTGCGGCAACGGCGCGAGTTATTATTCTGATGAAGCTAAAATAATGTTACAAAGTATTGAAACTGTGAATAAAAAGCCACTCAATATATTTATACGATCTATTATACCGGAAATTCAGGCGTATGGGGTGATTGGTTTAATGGCATTAAAAGATCGAGGTGTTTCTTTAACTGAAGATGAAAATAAAATTACAGAATATTTACTAGAACGAAATTCGGAAATTAGAATGTGCAGGACGTGCGTGAGTGACAACAAACCACTTCAATTTGCAGTAGAATATTGGCTGAAAATGATTCATTCTGAAGATTTTGAAATAGTTAACGGGAAATTTAGCAAAATTGAAAATTAAATAGCATTAGCATTTCCCCCGCAAAATCCTTATTTTTGTACAAAACCACTGCCGATGATTGCATATCAAAATATCTACGATAGCCTTGCCGAATTTATGGCATCACTAGACCCGCAGAAGGTCTTGGATTTCCATGCGCCGGAGGACATTCAGCAGCGCGTAGAGGCACTGTTGGAGAAGCAAAAAGAAGAAGGATTATCTTCGATGGAAGCGGAAGAATTGGATCATTATTTTATTTTGGAGCACATTGTAAGATTGGCGAAGTCGCGGGCGCGGCTCTTATTATCACAAACTGCTGCATGAGCCGATACATCCCAGAATTCTTACGAATAGAAGTAGCACACCTGGCAGCCTATCGTTGCGAGTATTGCCGCCGCCCCGAAGCAGATTCTTTTATCAAATATCAAATCGATCATATTATTAGTATTAAGCATGGAGGCTTAACGGTGCTGGAAAATCTTGCGTTTTCTTGCCCTATTTGTAATAGTAACAAAGGAAGCGACATTGGTACCATTTTAGAGGATGAAAATCAAGTAATTAGATTGTTTCACCCACGCAAACAGCACTGGTTTGATCATTTTGAAGTCTCAGAAGGGCTAATTTTGCCTAAAACAGATGTTGGCGCAGCGACCATTAAATTGCTAAATTTAAATGATGTTAATCGAGTATTGGAAAGATTGGATTTAATTCAGGCAGGACTTTTCCCTTAATCTATCAGCATGTCCCCATTTTGTAAAATCCAACCGCAAATAATCGCTTGTTATAGTTATTACATTATTATGACTTTTTATTACAAATTATAATAATTAAGCGCACGGCTTATTTTCTAATCCACTCATTTTGAAATATCAATACAAAAATATACATTCGCATATGATTCCGGCGCAAAGCCTTAGGATGTCTTGCAACTGCTACTTTTTTACATTTCCCCTGCCCAAATCGAGGCAATCTTATAATCAGTCATCATATTATAATTTATTAAACTCTAAACACCTAATTATCATGGGAAAAGCTGAAAGAAGCCTTTTTATCTTTGGGTTGTACCTGATCCTGGCACCTGGTGCTGGCTTTATGATCATGCCTACTTTTATTCTGGATACTTTCCAACTGCCTTATGGCGATGATGTATGGATACGATTCGTGGGACTCCTGGCATTTATTATTGGCGGATATTATTTAGTAACGGCGCGTGAGCGGCTGAAGCCCTTGTACCGCTGGACCGTATGGATGCGTTTATTCGCGGGTACTTTTATGGTACTTATGATGCTGATTGGGAAGGTGGGCACTGCTATCCTGCTGTTTGCAGCATTGGATTATGCGGGTGCAGTGTGGACCTGGCTATCGCTGGAAAAAGTGGGAAGCATGCAGGCTACCACCAGCGCCTGATGCCGGAGTATCCCCGATTTTATGATATAAAGTCGGGGATAGAATATAATATGCAATTTTAATTAAATATTATATGCCTACCGCCAGCCACACCGCCACAAAATGACAAATGCCCGCCGCCAGCACAAACAAATGCCACACGGCATGATGATAATGATAGCGCTCCCATAAATAAAATAAAACGCCTGCCGTATATAATAATCCGCCTACGGCGATTAATGTCAGGATGGGTGCCGGTAAACTAACGAAAAATGTTTTGCCGGCGAATATCAACATCCAACCCATGAGTAAATAAATAATGGTGGATAATAAATCGAATTTGCCGGTGAACCAGACCTTGAAAATAGTGCCTAGCAGCGTAAGTGCCCACAGAATGCTGAGAATGGTGATGCCGGTATCATTATATACATATAATAATACGAAGGGGGTATAACTTCCGGCGATTAAAAAGTAAATGCTGATATGATCGAGCTTGCGGAGTATAAATTTGAGGCGCGGCTCCTGAAAACTATGATATAGAGTGGATGTAACAAAAACCATCAGAAAGCTAATGCCGTACACAATGCTGCCCACAATGGCACCCTGATTGCCGGTTTTCCAGGCTTGGATGATGAGTAAAGGTACGCCGGCAATACCAAAAATAATGCCCAATGCATGGGAAAGACTGTTGGCTAATTCTTGCTTATTCGCAAAAAACGGGTGATCACGGTTAATCATGGTAATAACGACTTATTATGTTTTCAGTGCTTACACCGCAAATATAATACTATTAATTAGCATTCTTTCGATAATATTATTTTTAAACGGTACCAGATCTGCTAAATCTTAAATATTTAGTAAGGATTTTATTATTTTAATTTTTACACCTCATATCTCACATTTCACATTTCATATCTCACATTTGTAACACTTTCAATGTCAGCAATTCATACTGCTTTAATGCCTGTTGTATTTCGGGCGGTGCAATGTCCTTGGGAATGTTATTTTCATCTTTCCAGGAGGGTAAAGTCTCATTTGTAACTGCTTCTAAAACAGTGGGATGAATATAATATTCCCGACAAACAGTCGTTGTATTGCCCAGCGAATTTGCCACTTTTTTAATCACCTGATTCACGACTTTGCCGCGCGACTTGGATGCCGCCATTTCTTCCAGCACAATCGGGTACCAATAGACCGCCAGACTCGTGCCGCCCCAGGTACGAAAATCTTTACTGCTTATTTTAGCGCCGGTAATATCATATAAATATTGATTGACATCATGGCTGCTTAGGGCTTGCATTTTACCAGTTTCATCGTAATATCTAAACAGCTCATGCCCAGGTAATTCTGAAGATTGTTTTACCAATTTTGCCAGTCTTTTATTTTGCAATTCCTTTACATGTTGCTTATTACTTTTACCCACGAATGTAAAAACAACGCTATTCCCTTTAAAATCAACATGTTTGCGTCGTAAAGTGGTCAGTCCGAAGGTGTTATTCGTATCCCGGTAATAAGTATTGCCGATACGCATGGGGCATTCGTCTAATATTTGTACCACCAGCGCCAGCATTTTTTCCTTGGTCCAATTACGTTTATTCAGATGTTCATCCGTCACCGCACGAATTTTGGGCAGCAGGTGCGCAAATTCGACCATTTTACCAAACTTTTCATTTTGGCGTGTTTTGCGAAATTCGGTATGATAAATGTATTGCTTGCGCCCTTTTTCGTCGCGCCCGTGCGCCTGAATATGTCCGTTGGGCAGCGAACAAATCCACACGTTTTCCCAATTCGGCGGAATCACCAGATTTTCAATGCGTTGCAAGGTTTCCGCATCCGTTATTTTATTGCCATTCTCATCCTGGTAAGTAAAGCCTTTGCCGCGTTTCTGCCGAATGTATCCGGGGCAATCATTCGCCGTATAAACAATTTCCAAAACTTCCGCTGTTGTCATAATTTCTGTTCGTATTTTTTCGTAAAACGGCAAGAACAAAATGGTGTTCAGCAGGAGCGTCTCGGTTGCTGTATAATAAAAAAGTAAATAAAGAAGGCAAAATATGATATAAATGAATAAAAGATAAAAGTATTTGTAAAAAGGCGTACCTTCCTTGGAGCCGGTAATAAATTTTTGTTAAACCGACGTTTCACAAAGCTTTTTGGTCAATAAAACGTTGTTACACTCGTTAGATGTCTTGTTTAATTAAATCATGATTCAATGAAGCAGTTTTTTTTGTTTTTATTCGTAAGTATATTCAGTATTGGAGCGTTTGCACAGGCGCCCAAAGCGACCAAAGATTATAATAAAGCCTCCGATTCAGACCCTAAAGCGAAAGCCATTCTCGACAAAGTGCGCAAGAAATATGAGGGCTACAACTCCATGGAAATGGCGTTCACACTCGATATGGAATTCCCGGAGCAACCCAAACAAACCCAGAAAGGCAAGGTAGCGCGCCAGGGTAAAAAATATCGCGTGGAAATGCCTGCTCAGTCCGTCATCAGCGATGGCTCGGCGATCTGGCTCATTCTGCCCGCCAATAAAGAGGTACAAATCAACCCCATGCCCGAACCCGGTGAAGACGAAAACCTGCTTTCTCCCGAAACATTATTCAATTTTTATAATAAAGGCAAATTTGCTTACGTGCTGGTAAATGAAATTGCCCAGGGCGGTAAAATATTACAGCAAATTGAATTCAAACCGCTGGATAAAAACTTCGATTATTCCAAGCTCCGCATGGAAGTGGATAAGAAAACCAATGAAGTAGCCACTGTAAAGGCTTTTGGTAAAGATGGATCGCGTTTCACGATGACCATTACCCAATTGACGCCGAATAAAACGTTCGCTGCCAGTTACTTCACTTTTGACAAAGCCAAATATCCCGGCTTCCACGTAGAAGACCTCAGGTAAAATGCGAGATTTGAGATTTGAAATGTGAAAATTTCTTAATCTCACATTTCAAATCTCTCCTCTCATATTTCAAATAGCGCTGTATCTTAGAGCAAATTTTACCGCCACATGAAACCCATTTTCAGTAGCTTCCTGCTCTTCTGCTTTTCAACGCTAGCTGTTGCCCAAACGCCCATTTCACCCGAACAAACGACCACGCTTTACCTCGATTCCATCCGGCAAAACCGGGCTGCCCTCACCGCTTTCTTTCAACAGATGCCCAAAGGCGGCGATCTGCACCATCATTTCAGCGGTTCGGTTTACACCGAAACCTTTGTGAATGAAGCCATTCAACGCGATTACTGGCTGCACCGCCAAACGCTCGAAGTAAAAGACAGCCCGAAGGCTCCTGCCAACGATCCTAACTGGGTGCGCTTTTCTACACTGCAAAAAAACAATCAACTGCTGTACTATCGCCAACGCCTGCTGCGCCTCTGGTCGGTAAAGGACTTTATTCAGGAAGAAAGTGCTTCCGACGAACACTTTTTTGCCACTTTCGATTCCTTCAGCGTTGCCAGTACCCATATTTTACAAACGGGTTTACTCGAACTCAAAAAACGTGCCCAAGCCGAACACGTCCAATACATCGAAACGATGCGCGGCAGCCCGTCTTGCAGCGTCAACATCTCCCTGCTGAACGCCTACAATAGCTTACTGCGCAAATTACAAAGCGATCGGAATGAAGCGGCAACCCAGGATACCCTGCAAAGCCTCTTTCGCCAGTTGCTAACCCCCGAAGTGCGCCAATGTGTGCTCGACTACACTCAGGAACTCGAAGCTTTGCATCGCTCCCTGCAACTTGACGATACCACCTTTACCCTGCGTTACCAGATGCATACGATTCGGGTCGTACCTCCCGTGCTGGTTTTCAGTCGGCTCCTCACCGGCTTTCTCGCTGCCGAAAGTAGCCCTTTGATCGTGGGCGTAAACATCGTTGCACCCGAAGACAATCCCATTGCCATGCAGGATTATTGGCTCCACATGCAATTTTTTAAATTCTGCCACCAACAATTTCCGCAGGTACAATACGCCATGCACGCCGGCGAACTCACCCTGGGGCTGGTGCCTTCCGAAGAGCTGACCTGGCATATCAATGCAGCTGTAAAAATAGCAGGCGCGCACCGCATCGGGCATGGCGTGGACTTGCCGTACGAAGCTGATGTCTATACCTTGTTGGATTTGATGCGTACGAATAACATCGCCGTAGAAATCAACCTCACCAGTAACGAATTTATCCTCCGCGTGAAAGACGACCGGCATCCTATTTTACTCTACCAGGAGGCAGGCGTGCCCCTTGTCATCAGTACCGATGATGCGGGCGTATTGCGTAGCAGTCTTACCGAACAATTTGTCTTGCTGGCGCATCGCTATCCGAGCATTTCCTACGCACACATTAAGCAATTCGTTTACAATAGCATTACCCACAGTTTCATTGAGGAAAATACCGTCAAAACGGCGCTGAAAAACACCCTCGATCGGCGCTTTGCTGCCTTCGAGCAATTAATTGCCACCAAAATGCTCAAAAAAAATACCCTCATTGGGAACTAAATTTCCCTTCCTGCCATTTACAAGGCAAGTTTTATTCAACAAACCTGCAATATTCTTTACTGCCATGATCTAGTTAACTTTTTCCCAACTTCTTTTAAGCATTTTGCGCTGATTCGGCTACCTGTAAATGAGCCAATTGGCACCTTCATTTCTTCACCCGTAAAAATCATTGTTTATGCGAAAGATCGTCTATCACGTAGCGACGACCCTCGATTGTTTCATCGCGCAAGAAGACCATTCCATTGCCGGCTTTCTGCCTGAAGGGGATCATATCGGCGATTACCTGAATCATTTACAGCATTACGACACCGTTATCATGGGCAAGGGCACTTACGAGTTTGGTTATCAATACGGTATGCAGCCCGGCGACGCGCCTTACCCGCACATGGAGCATTACATTTTTTCTAAAACCTTGCATTTTGACAAAGCGCCGAATCCAAAAGTCCACGTCGTGCGCGACCGGGAACTCGAATTCCTGCACCAATTGAAGCAAACCGAGGGCACGGCTATTTACTGCTGCGGTGGAGCTGCCTTTGCGGGCTTTTTGCTGGAAAACCGCCTGATTGATGAACTCATCATCAAGCTCAATCCGGTCCTTTTTGGCAAAGGAATTCCCTTATTCGCTTCGCAATCACCCTTTGCGACCTTGCCATTGACCTTATTGGACACCAAAACCTACGATTCGGGCGTGCTACTGCTCACTTACCGCTTGAATTACGACGCATGATGATTTAAACTTGTTACTTGCCGGACGACCTTTCCCTGCGGAGGACGTCTGGTAAGTTTTCCTGAGCATTTTGTGTAAATATGAATACTTGAGGCGCTATCCTTACTGCAAAACTGGTGTTGCAAAAAGTTCTCCCCAAAATCCCTTTTCCAAGACTTTTGTCATTCCTGCTTTCCTGTCTTCTCCTGTAAATTGAACCCGCGTACAGGCACCTTGACATTGCCTGAGCTGCCAATTGGCACTGCAATAGGAAACAAACTAAACAAACATCAAACATGAAATACTACTTGCTACTGGCGCTACTGCTCCTCCTGGGGAATGCCGCCACCGCTCAGAACAAAGTTTTCTCCCTTACAGGCAAAAAAGTAAGCGTTTATACCACAGCGGATAAAACCGACTACCGTTTGAGCCCAACCGGTACCCTGGAATTTACCGACTTTGGACAACCGCTTGAAACCCAGCCCTGCATTTTTATCGATCCGACGCACACGTTTCAAACTTTCCTGGGCATTGGCGGCGCTATTACCGACGCTTCCGCTGAAACGTTTTACAAACTGCCCAAAGACAAACAAGCGGAGATTTTAAAAGCCTATTACGATCCCAAAGAAGGCATTGGCTACACCCTGGCGCGCACCAACATCTACAGTTGTGATTTTTCGAGCGGCAGTTATACCTATGTGAACGACAATGACACGGAACTGAAAAGCTTCAGCGTCAAGCACGACGAACAATTCCGCATTCCACTCATCAAAGCAGCCATGGCGCAAGCCGGTGGCAAACTCACGCTGTACGCCAGCCCCTGGAGTCCGCCTGCCTGGATGAAAACCAACAACAATATGCTGCGCGGCGGCAAACTCAAGCCGGAACACCGCCAGGTCTGGGCAAATTATTTCGTCAAATTTATCAAAGCCTACGAACAACTGGGCATTCCCATTTGGGGTCTGACCGTGCAAAACGAACCCATGGCAACCCAAACCTGGGAATCCTGCATTTTTACCGATGAAGACGAGCGTGATTTTGTCAAACTCTTCCTCGGACCTACCCTTGCCAAAGCCGGGCTGAGCAATAAGAAACTCATCGTGTGGGATCACAATCGGGATTTAATGTACCAGCGCGCCAGCACTGTACTCAATGACCCCGTAGCTGCCAAATTTGTCTGGGGCGTTGGCTTCCACTGGTACGCACCCGATAATTTTGAAAACGTCAAACGCGTGCAGGAGAGTTTTCCTGATAAGAAGCTGCTCTTCACCGAAGGTTGCACCTATCCATTTAATCTGGACAACGTTTACCAATGGCAATGGGGCGAGCAATACGGCAAAAGCATGGTCAACGACTTTAACAACGGCGCAGTAGGCTGGACCGATTGGAACATCCTCCTCGACGAGACCGGCGGACCTAACCACGTAAAGAACTTTTGCTTCGCTCCCATCCACGGCGATACCCGCAACGGGAAATTGTACTACATGAATTCCTATTATTACATCGGGCACTTTTCTAAATTTATCAAACCCGGTGCCAAACGCATCATCAGTTCCTCGAACCGCGACCAATTGCAAACCACCGCCTTCCAAAATCCGGACGGAACCATCGCAGTGGTCGTTTTAAACCTCGGTGATACCAAAGTAGATTACCGGCTGTGGATTAAAGGCAAAGCTGCCGAAACCAGCAGTTTACCACACTCCATTATGACCTTTGTATTTTAATGCCAACGGGTGGCACAGCGCTAAAATGTGCCACCCGTTCTATTTTATTTTGCTTCAAGTTTCCTATCTTTCCGCAGGTATCCAAACGCTTCCCGGCATTTTCTTCTAACTTAAACCAAATCCTAAACCACCATGAGGTTAATGAAAAAGATCAGCTTATTTTTTGTACTGTTCATCACGTTAATTGGCGTTCACGCCCAAACCATTCAAACGGCACCTGTAAAACCCAATCCCACCGTCAATTACGAGCGCCTCAAACGCGTCGATGAACTGCTGAATAATTACATCAAGGAGCAAAAAATCGTCGGTGCGGTAGCGCTTATTATTAAAGATGGGCAAGTAATCAAACACCAGGGCTACGGCATGGACGATGTGGCAACCAAAAGAACCATGCCCAAAGACGGCATTTTCCGTATTGCGTCGCAAACCAAAGCCATTACCAGCGTAGGCATTATGCTGCTCATTGAAGAAGGCAAACTGTTGCTCAACGACCCTGTGTCAAAGTACATTCCTGCATTCAAAAATCCCGTAGTGCTCGATCAGTACAACGAAAAGGACACCACCTACACCACCGTGCCCGCCCGGCGGGAAATTACCATCAAAGACCTGCTCACCCACACCTCCGGGCTGGGTTACGCCTTGATTGGTAGCCCCCGCATGCAAGCCATTTATTACAAACACGGCATTCCTTCCGGAGTGGGCGAAATGCACGCCGA
The DNA here is from genome assembly GCA_046314415.1 of Saprospiraceae bacterium. Taxonomy (GTDB): domain Bacteria; phylum Bacteroidota; class Bacteroidia; order Chitinophagales; family Saprospiraceae; genus JADJNW01. The sequence goes on from JBKBWT010000167.1 coordinate 12,743, forward strand.
CATCAGCGAAACTATGCAGCGTCTAGGCAAGCTCCCGCTTGAATACCAGCCTGGTACGCGCTATAATTATAGCCTTAGCACTGACGTACTTGGTCATGTGATCGAAGTAGTGAGCGGTATGGACCTCGAAACCTTCTTTCAGAAGCGCATCTTTACCCCTCTAGGCATGAAAGATACTTATTTTAACCTGCCGGTTTCCAAACACCAGCGTTTAACCGAAGTCTATACCCTCGATTCCTTAGGTAAATGGGTAAAATTTCCCGGTATTTTTGACATCCCCGCCGATTTTCCCAACAAAACCAAACGTTACTTCTCCGGTGGCGGCGGTCTGGCTTCTACCGCCTTGGACTACGGCATCTTTTTACAAATGCTGCTCAATAAAGGCACCTACAATGGCGTCACCCTGCTCTCGCCGCGCAGTGTAGCCATGATGACCACCAATCAGATTGGCAATCTGGGGGGCAATTTTCATTTCGGATTGGGATTTGGCATCACTGCCGAAGCCGCCGCCGACGAAATTTATAACCCCGGCACCTATTATTGGGGCGGCGCTTTCGCTACCACGTACTGGGTTGATCCTCAAGCCCAACTCATAGCCGTGCTGATGTCTCAACAATTCAATGCGCCTCCTGCCTGGGGCGAATTGCAGCAAAAATTTGGTGTAGCGGTTTATCAAAGTTTAAAATAGCGTAAAGCATAGAGAAAAACAGCCCCATAGGGCTTGAAAATTGTTTAAATTTCACCACTCAGTTCACTTAGCCCACTGAGATTTGTTAGGCTGGTTTAATGCTATCCAACATCCAGCGGCGTGCTGCTGCCTTAATATGCTTAGTGTGCTGCGTGCGCTTAGTGGTTAAAATAAAATGCTCGTATCATTTTAAACAACCTCTTACATATTGGTCAAAACAATTGCCAAATACCTGACATTGCTTCCTTAAAAGTTTGACGTGGCGGCTTAAACAAAAAAGGGCTGCGGCATTGCCGCAGCCCTTTTGCTTT
>JBKBWT010000168.1:0-13722 GCA_046314415.1 Saprospiraceae bacterium
GATAATTGTGGTTTGAAACGAACTGGCGTTCGACCGGGTACACCCACCAATGATGGCTGCGAATGGACGGTCACTCACGAATACTATGCCATTGACAATTGTAACAATGAAGCCACTTGTACCCAGACCTTTACTTGGATAGTGGACGGAGGAGCACCTACCTTGATTGATTGTCCAGATGGTGGAGACTTAGGTTGCAATCCAGATCCTTCGGAATATGCACCGACCGCTGCTGTGTGGGATGATGAATGTGGAACAATCGCTGAAGAAGGCGTTCGCGCAGGTACGCCAAGCAACGATGGCTGCGAATGGACGGTCACCCACGAATACAATGCGATTGACAATTGCAACAATGAAGCCACTTGCACCCAAACCTTCACCTGGACGATTGATACCGAAGACCCACAGTTGGTATCTTGTCCGGCAGGAAGTAATTTAGGTTGTAATCCTGATGCGTCCGAATATGCCCCCACTACTGCACAATGGACGGATAACTGTGGATTGAAGGAAACGGGTGTGCGGGAAGGAACACCGACTAGTAACGGCTGTAACTGGACGGTGACGCATGAATACTATGCCATTGATAATTGTGATAATGAAAGCACTTGCACGAAAACCTTCACCTGGACCATAGATACGCAGGATCCAGTGCTACAAAATTGCCCGGCAGGTGGCGATTTAGGATTCAATCCAGCTCCGGCTGCATACGCGCCTGGCACAGCACAGTGGAGTGATAATTGTGGTTTGAAACAAACCGGTGTCCGCCCCGGTACACCCACCAATGATGGCTGTAATTGGACGGTGACGCATGAATATTATGCAATTGATAATTGCAATAATGAAGCCACTTGCACCCAGACCTTTACCTGGCAAGTAGATGGAAGCCAACCTACATTGGTATCTTGTCCGGCAGGCGGAAATTTAGGTTGTAACCCAGATCCTTCTGAGTACGCACCTACTGATGCAGACTGGGATGATGAATGTGGAACAATAGCAGAAGAAGGCGTTCGGGAAGGTACACCTACCAATAACGGTTGCACCTGGATGGTCACTCATCAGTACTATGCAAAAGACGAAGCTGGCAACGAAAGCACTTGCACCCAGACTTTTACCTGGACAGTGGATACCCAAAACCCAACCGTTGTTGCTTGCCCGGCAGGTGGCGACTTAGGATTCAATCCGGCTCCTACGGCGTATGCGCCTGGCACGGCACAATGGAGTGATAATTGTGGTTTGAAACGAACTGGCGTTCGACCGGGTACACCCACCAATGATGGCTGCGAATGGACGGTCACTCACGAATACTATGCCATTGACAATTGTAACAATGAAGCCACCTGTACCCAGACCTTTACTTGGATAGTGGACGGAGGAGCACCTACCTTGATCGATTGTCCAGACGGGGGAGACTTAGGTTGCAATCCAGATCCTTCGGAATATGCACCGACTGCTGCCGTGTGGGATGATGCCTGTGGAACAATCGCTGAAGAAGGCGTTCGTGCAGGTACGCCAAGCAACGATGGCTGCGAATGGACGGTCACGCATGAATACTATGCCATTGACGAGGTGGGCAATGAAAACACTTGTACACAAACCTTTACCTGGACACAAGATACGGAAGATCCACAACTAGTGTCTTGTCCAGTTGGGGGAGAACTAGGTTGTAACCCAAGCGCTGCTGCCTATGCACCTGCTACTGCGACCTGGACTGACAATTGTGGTATAAAAAACAAGGGGGTTCGTGCAGGTACACCAACGCGGATTGGCTGTAACTGGACGGTGACGCACGAATACTATGCCATTGACAATTGTGGAAATGAAGCGACTTGCACCCAAACCTTTACCTGGACGGCAGATACGGAAGACCCACAAATCGTATCTTGTCCGGCAGGTGGTAATTTAGGTTGCAATCCTGATGCCTCAGCCTATGCGCCCGGCGCGGCACAATGGACGGATAACTGTGGCTTGCAGGAAATGGGCGTCCGCGAAGGCATACCCACCAACAATGGCTGTAACTGGACGGTGACGCATGAATACTATGCCATTGATAATTGTGACAATGAAAGGACGTGTACCCAAACGTTTACCTGGAAGGTAGATACAGAAGCACCCACGTGTGTCTATACAGGTACTATTCCGACACTGACCTGTGGGGTAGATGTAATGCCTGATCTGCGCGGCTCTTTAAGTAAGTCCGATAATTGTTCTGCTGCTAATAAAATCACAGTGGTACAAAACCCGGCTCCGGGAACACCCATTGCAGGTAGTCTGACGGTAACCTTCAGCGTGACGGATGAATGCAACAACACCGGCACTTGCGAACTCAGCATTTCTTGTATTCCACCTAGCGGGGGCTGTACCTATACGCCTGGCTATTGGAAAAATCACGCCGAGGATATTTGTGTCGAAAATATTCCTTGTGTCGGAAATCCGCTGAAAGCAGTGGCAGGGAATGGGAATAATCCTTGGGTAATTTTAGCACGTGCTTATGCCGCTGCTTATCTGAACAAAGTTTGTGCTGAAGCCAGTGTGGAAAGTATTCAGGCAGAATTTGATAAAGCAGCAAATTTACTGTGTACGTACGATCAGGCTTATGCTGCCAGACTTAGAGGTAGCGCCCGCGCAGAGTGGACTGCACTTGCTAATAAAATTGATCTTTTCAACAACGGTTTAGTCGGTCCGCCACATTGTACAACTCCTTTGTCCAACTTGAATAGCAAGGAGGAAGGTCCTAAATTGAATATCCATACAGAACTGGATGTGATTGCCTTCCCCAATCCTTTTACGCAGTCAACTACCATTCGTTTTGTCGTGGCGTATGATAGCCAGGTGACAATTGATGTGTTCAACACGGCTGGTCAACAAATTACCACGCTCTTTAAAGGAAAAGTAGCTGCAAATGTTACCCAGGATGTGCTATTCAGTCCTGATAAGGCCGATGGTGAAATTTATTTCTACCCGATTACAACGGAAAGGGGTACTACCTTTGGTAAGCTGGTTTCGACTCAATAAGTGTTTTTCAGAGATAGAGTGGGTTAAATTTTGATTCACTCACCAGGTCATTTTGCAAAAGGATTAGGAAACTGTACGGTTTCCTAATCCTTTTTATTTTTAGTTCTGAACATCAAGCTTTTAGTTCAGAACTTCAAAGAAGTAGTTGGGTAACTTCAACACTTTAGTTCAAAACATCAAGGAAGTAGTTAGGTAACTTCAATGCTTTAGTTCAGAACATCGAGGCTTTAGTTCGGAACTTAAAGGAAGTAGTTGGGTAACTTCAACACTTTAGTTCAAAACATCAACACTTTAGTTCAGAACATCAAGGAAGTAGTTAGATAACTTCAATGCTTTAGTTCAAAATTTCAATGCTTTAGTTCAGAACTTGTAGGTAGTAGTTCAAAACATCAAAGCTTTAGTTCGAAACATCAACACTTTAGTTCGGAACATCAACGTTTTAGTTCAAAACATCAAGGAAGTAGTTGGGTAACTTCGACACTTTAGTTCAAAACATCAAGGCTTTAGTTCGGAATATCAAGGAAGTAGTTAGGTAACTTCAATGCTTTAGTTCAGAACTTGTAGGTAGTAGTTCAAAACATCAAAAAAGTAGTTAGATAACATCAACACTTTAGTTCAGAACTTGAAGCAAGTAGTTCGGAACTACAAAAATGTATTGTTATAGCAATCCGCAAGCGTTGTTTAGCCGGACGAAGCGCCGCTCTTTTTTACTCGATTAAAAAGCCCTATCTTTAAGCGCGCAAAAAACGGGCAGTGCGCAGCCGGATTTAAGAATTCCTTAATTAACCAGTGTTCTAAAAAAGCGTTATTGGTAGGGTAAAGCAAAGCAATCGAATGAGGAACAGACCAATATATCAGTGGATGATCTTGTTGAGCATGTGGGTAGGGGGTATCAACAGTGCGGTGTTGGCGCAGCAGCCCAGCAATAAAGCGAGCAAGGTGGATGTAAAATTTGCGGATAATTTTTTTAATATTATTCAGGAGGAAAATAAAACCTTGCAGAAGTTCGTCGGGCATGTGGAGTTGAAGCAAGACAGTATCTACATGTATTGTGATTCGGCGATCATTGAAGACAACCTGTTTGTCACCGCGATGGGCAATGTAATCATTCAGCAAGGCGATACCACCAGCGCTTTTGCTGATTCTCTGAAATACCGGGGCGATACGAAGCAGGCGGCGCTTTTTGGCAACGTGTCTTTGGTAAATGGCTCGCAAAAGTTATTTACCAATCAACTTAATTATGATTTAAGTACGAAAACAGCCACGTATTTCAGCGGTGCCACGATGACTAATAACACCACGCAGTTGAGCAGCAAGCGCGGCTATTATTATGTGAAAAACGATGAAGTGTATTTCCGCGACAGCGTGGTGGTCGTTGATCCGCAGTTCAACTTGCGTTCTGATACTTTAAAATTTAATACCAAAAGTCGCACGGTTTTCTTCCTCGGACCCACCCTGATCAAGACCGATACCAGCCGGATTTATTGTGAAGCGGGTTATTACAATACCCAAACGGAAGAGGCGGAATTCAGAAAAAATGCTCAGTATCAGCGGGGTACGCAGGAGGCTGTGGCGGATACGATGTATTACAATGGGAAGAAAAAAGAGTACGTACTGCGCGGCAACGCCCGTTTTACCGATGAAAATCAGAACGCGACAGCCGATCGGATCCGGTACGAGCAAAACAAAGACAAGTATTACCTGACCGGCAATGCGAATTACCGCGATTCAACGCGGAATATCGTTTCGGAAGAAATCATTTACGACCGCAAAAACGAATTGTATTCTACCAAAGGGCGTTCGCGCATCAGCGATCCCCCGCAGATTCTGGAAGCCGATGCGGTGGCTTATACGCAAATCAATGGTACGGGTGTCGCCTCAGGTAATGTGGTGTGGCAGGATACTTCCGCCAATTTGACGATTGTGGCCGAACAAGCCAATTATAATCGTGCTACCAATTATTTGAAAGCCACGGGGGGTAAAAACGGGCGACCTTTGCTCATTACCAAAGCGTAACACGACTCTTTATACCTTGCATCCGATACTTTGTTGGCAACGCAAACGATTGATACCCTGAAGAATGACACGGTACGTACGCTGTTCGCGTATTATAAAGTGCGGATATACAAAAAGAATTTGCAGGCGGTCTGTGATTCGCTGAGTTATATCACCACTGATTCCACGTTTCGCTTATTTAAAGACCCGATCGTGTGGTCGGACACTTCGCAGTTTGTGGCGGATACGGTGCATATCTTGCTAAAAAATGAACGGATTGACCGGGTGCTGCTGCGCAACAATGCTTTTATTGTGAACTCGCCCGATGAAGTTTTTTTCAACCAGATTAAAGGTCGGAACATCACTGCGTATTTTGACAGCACCGAGTTGCGGCGTATGAATGTGGAAGGCAATGCCGAAGCCGTTTATTACGCACTGGATGATAAAGGCGGCTATGTGGGCGTCAATAAAACCGTAGCCAGCGAGATGTTATTGAATTTTGGGAACAACCAGATTGATAATATTCGGTTTTACGAAAAACCCAAATCGGATTTATTACCCATGCGGCAAGCCAATCATGAAGAGCTGAAAATGCCCGGCTTCCGTTGGGAGACCAGACTTCGTCCGCGGTCGCCGGATGATGTATTGACGGTTTTTGAAAATCTTCAACCACCACCAAGTTTAGGCAAGCGATGAGTTACCAAAAGCTACTATTAACCGGCTACTTATGCGCTTTGGTTATAGCGCTACAGGCAGCTGACCCGACGGCGCAACTGGCAAGCGCAAATGCAGCTTACCAACAAAATGATTTTGCTGGGGCTATTCAGCAGTACGAAGCCTTATTACAAAAAGGCTATCATTCAGAGGCATTGTATTATAATTTGGGCAATAGTTATTACAGAACCAACAATTTAGGTAAAGCTGTGCTCAATTATGAACGAGCGCTGTTGCTCGACCCCAATGATACGGACATCCAGCATAATCTAAGTTTGGTGCGCGATCGGTTACCCGATGAGATTGATGCCCTGCCGACGTTCTTTTTAGCTCGTTGGTGGAATGGCTTAAGTGGCTGGTTGTCAGCGCAGTATTGGTCGATAATGACCATAGGACTGGTATGGTTGAGCGTAGCCGGACTCACCTTGTGGCTGCTTGGAAGCGCACGCCGGTACAAAAAAATAGGCTTCATCGCTGGACTTAGCTTGTTGGTATTGAGTTTGTTGACCTTTGCCTTGGCAGGTAGTCGCAACCAAACCATAGCAAATAGCAACCGGGCAGTAGTACAGGCAAAGGAAATTGTGCTGCGCAGTGCGCCGGATGAAGCCAGTAAAGCGGTTTTTACCTTACATGCGGGTACAACGATACAATTGCTGGATCAGATTGGCAAGTGGCATAAAGTTGTTTTACAAAATGGAGAGCAGGGGTGGTTACCGGATGCATCTTTTGAACAGATTTAAAGCAGTGTAAAGCAGTAAGTATCTAAAAAACAAAAACCCTATCCTTCATGAAAAAAGATAGGGCTGAAAAACATAAAGCTATGAAAACTAATTCATTATTCTTCGTTTTCGGCTACGGCTCTGCCACCCTTGAGGGCATCCAGATACTGCTCGAATTCTTCCCACTGACCGTTTGCCGCTAGTGCTGCTTGCTTTGCCCAGGTAGCCGGATCATGCATTTGATAGCGACTTCCTGCTTCAGCAAGGATTTCTTTCATGGTATCAACGCTGGTATTCGCCAACTGTTCCCAAGTTGTAATGCCAGCATTGTGGAACAACTCCTCGATCTTAGGACCAATACCTTCTACGATTTTCAGATCATCCTTAGTGACCTTCTGACCCGAAGGTAAAGTAATTTTTTCAGAAGTCGTTGCTTTGGGCGTAGATTTTTCTTCTACAGGAACTGCCGGGCTGGCTTCCAATGCTTCGATGACCCGCTCGGTTTCTTCGTCCACCGTGGTATCCACTGCTGATTGCTCAATGTGGATAGCCGCTTCTTCCGGCGTATCAGCAGCAGAAATTCCCAATTCTTCCGCCTGTGATTCGGTCATAGACAAAGGTGCTTGCACTTCTGTTTCGATCACTTCCGTTACATCTACTACATCAGTCGGAACGGATACAATCATGGATTCGCCAGCAGTTCTTGTGGATGTAGCTTTTACATCGGGTTGCCCTTCCAATGGAACAATACTTACGAAGGTTCTATCCAAGCGTTGTTTTTTGAATACAACCTTACCGCTGGTAGCTGCGTGCAGGGTATAATCTTTACCCATGTACACGTTTTCACCGGCATAGAATTTGGTTCCACGTTGACGAACAATGATATTGCCCGCTTTAGCAAACTGACCACCATATAATTTGACGCCTAATCTCTTAGGATTACTATCGCGACCATTTTGGGTACTACCTTCCCCTTTTTTATGTGCCATTTCTTTTAAATTTGAAAATTAGAAATTTGAGATTTGAAATGCTTTTCACATTTCGCATTTCTTATTTCTCCTCTTTTAGACAGCGATGCTATCAATTTTAATAAGCGTAAAACGTTGACGATGTCCTTTTTTGAGCTTATAGCCTTTCCGTCTTTTCTTTTTGAAGATAATCACTTTATCTCCCTTCTGACGACCAAGTACGGTAGCAGTTACTTTGGCTCCATTGAGCACCGGCTTGCCAAGGGTAATGTCGCCTTCGCCTCTTTCTACCAGCAAAACCTGGTCGAAAGATACAGAAGCGCCTTCCTCGGCTTCTAGCTGGTGGACGAAGAGCTCTTGCCCTTCCTCAACTTTGAACTGCTGACCAGCTATGGTTACGATTGCAAACATGAGCTAAATTTTAATAAATTGAATGATTTTTCAAAATGGTCTGCAAAGGTAGGGATTCTCAAGCATATACACAACAGCCCTTTTAAAAAATTATCAATTTACGCCTGTTTCATTTCAAATGAAATCCTGCCTGCTTTAAATCAATTCCCGCAGTTGGAAACGTTTTACCAGCCGCTGGTCGCCGCGTTTAAGCGTTAGTTTGACCGTTTTACCGGTTTTTTTCTGAAATCTTTGGGTCAAATCTGCCAAATGCATAAAAGTAGTAGGAAATCCATTTACATTTTTGATTTCATCTCCAACCTGAATACCTGCTTCGGCGGCAGGGCTGTTTTCGATCAGATCCACGACGGTAAACACGTTGAGGTTGACGCCCGATGCAGCAATGATTAAGCCACTTTTGTCATATTGAAACTTGCGGCGGTAACTTTTTTCAGGCTGTAAATACAGTTTACCTTTAATATAATCAATGGTGATTTCAAAACGGTCCAAAATCTGATTGCCAATAATGCCATTGCGTTTATTCAAAAAAGCGGTATCTACATCCGGCGATAATTCCTGAAAATTGGTAATGACTCCTTCCAACTGATGTTCACCGATACTCAATTGCTCAACTCTGCCCATAAATCCTTGCAAAAAACCGCCCAGCCCCATTCCGATTTTACTGCGAATGTATTTAGATGGAAGATTAAATGCCGGGTGCGAATTGGTGTACAGCAGCAATGAAATACTGGCACCGGTATCAATCAAATATTTTGCTTTAATATTGTTGCTAGCAGTGAGCGAAGTACTAGCTATTAAATAAGGCTTATTACGGTGTAATTCCAAGGGAAACTCCTGTACTTTTCCGCTCGGAGGGCTATAAGAATTCGGGTCATAGAGGGTAATAATTCTACGCTGGTAATTGATTTTTACAATGAAACGCCGGAATAGATCCGCGCCAATAATGCCATGCACATTGATACCACCGTATTCCTCGAATCGAAAATAATCTTCATCCAATACCAGAATCGAGCGATTGGTTGCCACCATATTATTAAGGGTCAGCTTGACGCCACGCGCCAGGTAAGCATATAGTTCAGTACTCATATCCGCGCCCACGAGCACGAAGCGGCGTTCGTAGTTGATTTGCAAGAGGTCGGTAATTTCTCTTTGCGTCAGAATGGTATGCTCGGCACCGGTGTCAAAAATAAATTTTAAGGGAAAAATGTCATTGAATAGTACTTTTACAACAATAAAATTATTCTCATACTCAAAGGGGATTTCTACCTTTTTTACATTGCGTAGGGTAGCATCAAAAGATTGGGCATAACCGGTCAGGACAATACAGCAGGCAAATAGTGCCGTCAATAATGGTATCTTATTCATATAGTCGGGAGTGAATTTAAAATTTTCTATTGGTCTTTGCTGCTTTTTTCAGTATTTTTGTCTGAAAGTTAACTTTCTTTTTACAATAAAGAAAGTAGAAAAATTATCTTGAAATTTTTATGGTTCTAAATATTTGCAATTGATCGATTGTTAAAAACGAGCCAGTTCAAAAATATCAGTTTGTCCTTAATGTTTTCTGATAATATGTCTGTCTCATAAAACCGATTTTCTAATGCTGATTTAGTGCGATTCTTGTCATCAATCATCAGCACTTACCTATTAACAATGCTATTTTACTATACGTGAGGCTTTTAGGTTGTAGAAGAGGAAAAAGAATTAACTAAAAAATCGATGTGAGCAACTTAATAATTCCCAATATAATTTTGATTTAAAACTTCTTTAAAAAATATTTTTGCCTGTTCTTGTTTTTTTTGAATGTATTTTAGACTTTTACGAGTCGAAATAAGTGTAAAGAAAACACCTAGTCAATTTCGGCTAGTATTACCACGTCTATATCAAACCAAAAACTAATAGTGAAAGAGTGACAGGAAACGCGGAAAACGCTGACCTTAATTTCTTGCCTCGGGCATTTTGTCGGGGGTATATAAATGCGTATTTTCTTTAGTTTTTTTAACCAAACCGAAGTAATGTATGAAACTTAGAGTCGACTATTGCTCCAAATGGTTGCTCGTTGTCCTGATTCTTGTATTGGGAAGTGCCGCTTTCGCGCAACGTACCATCACAGGAAAAATCACGGATGCAGCAACAGGCGATCCACTTATCGGTGCCAACGTCTTGGCGGTTGGTACCACCACAGGTACGGCAACAGATATTGATGGTACCTACTCACTACAAGTACCGGAAGGTGCTACAGAATTGGAATTTTCTTATACTGGTTATAGCTCACAGCGTGTGGCTATCGGCGCTTCCAATACCATTGATATTGCGCTCTCTGCCGGTCAGGCATTGGAGGAGATCGTGGTAGTAGGTTATGGTACGCAGCGTTCGCGAGAAGTAACGAGTGCCATCACCAGTGTAAAGGAAGAAGATTTTAACAAGGGTAACGTGTCGAACCCGGCACAGTTGCTACAAGGTAAAGTAGCGGGTCTGGCAATTACCCGTCCGGGTTCTAACCCGAACCAAAGCTTCCAGATTCGTTTGCGTGGTCTCTCTACGGTAGGTGCAAATACCTCTCCACTGGTTATTATTGATGGAGTGATTGGCGCTGACCTGAACAGTGTGGATCCGAATGACATTTCTTCTATCGACGTATTGAAAGATGGTTCGGCTGCTGCTATTTACGGAACGCGGGGTGCATCCGGGGTAATTATTATTACCACCAAGAGAGGTGCTCAAGGTACAGCAACCATTGAATACAATGGTTTTGCTACGGCAGAAGTAGTATCCAATCAAGTAGATGTACTCACTGCTGATCAGTATCGGAGCTTCCGGGGCGGTCCTGATGGCTCTATCAAAGGAACGGACCTGGGTTCCAGCACCGACTGGTTTGACGAGATTACCCGTACCGGTATCTCTACCATGCACAACCTTGCCCTGTCAGGAGGAACGGCTAAAACAGCCTATCGTATCTCTGCCAACTACCGGGATAATCAAGGTGTCGCTATGAACACTGGTTTCCAGCAGTTGAACGCACGTTTAAATTTAACCCAAAAAGCGCTGAAAGATCGCTTGTCGCTTTCTTTTAACATAGCTACTACCAATCGTAATGAGGAGTTAGGTTTCAACGAAGCCTTCCGTTATGCTACGATTTACAATCCGACGGCGCCTGTTCGCAGCACTGATGCTTCTGCTGCTCGCTATGATGGTTATTTCCAACAGACATTGTTCGATTACTACAATCCAGTTGCCATCTTAGAGCAAAACAGAAATGAAGTAAAACGCAACGTTATTTTGGCGAATGTGCGTGGTGACTACAAACTTTTAGATAATTTGACGTTGAGTGCTTCTTATTCACGGGAGCGTAAGACGCGTGACCTGGGTGAATATTTTGACAAAAACAGCTTCTGGGTGGGTGCTGACCGCAACGGTCTTGCTACGCGCGAATTCAATCAGGATGAGTACGAATTGTTCGAGAGTACTGCTGAGTATAACCAAGCGTTCGGCGGTCTCGAAATGCGCCTATTGGGTGGTTATTCTTTCCAGGAATTTACCTTTGATGGATTCCGCATGCAAGGGGGGAATTTCCTCACCGATGCATTTGGATTCAATAATATTAGCGCGGCTCAGGATTTTGATAACGGTTTGGCAGATGTGTCAAGTTACAAGAACACCTACCGCCTGATCGCTTTCTTCGGTCGTTTGAATTTGAATTTCAGCAATAACTACTTTGTTACGGCAAGTTTGCGTAGAGAAGGTACCTCGCGCTTTGGTGAAGACAACCGTTGGGGTCTTTTCCCTGCAGTGAGTGCCGGTGTGACGTTGAGCAACTTGTTTGACATCAGTGGTGTAGATAACCTGAAGCTTCGCGTTGGTTATGGTGTAACGGGTAACATTCCTAGAGAAAGCTACCTGTCGCTGCGCCGCTTCGGACCGACCGGTAACTTCTTAGTAAATGGTAAATGGATTCCAAGTTATGGTCCGGTAAGTAACCCTAACCCGGATTTGAAGTGGGAAACGAAAAACGATATCTCGGCTGGTTTGGACTTCGCTTTAATGGATTATAAGTTAACCGGTTCGTTTGACTTTTTCACGACAACGACTCAAGACTTGATTTTGAACTTCAACGTACCTGTTCCACCTAACCTGTTCGACCGTACTTATTTCAACGTAGGTGAATTGAGAAACTCCGGTTTGGAATTTGTAGTAAACTATACGCCTATCTCTAAGCCTAAGTTTACTTGGACGACGGGGTTGAATGGTACTTACTACCTGGAAAACAAGATTGTATCCTTGTCACAAGGTGATTTAAGCTTCGGTGGTATCCGCGACGTTTCCGGCTTCGGTTCTCCGGGTCAAAACGGTACACCGCTGATTCGTATCGAAGAGGGTAAACCCATCGGTCAAATTCTGGGCTTGCAGTACGCTGGTGTTTCTCCTGAAGGTACCTGGCTGTTTGTTGACACAGATGGCGATGGTAAGATTGATGACGCAAAAGACCGTGCAATTATCGGTAATGGTCTGCCAAAGGCACAATTGGGCTGGAATAACACCTTCAATATTGGTAACTTAGATTTCACGATGTTTATTGATGGTTTCTTCGGACATGATCTGATCAACTCTTTCCGTGGTTTCTACGAAGCCCCGAACGCAATCGGTTCTTACAACATTCTGGCTTCTACCTTGGATGATGAAAACCTGGTAAGATTGAAAGATGCACCGAAATTCTCCAGCTTACACGTAGAAAATGCTTCATTTATACGTTTGAACAACGCTACGTTGGGTTACAACTTTAAACTCCCAAGCGGTGGGGCGTTCAGCAGAATAAGAGTGTATCTGACCGGTGAGCGTCTGTTCTACGTTACCAATTACAAAGGGGTTGATCCAGAACCACGTCTGACGGATGATGGTGAAGACAATGCGGGTGATCTTGGTCCGCTGGCACCAGGTATTGACCGTCGTAACTCTTGGTACCGTACGGCTGCTTTTACTTTCGGTTTGCAGGTTGGATTCTAAGAATAAAAGGGGTAGGCATTTTTTTGCAAAAGTGTCTGCTCCAAACATTTTTTGAACGTTCAGAAATTACGAAAAATTATAAACTTACTTTTAATTTTGTAGTTAACCTTCTGAGCGAACTCAAATTCTATTTAATTTTAAATTAGTAAACAATGAGACTATATAACTATTTAAAAGTTCTGGCAACGCTGCTACTTGTGGCGTCCTTCAACCAGTCATGTACGGATTTGGATGAAGAATTATTCAGCCAGGTAACAGAAGATAACTTCTTCAAAACGGAAGAAGAATTTATCTCTGCGCTTGGTGCCGCTTACACCAGTTTACGGGGATATGGTGGCAACGGTAGTATTTTTTCGGCACAAGAGGTAACTTCTGATGAAATCGTGGTGCCTACTCGTGGTAACGACTGGAATGACGGTGGTAACTGGCGTGCACTATATCTTCACACTTATGGTCCAGAGACAGATAACGTAAGAGATACCTGGCCCTTCTTATATGGTGGTGTTAATGCTTGTAACCGCTTGATTTTCCAATTCCAAAACCTGGATGTAGCCGGTAAGGATGCTTTTGTTTCTGAGTTGAAAGCATTGCGTGCACTCTACTATATGTGGTTGTTGGATATCTATGGCAATGTTCCGATTGTGGATCGTTTTGACGTACCCGATGGATTTGCTCCTGCTAATAATACCCGTGCTGAAGTATATGCATTCGTAGAAAGAGAATTGGTACAAAACCTGCCAAATCTGAGCAAAAATGTAGATCAATCTACCTATGGTCGGATGAACTATTATGCCGCACAGGCAGTACTGGCAAACTTGTATCTGAATGCACAAGTTTATACCGGTAAAGCAGAATGGGCAAAAGCTGCGGCTGCGGCGGATGAGATCATCAACTCTGGTAAATAC
>JBKBWT010000169.1:0-13703 GCA_046314415.1 Saprospiraceae bacterium
AGCTGGTGAATTCAACGCTACCAAGAAAATGGTGGTCGTAGAATAAGCCAATATCATTTCATTAAAACAAGGCTGGAGGGGGCATGCCCCCTCCAGCCTTCTCTTTTTTATCCTGTGAATTGTACTAGCCCAGCAATCACTTATTTTTATTACCGCTAGTCGTACCAGAAGAGTAGGCACTCGTCGAGCCACTTTCACCGGTCATCCCGGAGCTTCCGGTATAAGAAGAAGTACCCAGCTATTTTCCTGCTTTACACGTAGCCGGTTTTCGACATTGCTTACACCGGAAACAGCTTCAGCCAGGTCTTCTGCTCTGCGTTTTGCCTGACGGTTGCGTACAGTGCCACTTAATACGACGTCCCCATTATTTACTTCTACATCAATATCTGATGCGTCCAGGAAAGAGTCATCACTCAAGCGATCATTTACATCCTCCTTGATGCGATCATCGGTGCGGCGATAATTTTTCGGACCACGTCCACGATAATCTTCTCTTCTATCCTGCTCACGGCGACGCTCTGCTTCGTCGTCTCCAAACCAAGAAGAAACTTCATCTTTGGTGCGATCCCACCAGCCACGGTCATTTTGGTTACCATAGCCACGATTGCCGTAAGTAGAGCCGCTCTGGCTACCTTGATTTCTCCAAGAACTACCCCAACCACCTCCACGGTTGTAGTCATCATTGTCTTGCCAACTACGATTGCCAGAATTGCGACTTCCGGAAGAAGAGTCGCCCCGATTGTCCCAGCTGCCCTGATTGTACTCATCATAATCGCGCCAACTGCGATCATTTGAACTGCCATAATTACGATTGCCAGAAGAGCCACCCTGATTTCCCCAGGCACTACTTTGACTGCCGCCCCAGCCGCCCTGGTTGTAATCATCCCGATCCCGCCAGTTGCGGTCGCCGTAATTCCGGTCGCCACCATGGCTGCTACCATAATTGCGATTAGAATAGCCGCGATTTAAATTGTAATTTTCCTGACCACTCCCACCCCGGTTGTAACTGCGATTGCGGTCATCATCATAGTCGCGGTCGCGATTGTAATAATTTTCGTTACGGTCATAGCTCGACCCAACATTACTCTCATTTTCTTCCCAGTTCCGACGATTATAACGATCGTTCTGTGCCATAATTAATTCGGTTTATGGTGATTAATAAAATTATTTCTCTGGTCAATATCTTTTGAGAAAGAATGAAATGTGGAATTGTTCAGCCCTTTTCTTAATTTTAACAACAAAACATTTCCGCTATTTTCGAGGCATATTTTTTATAAAACTCTTATTATCAAAAGTTTACAACATAATATTTTTTAAAAAAACTTACATGCCAAGTTTATAAATATAATATCAAAATATAATATTATATACTGTATAATATTTTACAAAACCAATTTGTTTT
This sequence comes from Saprospiraceae bacterium, assembly GCA_046314415.1. Classification (GTDB taxonomy): domain Bacteria; phylum Bacteroidota; class Bacteroidia; order Chitinophagales; family Saprospiraceae; genus JADJNW01. Next base: position 1,403 of record JBKBWT010000169.1, read on the forward strand.
TAAAATCCCACTAAAAAGTTGACAAGTTGACGGGAATGGTGCAATTTTACACACAAAGAAAAACCAAATATGTCAGCAAGCATCCTGTTCCTGTATTTATTATTCGGTTTGCTAATCGGCGGGCTCCTTGGTTGGTTGTTCGCAAAAATGCGTTTTACGCGAGGTATTTTGACGCCATCGGAAGTGGAAAATCGTTATGTGCTGCGCGAATTACACGAAAATTTACAACAGCAAGCTGATGTCCAGAAAGAAGATTTGCAGGAAAAAAATGAGGAAATCCGGACGCTCTCCGCGCAATTGACCGCCGCTCAGCAGGATTTAAAATATTTACACGAAAAACTAAATAACCAGCAACAGGAAGTTGAAAAATTACAACAGCAAGCTCGAATTGAATTTGAAAACCTTGCCAATAGATTGTTAGAAGAGAAAAGTCAGAAATTTACAAATCAAAATACGCAACAACTAAATGATTTATTACATCCATTACGCGAAAAAATTAAAGATTTTGAAGATTCGATTGAACGAAAATTCATTGACGAAGCCAAAGACCGCATTTCTTTAAAAACGGAGATTGAAAACCTGCGGCAACTCAATCAACAACTCAGCCAGGATGCAAATAATTTAGCGACAGCTTTAAAAGGGGATAATAAAACCCAGGGCGATTGGGGCGAATTTCGGCTCGAATTATTATTAGAAAAAGCGGGCTTAACCAAAAACATTCACTACCGCGCCCAGCCCAGTTTTCTGGATGAAGACGGACAACAAAAGCGTCCTGATTTTATTATTGAATTACCTGGCAATAAGCATCTTATACTTGATTCAAAAGTTTCATTAATAGCGTATGAGCAATTTTATAGCGCCAATGATGAGGTAGAAAAACAACGCTGCCTGAAAGCCCATTGCGATAGTCTGCGCCAACATATTAAAGACCTGAGTAGTAAAAATTATCAGCATTTATATCAAATTAATTCACCGGATTATTTACTACTCTTTGTTCCGATTGAACCGGCATTGAACGCCGCCATCCAATATGATAATAAATTATTTTTAGATGCATTAGACCGTAATATTGTGATTGTTACCACCTCTACCCTACTCGCCACCATGCGCACGGTGTCGTACCTCTGGAAGCAGGAAAAACAAAAAAACAATGTAATGGAAATTGCCCGGCAGAGCGGCTTATTATATGATAAATTATGCAACTTTGTAGAAGACCTTCGCCTGTTGGGTCAACGGCTCGATTCAGCACAAGGCGCCTATCATGATGCCATGAATAAATTAACTGATTCCCGTAAATATGGGCATACTTTATTAGGCAGAGCCGAAAAAATTAAAGCCCTGGGCGCGAAGACGTCGAAACATTTACCGCAGGAATTATTAGATGGACTAAATGATAATGGGTTGGAGACGCCCTCTGACGACCAGCTTTGACATGCAGCGTTGCTTTTATTATAAATTACATTTATATAAAACTAATTTGATATAGCACCATGTAATAACCGGGTACTACATGGTGCTATTTTAATAATTAAGTTTAACGAAATTCCGTTACAATACCGCCGATCTGCTCGTAGCAGTTGCACGCCGGATTCCAGCGCGGAGCGCTACCCATAATCATTTGCTGACTTTGCTGCATAAAATTCAATTCGTTGGTAAACATTTTCATGGCGTGGTTACTGCTCATATGTCGTAGTTGCTGCTGTAACTGAGCAATCTGCATTTTTTCCTGCGAGGATAAGTTATCGGTTGCACCGTAATTCACCTGTGCCATCAGGCGCTCCTGCGGACTCATATTTTTCCATTGAATTTGCAAGGCACCAAATTTCAAGGAATATTCGGCAATCTGTTTTTGTTGTTCAGCAGTGAGTTTTTTATAATCGTCTGCCGCTTTTTTATATGTAATTTCCTTGTTTTTGGCGTCCATCGGCGACATTTTCTTTTTATAAATCTGGGTTTGTACAAAATAATCGGCATTCAAAAACGCATCGACCATGTCACGCGTCAGCGGTGGATTTCCTGGTGCAATCGGCGGATTATTGCGATAATACGCATCCAAAAGTAATTGTGCCTCCGCGTCGCCCTGCTTGGCGTACTTGGCAGTTTCCAGCAGAATATTGGGCAACATTTGTACCCGCAACAGTTCGCGTTCTTCCGCCTCTCGTGCCATAAATTGCTCACACAGTTCAAGAATATTCAGGGTCGTCTGAATTTTTTCCGCGTCACCTGTTTGCCAATACCCACGTACAAACTGGCGCAATTTCGTTTTTTCGGCAGTATTAAACTCAATGTCAAGTAGATACGCAATAAATCCTTCGTAGGTTGTCAACATTTCCGCGGTGAGTGACGGCGTACTCGCCGCATACCAATTTTGTGCAAAAGTAGTCGTCCAAATGCAGCATACAGACAGTGCTGCCAGGAGCAGTCGGGTTTTCATAATCATGTATTTAATCGGGTGATAAAAAATTTTAATTCGGACAGCAAAATGCAATGTCGCCCAACGAAAAGACAATTTTTATCGCCAAATTTTGGATACGAACAGACAAAACATTATTTTTAGCATACTATTGACAGAAAGTTAGAAGAAAATACTGTTTTACGCGAATCAAAAATCAATCAAGGAAATTTTATATTCTATGCACTATCTCAAGTATGGATATTACCAAACAAATGACAAAAATCACTTCATTGATTGATACCATCATTGAATGCTTCCAAACAAAATTCTTATTTTGAGCCGTCAAATCGAAAAATCATGAAGAAAATTCTGGTAGCCAATCGAGGCGAAATTGCCCTGCGCGTGATGCGCACTGCCCATAAAATGGGCATTAAGACCGTTGCTGTTTACTCCGAAGCCGACCGCGAGGCGCTGCACGTGCGCTATGCGGATGAGGCGGTGTGCATTGGTCCGCCTGCGTCCAAGGATTCGTACCTGCGTGGCGACAAAATCATCGAAGTGGCGAAGCAATTGGGGGTGGACGGCATTCACCCAGGCTATGGTTTTTTGAGTGAAAATGCCGGATTTGCACAGTTGGTCAAAGATAATGGCATTATTTTCATCGGTCCGACGCCGGAAGCGATTGAGACGATGGGTAGCAAATTGGCAGCCAAAGAAGCCGCGAAAAAATTCGACATTCCCATGGTGCCAGGCGTCGATCACTCGGTGACGGATGTGAACGAAGCCAAGCAAATTGCGAAAGAAGTCGGCTATCCGGTGCTCATCAAAGCCTCGGCGGGCGGCGGCGGTAAAGGGATGCGCGTGGTGGAACGCGAGGAGGAATTGCAGGAGCAAATGGAGCGCGCCATCAGCGAGGCGACTTCATCCTTCGGCGATGGCTCGGTTTTTATTGAAAAATTTGTGACTTCGCCGCGCCACATCGAGATTCAGGTGCTGGCGGATATGCACGGCAATGTGATCTATCTCTTTGAGCGCGAGTGTAGTATCCAACGTCGGCACCAAAAAGTAGTAGAGGAAGCCCCCTCGGCAGTGGTGGACGAAGACATGCGGCGGCGCATGGGCGAAGCGGCGGTTCTGGTGGCAAAGGCTTGTAATTATTTGGGCGCCGGTACGGTGGAATTTTTAGCGGATGATAAATTGAATTTTTATTTTCTCGAAATGAATACCCGTTTGCAGGTGGAACACCCTGTCACTGAGTTTATTACGGGATTGGATTTGGTGGAGCAACAAATTCGCATTGCACGGGGTGAGGTGTTATCGATCAAACAGGAGGATTTGAGCATTCACGGGCATTCGATTGAATTGCGGGTGACGGCAGAAGATCCATTGGATAATTTCTTGCCAAATGTTGGAAAATTAACAACTTATAAGCGTCCGGTCGGCGAAAATATTCGCGTAGATGACGGCTACGAAGAAGGCATGGATGTACCGATTTATTATGATCCGTTATTATCTAAATTAATAGTGTGGGGCGTGAATCGGGATGCGGCGATTCGTAGAATGTTGGATGCCATTAGTATGTACGAGATCAAAGGCGTAGCGACGACCCTGCCTTTCGGTAAATTTGTAATGGAACATAAGGCATTCATTACTGGTAATTTTGATACGAATTTTGTAAAACAATATTTTACACCGGAATTATTAAAAGAAAGAGCCAAAGAAGAAGCGGCTATTGCGGCGCAAATTGCGGTACAATTATATAATGATAATAAAAAACAACTAAAAGTGCCGCACGTGGAACCGTCGCCCTGGTGGAAAGTGCTGCGGTAATGAAGAAATGAATAATGAATTGATCATACAAAAAGGAAAGCAAAAATATTATATTTTTGCTTTCCTTTTTTAATTTTAGGATAATGGAGTTAAAAGGGAGTAATGAACAGAATCCCGAAATTTATCATTGAAATAACAATTTTCTTTAAAATGCCCCTCTTTGATGAAATGATTGCGCTCCAGTAACTTTGCCGAAGCAATATTTTCCGGATCAATGACCGCTTCGATGGAATGTAATTGCATTGCCTGAAAGCCAAACTTAATAACTACTGCTAAAGCTTCTTGCATGACTCCTTTCCTTTGATAATCAAAATGTAACATATAGCCCACTTCCGCCCGATAATTTTCTTTCTGCATTCTGATAAATCCGATTGTGCCGATTAACCTGTTTATCTCCCGGAATGTAATTGCCCAGTTGATTAATTCATTGTGATTGATTCCTGCATCAAAAGTCTGAATTAGTTCCAGCACATCTTCCCGTGTATTTGCTAAAGGTCTGGGAATGAAACGCATAATATTTTCATCGGCACGTAATATAAAAAGATCATCCGCATCGTCGGGTGTAATTCGGCGCAGCAGGAGGCGTTCTGTTTCTAAAACCGGAAAAGGATTAAAATTGGTGACTAACATTCACTAAAAAGGTAAATAACAATCTGTAAAAAAAAAAATCACTGCTCTTCGTCAGCGGGTATTACCCATTCACCGGTGTATAAATTACTCCAGGTATCCTCGCCTCCATTCTGAACCTGAACAGTCGTTTTTCCTACTAACAGGTATATATTACGGGAAGGGTCATGTAAAGCGATATATTCTGTAGCATTATCGTTATCAATTACATTATAAGTGTATAGAATATTATCACCCTCTATTTCATGGCAAGTTTCGGCATTTTCAAACCCAAAGATGGGGCTCCCGGTATTGGATACCCAAATAGCGCCATCAGCCAGAACGTTTGAAAGCAATGTATTTTCCTGTTCTTGCGAAGTGCTACCGGTCGTAGATTCCTGCTGCGCCAGATTTTCATTACTTGATGAACTATCCCCACCAGAAAATATTATGATTAATAATATAATTCCCAGTACTGCACCGCCAACAAGATAAGGGATGCTGCGCTTAATGGATGGAGTAGATCCGGACCCCGTTTGGGACGTACTTTTTTGAGGCTGCGCTTTTAAAGGTTCCGGTGCTTTAGCTTGACTGGCTTGCGCCAGATATTCCGGCGTAAGTTGTGGTAATAACTTTAGAATAGCTTCGTTGATTTTGGCGCGCTCTATGGAGGCATCTTGTTCGTTCATAGTGCCGGTCAGAAGGGAATTTTGCAGCGTTTGCATCCGGCTTCGCAACATTATTAACTTGTCTATTACATCTGCGTTATTTTCTTTAACGTAGTCATATAATTCTTTTAATGATCGTTCTGTTTCCCCTTCTGCGATCATCTCCCGGACTTTTTCAATGAGTGTCATGTTTTAGGTGTTGTTAAGGCTTAGATGTAAAATTTTATGGCAACAATATTTTCATTATACCATTATTAAGGCGTAATGGTTTGAAAAGAAGTAATTTTCACGGGCGTTCCCCACATAAAAATCGACATTTCATCCACTTCTTTGGCTTCTACCGTTACTTGTTCGCCTTCGTGCTTGAGTTGTTCGGGCATGTTGACGGGGCGCCATTCGTTGCCTTTGTTGTCCACAATGCCCCAAACGCCGGGTCCGATTTCTTTATATACGACTTTGCCTGTTATTTTCATTTTTATAAAATTGGGAAATTAAGAAATTAGGAAATTGAGAAATTGCCTTAGCAAAATCTAAAAATCCGGTGAATGCTGCTCTATTTTTGGACGCGTGCATGTAATTCTTCGATTAAACGCGATTGTTCTTTTATAATTTGCTTCAATTCATTTAACTCTTCCGGCAAACCATTATAATTTTTCGGCACCGCCGGTAAAAACGGGCTGATTTTGGTACGCACCTGCCAAACCTCGCGAATATCGCCAAGACTCACTTTATAACGTTCATAGTAAGCATTATCCGAATGCAACTCCAAAATTTTTTCGTCTTTTAATTTATTCACCACCCGCTTCACCACAATGTCGCCGCGCAGCACAATTACATAAATATGATTATCCTTAATGGCTGATTCCCAGAGGGTTGGCTCCACATAACTACACACCACCTTCTCCCCTTCCACGAGCAGCGGCTCCATACTATCGCCCGCGACATCAAAACAACGGTGTGTTCCGGTTTTATATTTGTAATCCGGCAATGTAAAGGTGGGTAAATCCTCGATAAAAGTAGGATTGGCGACCTCGCCCGCATAGCCCGCCTGCGCCGGCACGGGCACGTGCACGATACGCTCCTCCTCGTCGGCATTGGTCACAATGGTGAGCACCCGAAAATCCTGTTGCGTTTCCTCAGTCATAAACATCGGTCCTTCGCCCGAAAACAGATAGACCGGATTCATTTTGTACAGTTCTACGGCTTTGCGAATCAGGTCAATCGTCACATCTCTCCTCCCCTTCAGAATTTCGCTCAGACTCTGCGGCAAATAGTCCAATGCAATAGCAAACTGGCGGCTGGAGCGCACCTGATTGTTATCTTTCAGCTTATTATGGCACTGAATAAAGCGTTGGGTAACGATGCTATTCATCTGAGGTACAACATTTTATGAGCGTAACCAGACAAATTTAACAAAATCTGTTCATAAAATGAGTACCAACGCCCGGTTTTTATACAAAAAAGTGATACAGGGTTGTGTTTATGTTCAATCTGTTCAAGTGTTCATGTACCAAGCACCTCGAACACACAAACACATGAACACCCGAATACAATCTAAAAACTATTCACAATCGTCACAAAATCTTCGGCTTTTAAGGAAGCGCCGCCGACCAAGCCGCCGTCCACATCGGGTTTGGCAAATAATTCTTTCGCATTGGCTGCATTCACGCTACCGCCGTAGAGAATGGTCGTCAATTGAGCTACTTCCTCGCCGTATTGCTTTGTCAACACATTACGAATATGCAAATGCATTTCTTGCGCTTGTTCCGGTGAAGCGGTTTTGCCCGTACCAATCGCCCAAACGGGTTCATAGGCAATCACCACTTTTGCAAAATCTTCGGGCGACAAATGAAACAACGCGTTTTTCACTTGATTTTCAACGAGTTGCAAATGTTTATCTGCTTCGCGCACTTCCAATTTTTCACCGCAGCAAAAAATTGGCGTCATGCCTTTTGCCAAAACGACATCCACTTTTTTTGCCAGTAATTCATCCGATTCATTAAAATATTCGCGGCGTTCGGAGTGCCCAATAATTATAAAATCCACGCCCACCGATTTTAACATCCCTGCCGATACTTCACCGGTGTAAGCGCCACTTTCTTCCTGGTGACAATTTTGCGCCCCTAATTTTAAATTGGAAACTCCTTTTATAATATTACTTATACTATTCAAGTGAATAAACGGCGTAGCCAAAACCACCGTCACCTGAGACGGTTGCAAACGTTCTACAATATCTTTCGCCAGATCGCGCCCTTCTTCATAATTTTTATTCATTTTCCAGTTGCCGGCTATGATGAGTTGTCTTTTCTTCATGATAGTACACTGATTATTATGATGATTATGTAATATTATGATTTATCACCCTATTCACCCATTCACCTATTCCCCCATCACCCGATCCGCTTTGCGCTTTTCCTTTGCCATTTCAGTATAAGCCACATTTTTTTCAATCACATGCCCCGGACGGCTCCATTTTTCAATTTTACCATTTTCATAATGCGTTCCTTCCTTAATCTCAGGCTTTGGTGCATCGGCGAATGGCTTTTTCGGTTTTAAACCTAAGAGGTCAAACATTTCCAAATCCTCAAAAATATCCGGATTCGGTGTAGTTAATAATTTATCCCCGGCGAAAATCGAACCCGCGCCCGCCAGGAAACACAGTGCCTGCCCCTCGGTGCTCATGCTCGTGCGACCCGCCGACAATCGTACCACGGACTTTGGCATCACAATTCTTGCTGTTGCGACCATGCGCACCATCTCCCAGATCGAAACCGGCTCCTGCTCTTCCAGCGGCGTGCCTTCCACCGCGACCAAAGCATTAATCGGAACCGACTCCGGCTGCGGATTTAATCTTGATAACATTAACAACATACTACAACGATCCTCCACCGATTCACCCATGCCGATGATACCGCCCGAACACACGGAAACATTGGCTTTGCGCACATTTTCCAAGGTTTTTAAACGATCATCATAACTCCGGGTAGATATAATTTCCGTATAATATTCTTCGGAAGTATCTAAATTATGATTGTAAGCATATAATCCAGCGTCGGCGAGCTTTTGCGCCTGCGATTCCGTCACCATACCGAGGGTTGCGCACACCTCCATGTCCAGATTATTCACGGTTTTCACCAACTCCAGCACATGATCGAAATCCGCGTCATCCTTCACATTGCGCCAGGCAGCGCCCATACACAAGCGCGAAGCGCCGAATGTTTTCGCCCGTTTTGCCGCCTGTTCGACCACTTCTTTGGATAACAAATCATTATTTTCAATATCCGTATAGTAACGCGCCGCCTGCGGACAATACGCGCAATCCTCCGGGCAGCCGCCGGTTTTAATCGATAATAAAGTGCTGATTTGCACTTCCTGCGGATTATGATGTTCCCGATGTAATGTTGCAGCTTTATAAACTAACTCTAATAATGGCGTATTATAAATTGCTAAAATTTTGTCGAGTGTCCAGTTGGTATTCATTTTGATTCTTATTTTTTAATTGTTTATTATCGGTTCCTCAGGAATGACTGACAATAGTTAACAAATAACCATAATTCAACCTTCCAATTTTTTCTTCCTGCGATTGTACACAAACTCCGTCCCTAAACCCAACAAAACCGCTACGCCCATCAACGCCAAGTGCCAGTACCAGGCCAAAGGCGCGCGTTCGGTTTCGATGTAAATAACTTGGTTGGGAATTTGATATTTGGCAGGAAATTCTTTTACTTTATTCTTTGATTTCGGAATTTTATTTACAATTCCTTTAATAGTTTTCTGTCCTGATGTAATACAATCGCCCCGCTGTACACAATTGGGGTCAAATCCTTGCGTCCAAACAATCACCGACGTACGCGTTGGCTGCCCATTCTGTAATTGATTGTAGCGATCTTGGCTCATCGCCGGATATTGTACGACGCCTTTGCGTTCGCCTTGTTTTGGCGGTACGTGTTTGAAATCGCCCGGCACCCAAACACCCGTAATTTCTACAAAATCGGAGTCGCCTAATCCCTCCTTTTCCACCTGTTCCATTGTAAACGTGCGCAGCTTATGCGTACCCGTAAAGCTGGAGATCACACTATTACAACTATTAATAAAAAGAACCACACTTCCTAAAACGATTGCTAATCGATAAAGCATTTTACTTACTTTATATGTAATAATTTCTAAAAATTATTTACAATTTATTATATTTGGAATATAAGAAAAACTAAAGCAAACACATATTCCAAAATTCTTTTATTTGATCTTCCCATTTTTCAAAATAACACTCACCGCATTCCCGCCAAAACCCGTCGCATTCACCATAACCGTATTGATTTGCTGCGGCTCTTGGTGCAATTCGGGCGCAAGATAAGGTATTTTGATAATTTGCTGAGTGATAAACATCATTAGCGCTGCTTCTAAACTCATTGCGCCGGATGCCCCTAAAGTATGACCTATTTTCCACTTGTTGGAGGTGCAAAAGGGAATATTTTTTCCAAAAACCTGCTGCACTGCCCGTATTTCCGCGGTATCCCCCAGGCGCGTGCCTGGCGCATGACAGACCAAAACATCCACCGTTTCCAGCTCAGCTTCCTGCAACGCCATTTGCATCGATGCGCTTAATCCCATTTCTGAAGTGGAAGTTGCCGTTTCGATTTTTTCATTGGCAAAGCCCAATCCGGCGATCCAAGCCAACGGATTCCGGGGATTTTTTTCTAATGCGAAACAAGCTGCACCTTCACCCAGCACCATCGTATTCGAATTTTTCTGCAAATCTAAGGCGCGACAAGGATAAGACTGATTTTCGTCACCCGCATAAATCCGCAAGGCTTTCATCTGCGCAATCGTAAACGGCGTCAACGGCGCTTCGCTTCCGCCCGCCAGAAAACGCTCGCAACGTCCTGATTCTAACCAGGTTACCGCATTTAACACCGCATGTAATGCCGTGCTGCAAGTCACTGAATGACTCATTGTAAAACCCGACGCCCGCAAATGATGCGCCACCCAGGTTGCAATGTTGCCCAAGGTAGTCGTTGGCGAAGTCAGCGGCGGTAATTTCTGAGTGGAATTTTCCGAAAAATATTGAAACGCTTGCTCCCATAAATCGGTGGCACCGCGCGAGGAGCCAATATTGACGCCGACTTTGGCAGTATCCGACCAGCCCGCCTGTTGCACCGCTTGTTCGGCGGCATACATTGCCATCAGCACACTGCGATCAACCGATGCATAATTTTTATTTACTTGTTGTAATAATTTTAATGATTGCTCCGATTTTTCAGAAAGTGCTGCACACCAGGTATTTAAATCATCTTTCTTTTTAAATAAATGCTGCGGATGTAAATAATTTTCACGAATTACATCATAATTACTCCCCAATGCAGAAATCGAACCCCAGCCGCTGATACCGATCATTAAAATGTGAAATTTGAGGTTTGAAATAAGAAACTGTAGTGCAAGGTTACACAAAGTTTTAAGAGTTTGAGGAATTACATTGACAGGAAACTGTCAAATTTGAACCACTGAAAACAAGCATTTTTACTCAAAAAAAGTTATTTTTGAATTCCAAACCAAACAGGCAAGCTTATGACGGCGCAGGCAAAAAACCGCTACACACTGGAAGAATATTTTGAATTGGAATACAATTCGCCTATCCGGCATGAATATATCAATGGAAAAATTGTACCAATGGCTTATTCCGCTAAACCGCACGGCAAAATCATATCAAATTTGCATGGCATCTTGTTTGCAATGCTTAAAGATTCTGAACTAGAGCTTTACATGGGTGACCGTTTGATTTATGTTCCTGATTGTGAAAAGGTTTATTATCCTGATCTTGTGGTGATTCCAGAGGGCGTAGAAGTATATAATTACAAAGGTAAAATGGTTGCCGATCTGTATCCGGTTGCTTTAATAGAGGTCCTTTCCGATTCTACCGAGGATAAAGATCGCCAGGCTAAATGGAATTGTTACAGAAAGATCGAAAGCTTACAACAATATGTAATGATTTCACAAAAAATTAAAGAAGTAGAAATTTACACCCGTCAGCCCGAACCCAATCACTGGCAATACACTGCCTACGAATCCGACGACGCCACGCTGGAAATCGCCGGTTGCACCCTGACATTAAAAGACATTTACCACAAAGTCACTCTTCCTCAACCCGAAGCCAATACCGACGAAGAAATCTCGTAATATCCCAACATCATAATATCCAAATATCATAATATCCTAATTTCCCAATATCATAGTAGCTCCAACGCTTCTTCCATTACATCATAAACGCGCCCTAACTGCTCCTCCGTGATACAATAAGGCGGCAACACATATATCAAATTCCCCAGCGGACGCAATAACACGCCTTTATTTATAAAGAAATGATAAAGTCTGTCGCGAATGTTATTAAAATAAGAAGTGTCTTCTGAAGTTTTAAATTCTACTGCCAGCACCGTGCCCGTGTAACGAATTTCCCGCACTTTAGGATGCGAACTTAGCTTTTCCTTAAAACTTTGGTGACTGGCAGCAATCCGTTGAATATTTTGCTGACAATCAGGCTGTAACAACAAGTCCAGACTCGCCAGCGCCGCCGCGCAACCCAATGGATTCGCCGTAAAGGAATGCCCGTGGAAAAACATTTTACGCTTGTCATCCGACCAAAATGCGTCAAAAATAGCAGAGGTACAAGTCGTGACGCCCATCGGCAGAAAGCCGCCGGTCAAGCCTTTGGACAGACAGAAAATATCGGGCTGCTTTTGTAAATAATGCGAAGCAAAAAGCTTTCCGGTGCGCCCGAAGCCCGTCATTACTTCATCGGCAATGCAAA
>JBKBWT010000170.1:0-6098 GCA_046314415.1 Saprospiraceae bacterium
ACCGATATTAAACATCTACGGCGTAGTACCGCGTTTGCAATTTTAATTGCACCTAAATAGCTCATTTTTATACACTACTGCGATTCCATTCATCATTCATATCAAAGTATTGAAAATTTGCTGTTTTTTTACCATTTGAAGTTCGGAACTAAAGCTTTCAAGTTTAGAACTAAAGCCTTCAAGTTCAGGACTAAGACACTTTAGCTAAATAACTACTTCTTTAAAGTTCAAAACTAACACGTTGAAGTTCAGAACTAACCCTTTCAAGTTCGGAACGAAAGTACTTTAGTTAGATAACTACTTTCTTCAAGTTCAGAACTACTATGTTGAAGTTCAAAACCAAAACTTTTAAGTTCAGAACTAAAACACTTTAGTTGATTAACTACTTCCTTAAAGTTCAAAACTAGAGCCTTGATGTTCGGAACTAGTTCCTTCAAGTTCAAAACTAAAAGACTTTAGTTCGGTAACTACTTCCTTGATGTTTGGAACTACGACGTTGAAGTTCGGAACTAAAGCTCTGAAGTTCGGAACTTCTTCGAGCGTGTAAATTAATTTCTGTCTGCGTTATTTGGAATAACCCTGAAAGAGCCCTGACAAAAGCGGAGACGATACCCTGCTCCATTAGCAATAGTGGATGGATTACAGTTTAAGCTACTGCGTTTTAAATAGCGGAAATTGCAAATTGATAATTCAGGTTTCGGATCAGCGCTTTGCCCACACGATGTCGCGCACCTCCTGGTCTTCGTGGCGGCGCACGTATTCGGCAAACAGGGTGTGGTGCCAGTCAGTGGCACGGTCGGTATGGTAAAACCCTTGCACCTCGCGCTGGCGGAAGGTTTCGTAGAGGGTGACGGCACAAGCGACTGAAATATTGAGGCTTTCAGCCATGCCCATCTGCGGAATCACGAAATTGCCGTCGGCGAAAGCCGCTGCTTCGGAGGACAAGCCGTCGCGCTCATTGCCAAAAAGGAAAGCCGTGGGCTGGGTGAGGTCTAATTGGTACAAAGGTGTGGCGGTTTCGCTCAGTTGCGTGCTGAGTACGCGCCCGTAGCGTTGCTTTACATGCGCAAAGCAAGCCGCCGCGTCGGTGTAATAGTGCACGTCCACCCAGCGCCGGGAGCCACCGGAAGTTTTGCGTCCGATGGTGATAAAATCTGCTTTCAAGCCTTCCTCAGTGTGGAGTACAAAGATTTCAGCGATTCCGACCGAGTCGCAGGAGCGCAACACCGCGCCGATATTGTGCAAATCAATGACATTTTCCAGTACGACGGTGAGGTCGGGTTGGCGGCGCGTCGCTACTTGTTGGAATTTATCGAGGCGTTTTTCGTTCATGTTGTGGTGGTATCGGCGGGCTTTAGCCGCCGTTTTACAGTCCGCGATTAAAAGTTGCTGTTATTTGATAACGATCGTCTTAACGTTCACAAACTCTTTGATGCCTTCTTCCGCCAGTTCGCGACCAAAGCCAGAGCGTTTCATCCCGCCGAAGGGGAGCCGGGGATCGGATTTTACAAAATCGTTGATGGCAACAAAACCGACTTCCAGTTGCTTGGCAATGCTTTGGGCACGTTCCGGATTTTGTGACCAGATGGAGGCGCCTAAGCCGTAGATGCTGTCATTCGCCAAGCGGATGGCTTCGGCGTCATTTGCGACGGTAAAAAGCGTGACTACCGGACCAAACAATTCTTGTTCGTAAGCAGGCATACCAGGTAGGACGTTGGCAAGGATCATGGGTTTGAAAAAATTGCCGTCGGCATTCACCGAATCGCTTTCGTAGCGTACAGTAGCGCCCTGATTTACCGAGTCTTGTACCTGCCGGGCGAGTTGCTCGTGCAAATCAGGACGTGCCAGCGTGCCCAGGTTGGTACTTTCAAGACTGGGGTCACCGATGTTAAGCTGTTCAAGATTCGCCTCCAATTGTTGTAAAAAGGCCTCGGCAATGGATTCGTGTACGATGAAACGTTTGGCGGCAATGCAGGTTTGTCCGGCGTTGTTCATGCGCGATAGCATACCGAATTTGGCAGCTTCGGCGATGTCGGCGTCATCCAAAACGATGAAAGGATCGCTACCACCGAGTTCCATAACGCAGCGTTTGAGGTGTTTGCCCGCCAGCGCAGCGACAGTGGCACCGGCACGGTCGCTTCCAGTGAGTGCCACGCCCCGCACGATGGGGTGCGCGATGATGCTTTCTACTTGCTCAACCTCTACCAATAAGGTTTGGAAAATACCGGCTTTGCCTACGACCTCGTCAAAAAGTTGCGCCATTGCCAATCCGCACTGCGGCACATTGGGGGCGGGTTTTAACAAAATGACGTTGCCTGCGCACAGCGCAGGAATGGCAAAACGAAATGCCTGCCAAAAGGGAAAGTTCCAGGGCATGATGCCAAAGACGGCACCGAGCGGTTCGTAGTGGACGTAGCTTTTGTGGTAGTCGGTTTGGATGATTTTGTCGTTGAGAAAGGTGGCGGCATTGGCAGCAAAGTAATCGCAGAGCCAGGCACACTTTTCAATTTCGGCGCGGGACTGGGTGATGGGCTTGCCCATTTCGAGGGTGATCAGAGCGGCATAGTTTTCAAGATTGGCAAGCAGGCGTTCGCCGATCTTTTTGATAAAAGCAGCCCGCTCGGTTGTTGCTAAACCACGCCAGTAATCATAGTAAATATGTTGAGTAAGGGTTAATTTTTCGAAAATGGCGGTCTCAGTGAGCGAATCAAAAGATTGAACAGTCTGATTATCAATTGGATTGATGGTGGCAAACATTGGTTTAAAATTTGGTAGGGAATAAGCAATCGAGCAACCGAACGACTTAGAGATCAGATGAAACGTGTCCCTCGGTCGTTCGGTGCTTCAGTCAGTTTGCTTATTCAGACGATGATCAATAAAATCTTTTGTTTCAAAACAGCATTAATAGTTTGCCGGTTTGAACTGATAATCCCGGAATTGCAAGATGTTGACAAATTTATTCTCAAAACGCTGCACGGGCAGGTTTTCAGGATTGACCGCATTGGGCGGTAGGTTGACCACGCGTTCAAACTCGTAACGGGTCAGAAGCATTTCGGTAGAAGGTTGCTGCTCCAGGTAGTACTGAAATTTTGTACCGTATTGATGGAGCATTCTGCCGCTGAACAACGTCACGTCATATCCCAAATAAGCCTCTTCTTTAGGCACAGCGCCGTAGCGATCGAAGAAACGCCGCCGGAAAACCTGCGTAGCCGTAGATAAGGGGTCGAGGAAAGTGCTATTGCTGATGTGAACATTGAGGCGCTCGTATAATTCGTAGTCCACGGTTTCATACTGCATCCATTGAGGCATGCCGTACACTACTACGCCTTGATTGGCGCGTTTTGCCAGATCGAGTTTGCGCAGGAAAGAATTGATAAAGCTCTCCGGTGCCCAGGAGGGAACCAGGAAAACGGTAGTATCCGTTTGTAATAATGACAATAATTGTCCGCTGTTGACGTCCTGATTTTCCGGCACGACATATTCGCGGAAGCGCCGTACATTGCGACCACCGGAGATACGGGCATTTTCTTCCTGGAAATACTGGAGGCGTTCCACTTCACGACCACGACACACTAGTACGATCTGCTCCGGTCGAAAACGTGCCCTGGCGTGGCGAGTAATGGCTTCGCAGTGGGTGCGCAGAGTAGGGTTAATTTGAATATAATTCGGATTATTAACAGTAACCGAATCAGAAGTGGTATAAGGTGAAACGACGGTTTTGTCGTTGGTCGTCGCAAAACCAGCGATTACGCGCGCTTCTTCTCGACGATACGGACCAATGATTAAATGTGCGTCGCGCAAATCGGCATTGCTGCGGGTGAGCTGACCAGTGTACGCTTCCGAAGCACGTGTATCCAATACAGAAACATTTAGTTTAATGCCTTCCCGCTCCAAATCCTCAAAAGCCAGCCGCATGCCGCCATAAAAGTTGAGCGCCCAATCAGAGTTTTGAGGCAAAGCCGCGTTAGCGGAAGAAAAACGATCCGTCAAAAACGGCAGCATGACGGCAACGTTGTAAGCCGTTAACTTTCGTGACTGCGTCCGTGGATCCAGCCCGACTTCTTCCGGGCGGGTACCGGTAGAAGGTCGATCCGTGACCACTTCAGCCGCTGACCGGATGATTTGGCTTTGATTGACCGGTACTTCCCGCCAGGATACAGTGTCCATTTTTTCTGCCGGGGCATTTTCAATGAGGACATAAGTACCCGTTTCGGGATCATAGACTCTTCTACCCTGAATAGGATCCAGTTCGCCGCGATTGGAGGAAGGTTGTTGCGAAGTGGCTTGAACCGGGCGGAATAAATCGCAGGAAGTCACAAGCATAAAAGCTGTGATTAAAAAGAGCCATCTACTCCCATTCAATGGTTGCCGGTGGTTTGGTGCTAATATCATACACGACCCTGTTTATGCCTTTAACATTGTTAATAATTTCGCTGGAAACGGTAGCCAAAAATTCATAAGGCAATGGACTCCATTCAGCAGTCATCCCGTCGGTAGAATTTACCGCTCTTAACGCAACCGCCTGCTCGTAAGTTCGCTCGTCGCCCATCACGCCCACCGAATGAATCGGTAATAAAATGGTGCCCGCTTGCCAAACTTTATCGTAAAGGTCGTATTTTTTAAGATTATTAATATAAATTGCATCAGCTTCTTGTAATAAAGCCACTTTTTCGGGCGTAATTTCACCCAAAATCCGAATGCCCAAGCCAGGACCGGGGAAAGGATGCCGTTGTAAAATAGCTGGTGGAACGCCTAATTCTGCGCCTACTCGTCGTACTTCATCTTTAAAAAGGGAGCGCAACGGTTCTACAATTTTCAGATGCAATTTTTCCGGTAAACCGCCGACATTGTGATGGGATTTGATCGTTACCGAAGGACCATGTACGGAAATAGATTCGATGACATCAGGATAGATTGTCCCTTGACCTAGCCATTCTACTTTGCCAACTCTGGCTGCTTCCTCCTGAAATACTTCAATAAAGACCCGACCAATGGTCTTGCGCTTCTCTTCGGGATTGGATTTTCCGGCTAATTCCTGATAAAAACGGTCACGGGCATCTACACCTATCACATTCAAACCCAGGTCTTTATACGAATGTAATACATCTTCAAATTCATTTTTGCGCAGCAAACCATTATCCACAAAAAAACAGATTAAACGATCGCCAATCGCCCGATCCAATAATGTTGCCGCCACGGTAGAATCAACGCCGCCGGAAAGCGCCATTAAAACATGATCTTCCTCGCCAATTTTTTTACGCAATTCCTGAACGGTGTCTTCAACAAAATGTGCGGGCGTCCAGTCTCCTTTGCAACCGGCAATATTGTATAAAAAATTATGTAAAATGGCTTTGCCATCAAGGGTGTGTGTGACTTCGGGGTGAAATTGCAAACAATAGACTGGCGCTGCAAAAGCGGTTTCTTTTGATTTAAAAACGGCTACTTCCACGCTGTCGGTACTGGCGACGAGTTCAAACTGCGGTGGAATTTGCATAATGGTATCGCTATGCGACATCCACACCTGTGCATCTGCAGGAATGGCTTCCAGCAACTCATCTTTATGATAAATCTGGCTTAGATTGGCTTTACCATACTCCCGTTTGCTGGATTTCTGCACTTTACCGCCGTAAAAATCAGCAATAAGTTGTGCACCATAGCAAACACCAAGCACCGGTCGCTTTCCTACTACTTCATCCACGTTGATTTTCAGCGCGTTGGGATCTGTTACCGAGAAGGGACTGCCGGATAAGATAACTGCCTTGATACTATCATCCAGCGTCGGCATTTTATTGAAAGGTACAATTTCGCAGTAAATGTTGAGTTCGCGTACTCGCCTGGCTATCAACTGAGTGTACTGAGACCCAAAATCTAAAATCAGAATTTTCTCATTCATGCTGCAAATATAAAACAGGATTTACAGGATTGAAAGATTTGCAGGACTGATTAATTAAAAAGCGCTGAATAGGAATAAAATTTGACAATAATAAAATGAGCCTCTGGCTGCTCTTCCAACAACCAAAGGCTCAGTTTATTTCACAAAAAATTCATTTACTCTGGTAAGTAAATATCAAATTCTCCCCGGCGATTTTGTTCTCGAC
>JBKBWT010000170.1:6108-13652 GCA_046314415.1 Saprospiraceae bacterium
AGGCTTATAACGATTATCAGCGATGGGTTTGGTTTCTCCAAAACCTTGATAACTCAAGCGATCGGCAGCAATTCCTTTAGCCACCATGTAGTCATAACAAGCTTTAGCGCGGCGCTCCGAAAGCACCTGATTGGGTTTGGCTTCGCCAATGCTATCCGTATGACCGTTGATTCGCATTTTATAATCCGGGTAACGCTTCAAAATTTCTACAATTTCATTCAAAATAGCGAAGGAAGACTGTAGCAGCGTACTTTTACCGGTTTCAAATTGCACGGCTTTCATCGCAAAAGTCAGGCGCTCTTTTTCCTCCTGCTTCAATTCAGGACAACCATTGTTAGACGCTGGACCCGCTGAATTCGGGCAACGATCCACATTATCGGCAATGCCATCACGGTCACTATCCGGGCAACCACTCATCGCAATTGTACCCGCTGCATCCGGGCAACGGTCATCCTTATCTGCTACGCCGTCATTATCCCGATCGGGGCAACCACGCGTGGCTGCTCTACCGGCTTGATTGGGACACTCATCTTGTGCATCTGGCACGCCGTCATTATCGGCATCGCGCACCGGGCAGCCATTATTGGCAGCTGTTCCTGCTTCATTTGGACATTGGTCGTTTTTATCGGCAATGCCATCTCCATCCTTATCCGGGCAGCCTTTCAGTGCTACTGTACCTGCTACATCCGGGCATTCGTCTTCGCCATCCTGCACACCATCTTTATCTGAATCCGGGCAACCATTAAATGCAGCTAACCCCGCTACTGTCGGACAGAGGTCTTGTGCATCCGGCACACCATCACTATCGGCGTCCATCACTTTGGGAGGTTCTGGTTTTGCTTCGCCCAACAGCAGTAATAAGCCACCACCTAATTGAACGTTATCACGTAAGTCGTCGAATCCAAAACGGTATTCGCCTTTCAAACTAAGATAAGTATGCCTTGCCAATCGGAAATTCAGCCCAACGCCCGCCGGTGCGGCAAAGGTAAAGTCTTCAAACTCCTCCAGCACAGCACCCACCCCGCCGTAGAGATACGGGTAAATAAAGCGGGTTTCTTTGAATAGCTTGAGTTGCAGCAAGGCATCCAGGCTGAAAACGGCAGCATCATTCACTCCACCAGCTTCATCAGTGGGTATTTTAGCCTTTGCTAATTTCAAGGGAAGCGACAGATTGAGTGCATTGTTCAAATGACGTACGTACTCTATTTCCGCACCACTGGTAACCTGACCATTGATCCAATCATTGGTGATAGGATACTGATAGTTTAAAAAAGTGGCTCTTAAGCCCAAGCCATCTTTTGCTTCGCTATACTGCGCGATAGCCATTTGCATACAGAGCATGGCTACAAAAATTGTCGTGAAGATTCTTTTAATCATGACAGACTCGTTTTTGTTGGAGTAAATTTATAAATCGAGCTATTACTCAATGCCAGGCATTGATTGGAAGGACAAGTAGTAGTTGTGTAATATTTGATGTATGAGATTTCCGGTTGAGCAAATAACCGAAAACAAGTTGATGTTTATTACTCTGACGCTATTCGGGTCAGAAAGTCACATTTTTTTGGAAAAATTTCAGGGTAAAATTTTCTCGGTGAAATTCCAGTATCCTGAGTCACGTAATCACCCTGTAAAGCAATTCTTTATTTTGTTACTCTTGCAATCCGCGTCCCTCTTTCTTGATTTTTCCTTCTTTATTCAACTGCTTCATCAGGCGGTCGAGAATGCCATTGATAAAATCCTTGCTTTTATCGGTGCTATACATTTTAGAAATTTCCACAAACTCATTGAGCGTCACCTTGGTAGGAATGGTCGGGAACGAAGTCAATTCACACAGTGCCATTTTCAGCATGATCATATCCATAATGGCGACCCGCTCTACATCCCAATTTTTCAAAGTGGGCTCAATAATTTGTAATAATTCGGCATCTTCGTCATTCACTTTCTTAAAAAGTGTCTCGCCAAATTCTACCGTTGCCTCCGGGCTGGGGCGATACTCTTCATAAAAGTGCAGCGTTGCCGGCAAAGCTTTCAGCGTCTTTTTAATTGCGCCTACTACCAACGACTCATCGTCTTCCCACAACGAATAATTATCTTCCACCATATCCGTAAACATCTCACTGTTCAGGCAATGTTTGTACAAAGCCAGCAAAATCTTGACGTCTTCCTCGTTACTCGTATCCGGATTGGTGAGATAATCTTTGTATTCATCGCTCTTAGCGAAATCGTAATATAATTGGCGGGTTTTATCTTCGTCAATCCGATCCTGCAACTTGTACAAGCGCACCAGCCGGTTGAAACCTTCATTTTCCAGCACAGAACGCACCGAGGCATTCTCGCCCAGCTTGGCACGGAATTGCCGATCCTCTTCGGTTGGCAACAGTTTTGCCATTCGATTAGCGGCATCTTGCCGGGCGTAGGCGGCGATTCGCATCACTTGTAGCAGTGTAAACAAATAAAGCTCAAACGATTGGCGTACACTATCGCGATACTGGCGCAACGCTTCGTCCTTGCTCAGTTTTTTATCTCTGCTCATCGCATAAAGCATCTGCATCACTTTTATGCGGACGTTCCTTCGACTCAACATACAATCAGATCAACGCTTTGAAATCTTCACGGGAAATTAATGACGCTACAAATAACGAGTAATTTTACAGAAAAGTCCAATGAATGCCTGTTTTTTTCTAAATTGTTGAAAGGTTGAAGGGTTTCTAATGGAATGTTGTGCATCAACCTATCAACTCATCAACCTTTCAACCTCTCAACTCCTATTTCATATATTTCGCTTTAATCTCCTCATAACTAGGCAGTTGCTTATAATGCCACTTCTGAATGATTTCCCCATTTTTCATTAAAATAACCCCCGGGTTGGAGCGCATAATGGTTTTAATCATAATATCATCGGCAGTAAAGAAATTATAAGCGCTTTGCGTTGCATGGCGGAAATCATCAATCTTGCCCGGGTCTTCAAAGGCGGTAATCGCCAGGGCGTTCACGCCATCCTTTTCGGCTGTTTCGAGCATCGGATTCACCACTTTCGTCCAACGTGCTACATAATCACCGTCCCATGCATACGTGCCTTTCTCCACTTGTTTATTGGCGATCGACAATACCTTCCGATTCACCTGCACCGCATCGCCGACACGTACGGTATCTGCCCCCCAGATGGTATCCGGCACCGAAATGGTCTCTTTACCTGCATCTTTACCGTACAATTTATACGCCACAATCATAAACATATATCCATCGTAGCTCAGCAACTGCTCGGTCATATTCGTACCTTCCACATCCTGCACATCAAAATCGCTGATCTTCGTTCGCGCAATCGCAGGCTCCGACTTAATTTGCTCGGCGGTCCATTCTTCTTTCGGATAATTCTTAAACTCCTTTAAATACTGTTCAAACGGTAGTTCTACCACTTCACCCGATTTATTATTCTTCAAGCGATATGCAATAAGTTCTACATTATTCGCTGCTTCTTCTTCCTTCTGCTTTTGCTCGCGAATGTTAACCCCTTCTTTGAATGGACGGAAGTCCACGACCGGCTCATTCCACACATAATTGCTGATGCAGAACAAAACGGTAGCCACCGTTGTGAGCGAAAGCACCGCCGTACGCGCCGCAGGCGTCCACAGGCTGTGCATATCTTTGCTGCGGAACACAAAAATGAACGCCGGAATCAGCAAAAACAGGTCTTTGATAAACGAGGTCTTCGGCTTCAGTTTAATAAAATCGCCAAAGCAACCGCAATCGGTCACTTTCATATTGGTTTCGATATAAGGTCCCCATTTGGCAAACTGAAAGAAGTTGACCCCATCGGGTACGTAACCGGTGAGGTAGGTAAAACCGGTGAGAAAAGTAAAAAACACCAGCGTGATCAGGAAAACCCAGCTCGTGAGTTTATTACGACCACCGAGGATGAGCGCCAGACCGACCACAATTTCCAGCGTAATCATTGCAACTGCAAACGTCGAAGACGCAGCAGATAACTTCGGAAACAAAGGCGCCAAAAACGAGAACCAGGTACCCTCGAACGCCCGCACAAACTCCGCAAAGTACTGCTCCATCTTGAACGCCGTACCCATCGGGTCAATCGCCTTCACCGCCCCGGAGAAAATGAACCACGTGCCCGTGAAATTTTGCAAAAACGACACCAGCCAGTTAATCTTACCGGCTTTACTCATGCCAATCAGCGCCGTCAGTATCGCGCCTGCCACCGCAAACATTATTATCAACGTACCGAGTGTCATACTTTAAATTTTAGAGGTGAAATACGAAATTTGAATCAGTTTTTCTCCTTTCCCATTTCAAATTTCATCTTTCTGATTTAGTTTAATCAATGCAAAAATAGCATAATTAATAATATCGCGATAATTTGCTTCCAAGCCTTCCGAAATCAGGGTTTTGCCCTCGTTGTCTTCAATTTGCTTGATGCGCAACAACTTCATCAATATCAAATCGGTCATCGAACTCACCCGCATTTCGCGCCACACCTCGCCGTAGTCATGGTTTTTGGCAATCATCAGGTCGCGCGTCTGTTCAATTTGGGCATCGTACAACGCTTCCGTTGCCGCTGTCTCCATTTCCAAGGGCGCATCCGCCGGCAATTCGAGTTGAATCAACGCCATCACACTGTAATTGATCAAACCGATGAATTCCGACTCAATGGAATCCTCCACCTTCTGCACTTGCTTTTCTTCAATGCTGCGAATTCTTTTTGCCTTGATATAAAGTTGGTCGGTCAACGACGAAGGACGAAGGATACGCCAGGCAGTGCCGTAGTCCTGATTCTTTTTGGTAAAAATTGCCTTGCAACGGGCAATTATATCGTCGAATTGTTGGAGCGTCTGCTGCACAGCCGTCGGTTTTGCGACAAAGATAACACGCGAATGCTGATTTGTGCAATCTAATAACGGAATTTGGGAATTGTTAACACGAAAATGTACCGACAAGCAGTATTGCTGCTATAAATGCTTATTTACGCTCTGTCAACACCACTGCCAACGTCGCAGCCGGTAAATTAAAACTAAAACCCCATTCCCGGCAATAAAACATCCTTTCCTGGCAAAGAAATATCATGTCCTGGCAATCGTATGCGCAATTCTGGCAATTATAAGTCCAATTTTGGTTATTAAAATACCCTTTTTGAATATTTGAATAGATAGAACATTAACAAGTTATGATATCTGATTGGCAAAGCATTAAATGTGATCGACGTGACATGTGACATGATACCTTGTTGACAGAATAGCAGTTGGGATTGCCCGCAGCGCCAAAAAAATGCTACTTCTAGCCATTTGCTTCCGCTTATTGGCATATGTACCGCCAAAACTTAAAAATGACACATGATTATTACATACAAAGATGAGTAAAGTTTTTGGCTTTTTTTGACCAAACGACCAATACCGCAAGATAAAAGCGCCTGTTTTGGGGCAATCTAGACTCCTATCATTCATAGAATGCTACTAACACAATCAGACTTATGAAACAAACACGACACTTTTTATTTTTGTTAGGGCTATTGCTACTAGGCATCAGCCCAAAACTAAATGCCCAGATTACGATTACCAATTCGGTCTTTCCTGTCGTGGGCGATACCCTGCATTATCTCATTGGTAACCAGCCCGGAGCGATTAACCAAATATTCACCCCGCCCGGTGGAAACCAGAGTTGGGACCTGAGCAATCTCCAGTCGTCCCAGGTCTGGGATCAGATCATGAAAGATCCGCAAACGGGCACGGCTGCTGCTTCCTTCCCGGGAGCATCTGTCCTGTTCAATCCTGTAAACTCCAGTTCCGAGGTATATTGGCAAGTCACCGATAATCAGATCAATGACCTGGGTTATTTTGGCTTAGACGAGCTGGGTTTGGGCTTGAATTTATTATTTAAAAAGACGCCGGGACTGGAACAATCCTGGGCCCCGGTCAATTTTTTTGATATCCACCAAAGTAGTTCCAACGTATTGACTGCTTTCGATGCGCCGATTGCGCCGCCTATATTGCTGAACCTGGTGCCTACTGCTGACTCCTTCCGTATCCGAGTTACGTATCAACGGATTGCCAGCATTGATGCCTTTGGCACATTGGCAATTCCCGGTGGTAGCTTTGATGTGCTGCGAAAAAAACAAACGGAATACCGATCAACTGCTGTGGATGTAAAGGTAGCGCCGCTCGGGTGGATAGATATTTCAACCATCGGCGGTCAACAGCTTCTTCCCTTGGGAACGGATACGATCACCACCTTTCATTTTCTAAATGATGTGTCCAAAGAACCCATTGCCATTTGCACGCTCAACACCGCCCAAAACGAGGTCACCATCGTTCAATACAAAGCGGTGAATCCAGCGCTGTCGGCGCCACTGATTTCCAGAATAGATGACGGGGACGCCGACGATCGGGCAGCAGTGGGAGATACGCTTACTTATACGGTCACTTTTAACAAAGATATTGATGCAACGACTGTTACGGCAGCTGATTTTAACAATGCCGGCACAGCAACGATCAGCATCGGAGCAATTATAGAAACCGCGCCCGGTGTATTCACCGTTAAGGTAAGGCCAACGAGCGCCGGAACGCTTATTTTACGAATACCAAGTGGCGCTATCATTGCCGATTTGGATGGCAACAATCTAGTTGTGCCCGTATTGGATGACACCACTATTTGTATCCCGCCGTCTATCATTAATCAGCCTGAGTCGGATTCCGTATTTACCAATCAAACGGCTTCTTTTTTCGTAGTTGCAAGCGGTGGCGGCACGCTATCGTACAATTGGGAAGTATTGCCCGCTGGCGGAGCAGTCTGGATGGATGTTGCCCCGGCTTTGGATGGCAATGATACTTTAAGCGTTGGTCCGCTTTCCATTGTTGACAATGGTAATCAATACCGCGTCGTTATTAGCGATAGCGCAAGTCCAAGTTGCCAGCCGATCATTAGCAATGTGGCAAACCTGACCGTGCTGCCTGGTCCCATTGTAGGTGATGCGGATACAACCGGGCAAGCCATTGGCGATATAATAGACCAGTTTTTGATGGAAACCCAAGACCCGCCCCAAATTTATGATCCTTGTACCTGTCGCAACAATACCGGGATCATTCCCAGTGGCACTTTCACCGATGACGGCTTGTTTGATGATGAAATAATAGTGGTGTCTCCCACTGCGGGCAATACCTGGGAAATTGCAGCCGGTACTATCTTCCCTTTTGCTACCAATGCGAACCCCTCCGCGCAGCCGGGCGATTTGACGCGCGTCACCGTTGGCACACCCCTGACGTTTATTGGCTCCGTCAATACCATGGAAGGTGTACGTTATATTTATAGATTACAAATTATTCATAAAGATAATGAAGGATACAATGTTACCGTGCGCGAAACGAGTAACCCGCTTTATGCAGACCTTCTTTTACCCATCGGTAATCGTTGCTATTATCCCACGCCAGCCATCAACGGCTTGGATGCGACCTATTGCGTCGGCGAACCCGCAGTAACGTTGATGGGAACCGTAGATCGGGGCGATGGGCAAACCGCGGCAACGTCCGAATCGGCGGTAT
>JBKBWT010000171.1:0-13626 GCA_046314415.1 Saprospiraceae bacterium
CCAAACCCATGATTATCGTGATGCCCTACGGCAATGTGCGCCCCAGCCCCATGCCTGATTTTACAAAGGATGTAATAAATGATATCATACCATTTGTGGAAGCGAATTATCCGGTGTATAAAGATAGCAAACACCGCGCCGTTGCTGGGTTTTCGGTGGGTGGCGGACAAACTTTGAATATCGGATTGACCAATACCGACAAGTTCGCTTACGTATGTTCGTATGCACCTTTCACCGCTACTGACGAATTCAAACAAAACTTTACCAACTGGACGCCCGATGCCAAAGCAATGAATAAAAAACTAAAATTATTTACCATCAGCGTCGGCACCGAGGATTTTTTATATGAAAGTGTAAAGCAAAATATTGCCATGTTCCAGGAAAAGAAAATCAAGCTGGAGCCATTGATCGTGTCCGGCGGACATACCTGGATGAATTGTAAGCTTTTTTTAGCCAATTCATTACAACAGGTTTTTAAATAAGTATTAAATGTAATGAAATGCGTATTCTGTTATTTTGTAAGAAATTATTGTAAAATACTCGACTTGGCGGCTGCCCGGCAAATCCCCCGGAAGATGAGGGGGCTTGAGCCAGTGGCTCAAACAGCGTGTGGCAGTTAGAGTTGCCTAGCGTTTTTTGGTTCTTTTTTGGGCGATGCAAAAAAGAACGTAAAAAAAGATTAGCCGAGGAATTTTAACGATAAATATCCGAACACTAAATTATTGTGTAAAAAAGAAAAAAATAAATTGTCAACTGTATAATAATATTATAATGAAACAATTATTATTAACCATAATCAGCATAATTCTATTCAATCTTAATACCTACGCCCAACCCAGCGAAAAAGAAATGCCGAAAGGCTTCGACCAGGTGCGGGTAGGCATTCCCTTCGGTAAAATTGATACGATTAAATATGAATCCAAAACCGTTGGCACAACGCGTAAGGCTTTGATATACACGCCTCCGGGATATAATAAAAAAACAAAATATCCGGTATTCTATTTATTACATGGCATCGGCGGCGATGAAAAAGAATGGCTGAACGGCGCGAATCCGCAAGCGATTTTGGACAATTTATATGCCGAGGGTAAAATAAAACCCATGATTGTGGTAATGCCGAATGGACGAGCGATGAAAGACGACCGCGCAGGTGGAAATGTTTTTGAACCGGAAAAAGTACAAGCCTTTGCCACTTTTGAAAAAGATTTACTCAATGATTTGATTCCATTTATTGAAAAGAAATATCCGACTTTGACGGATCGGGAAAACCGTGCCATTGCTGGTTTGTCCATGGGCGGCGGTCAATCCTTGAATTTTGGCTTGGGCAATCTGGATAAATTCGCCTGGGTCGGTGGATTTTCTTCTGCGCCCAATACCAAAACGCCGGAAGAATTAGTCCCAAATCCGGAAGCCGCAAAAAAACAACTCAAATTATTATGGATTTCCTGTGGTGATAATGATGGTTTGATAACATTTAGTAAACGGACGCACGATTATTTATACAAACATGATGTGCCGCATATTTATTACATCGAGCCAGGGGTGCATGATTTTAAAGTTTGGAAAAATGGCTTATACATGTTTTCCCAATTTTTATTTAAACCGGTGGATGTTGCATCCTTCCCGAAATATACGATCTTAGGCTCGCCTGCTGCTACGAATGTAAGAAATGCTAAATATCCGCAGATTTTACCAGATAATCGAGTGATTTTCCGTATTAAAGCGCCGGACGCGCAAAAAGTACAAGTTGACTTGGAGAAAAAATATGATATGATACGCGATACCGGCGGATTCTGGACGGTGACGACCGAGCCGGTGGGGCGCGGTTTTCATTATTATTCTTTAATAATTGATGGGGTGGCGTTGGCGGATCCTGCCAGCGAAACTTTCTACGGCATGGGGCGCATGGCAAGCGGCATTGAAATTCCATATAAAGATGGTGATTATTATGCACTAAAAAATGTGCCGCACGGTGATATTCGCATCAAGCGCTACTTCTCCAGAGCAAGCAATTCCTGGCGTGAAATGTATGTTTACACCCCGCCGGGTTATGATATGTCGAATGAAAAATATCCGGTATTATATTTATTACATGGTGGCGGCGAAGACCAGCGCGGCTGGGCGACGCAGGGCAAAACCGATTTGATTCTGGACAATTTAATTGCCGAAAAAAAGGCAAAACCCATGATTATCGTGATGCTCGACGGCAACATGGGCGGCGGTGGCGGCGTTGCCGGATTTAATGAAAACGTGCTGCGCGCCTTTGAAAATGAGTTAAAACAAGGCGCAATGCCTTTTGTGGAAAGTAATTTTCGGGTAGAAACAGATGCCAAAAACCGAGCATTGGCGGGGCTTTCGATGGGGGGCTTACAAACATTATATGCCGGTATCAAGAATACGGATCAATTTGCTTACTTGGGCGTATTTAGTTCGGGTTGGTTTGCAAATAATACCACTCTTTCCAATCCGCAATATGAATTTATGAAAAATAATGCCACGACAATTAATAATAATTTGAAACAATTCTGGATTTCGATGGGCGGTCAAGAGGATATTGCGCATAATAATTGCAAAGTTATGATGGCAAAATTTGATGAAATGGGTATTAAATATAAATACAGTGAATATGCTGGTGGGCACACCTGGCCCGTTTGGCGGCATGATTTGATGGAGTTTGCGCAGTTGTTATTCAAATAATTTATTTTCTTGTGCGAAGAAAAATAGGCAGAATGAGCACTTTTTATTGTAAAAAATAATAATCTATAAACCCTGGTTCGTCACTATGAATAAAATATTATACTGGCATCAATTCAAGAATTTAATTGCAAATTATTGATTTACAGTATTTTATTTTGAAATACGCAGTGGCGGCTGCCCGGCAAATCACCCGGAGGGATTTGATTTGCCTAGACCTTTTGGTTACTTTTGGGGCGATGCCAAAAGTAATAAGAAAAAAAATTAAAGAAACAAAGCTCAGCTATAATGCTAAAAATCAAGAGTAAGCATACTAGTTAATGCTTATGCGACAACTGCTGGGATGACTCGAATTTAATGCTTTACTAAACAATATAAAAAGTAAATTTTTATAGGATATGAAATTATACAAAACCGCCGACGGCATCGTCATTGTAGCGGATCAGGCTTGTTATAAATTGCCTACCCAGGATTGGGATGCCTACATCAATCGGGACGATTTGTACGAGCAAATGAAAAAAGATATTGCCACTTTGAAGTCCGTCGGAGATTCGGAATGGCTTGAAAAACAGACCATTGTAGCGCCGATCGAAAGCCAGGAAATCTGGGCGGCGGGTGTGACTTACCTGCGCAGCAAGGTAGCCCGGATGGAAGAGTCCAAAGAATCGGGGGGCGATACCTTTTATGATAAAGTGTATGATGCCGAGCGCCCGGAATTATTTTTCAAAGGCACGGCGATACGGGCGGTAGGCGACGGCGGCTATGTGTGCATTCGCAAAGATTCTACCTGGGATGTGCCCGAACCAGAATTGACTTTGTTTATTACTACTTCCGGTAAAATTGTGGCTTATACCATTGGTAATGACATGAGTTCGCGCAGCATTGAAGGCGAGAATCCATTATATTTACCACAAGCAAAAGTATATAATAATAGTGCCGGATTGGGTCCATGTTTGTACGTCTCTGAAAAGCCGATTTCACCGGATACCAAAATCAGTCTGGAAATTCATCGAGATAACGCATTGGTTTTCAGTGGAGATACGCTCATTTCGCAGATGAAGCGCTCGCATAAGGAATTAGCCGAATTTTTACTGCGGGAACTAAGCTTTCCCAAAGGTGTTTTCCTGATGACCGGCACCTGCATCGTTCCCGATCATCCCTTTACCTTGCAAACCGGCGACGAAATTCTGATCTCCATCGATTCAATCGGAACCCTCAAAAACATTGTAGCATAATGGAATTAACAGGTCAACAATTAATTGGCAATACGTTTTCACAACAAGGCAATCAATCATTTACCGGATTCAATCCTGCTACTGGCGAGCCACTTTCACCGATTTTTTACGAAGCAACGGCGGAAGAAATCGATCAGGCGGTTGCCCTGGCAGATCAGGCTTTTCTAAAATATCGTAAAGTAAAAGGCGCCGAAAAAGCCGCTTTTTTAGAAGCGATTGCTGAGGAAATACTGGCGTTAGAGGAAACTTTAATCAAAACCGCATCCCTGGAAACCGCGCTACCAGAGGCCCGCATCATCGGCGAACGCGGCAGAACCGTTGGTCAGTTGCGCTTGTTTGCTTCGATGCTCCGCGACGCCAAATGGGAAAATGAAATCGTTGATCCGGCACAGCCCGATAGGCAGCCATTGCCGAAGCCCGCTTTACGCCAAGTGCAAATTCCCATTGGTCCGGTCGCGGTTTTTGGCGCGAGTAATTTCCCTTTAGCTTTTTCGGTGGCAGGTGGAGATACCGTTTCTGCGCTGGCTGCCGGTTGTCCGGTGGTGTTCAAAGCCCATCCAGCGCACCCTTCCACTTGTGAACTCGTTGGACGAGCCATTTTAAAAGCGGCGGAAAAAACAGGCATGCCGAATGGCGTTTTCTCAATGGTGCATGGCATTTCGCATGAAGTCGGAGGGCGATTGGTGCAGCACCCGATGATTAAAGCCGTCGGATTTACCGGTTCTTACCGAGGGGGAAAAGCCTTGTACGACCAGGCGGTGCGCCGCGCCGAGCCAATTCCGGTGTATGCCGAAATGGGCAGCACGAATCCGGTTTTCTTTTTACCCAGAATATTGCAGCAAAAGGGGGAAGCCCTGGCACAAGCTTTTGCGGGTTCGGTGACCTTAGGAACCGGGCAGTTTTGTACCAATCCGGGGGTATTTGTGACGCTGAAATCGGATGAAGTTTTTGTAAATCAAACCGCTGAACAATTAAATAAAATATCAGTAGGAGCCATGCTGACTTCCGGCATTCGCCAGGCATTTTTAAATGGCATCAACCATTTGAAAACGCAAGAGGGCATCTCCACTTTGACCACTGTCGAAGTCGAAGACGTAGCGCCTACTTTGCTGGTAACAACAGCGACACAAGCCATTGAAAATCCGTCAATTACGGAAGAAGTGTTCGGTCCTTCCACAGTAGGCATCCTGGCGGATGAGAAGGAAGCGGTGCTGGCTTTTGCGAAAAGTCTGCAAGGGCATTTGACTGCTACGATTCATGGTACGGAGGAAGATTTGGAAGAATACAAAGAATTAATTGACATTTTGACCTTGAAAGTTGGACGCCTGGTATTCAATGGTTTTCCCACCGGGGTAGAGGTAAGTCCGGCGATGGTGCACGGTGGACCTTTTCCTGCCACGACTGATGCCAGAAGCACTTCGGTGGGTACGACAGCGATTTATCGTTTCACCCGTCCGATCTGTTTTCAGGATATGCCGGCGAGTTTGGAACACGAAAAATGGTAAATAAATTTAATGCTTCTTTATAGCGGGTTGTAAATAACATTCACAATCCGCTTTATATTTTATAAATAATTAAGGCTGATTATTCTACTATTTACAATTTAATAATAGCGCATTGATGATTGACCAATATTCTCGTTAGTATTATAATCAACTGGTAGTTTATTCATCCTTGTATCAATTGCTTGGAGAAGCGTACAGGAGGAAATTATAATTAAAAGAATTTTAGCGTAAAAATTTTTTTTCAAGAGAACAATTGCTACTTTTGATAAGTGTTGTTTTTACACTTAAATCTATTGAACACCTAATATCTTGAATATCAATATAATGAGCTACGTTATTGGCATAGATTACGGAACGGATTCGGTTCGTTCTTTGATTGTTGACGCGCACAATGGCACCGAAATTTCCAGTGCGGTTTTTTATTATCCACGTTGGAAACAAGGCAAATACTGCCAACCCGCCCATAATCAATTCCGCCAACACCCGCTGGATTATATCGAAGGTTTGGAAATGTCTGTAAAAGAGGCGATTGCCAAAGCGCCCGCCGGAACTGCCGAGAAAATCAAAGGAATTGCTATAGATACGACCGGATCGACGCCGGTAGCCGTTGATAAAACAGGTACACCGCTTGCCTGCCTGCCTGCCTTTGCGGAAAATCCCAACGCGATGTTTATCCTGTGGAAAGATCATACTGCCATTCGGGAAGCCTTGGAAATCAATAATTTATGCGCTCGTTGGGATATAGATTATTCTAAATATGAAGGGGGCATTTACTCTTCTGAATGGTTTTGGGCAAAAATATTACATACGCTACGCGTAGATCCGACAATTCGCGAAGCGGCTTATTCCTGGGTAGAACATTGCGATTGGATTCCATTTTTACTCACCGGAGGAACCGACGTGCACACGCTAAAACGAAGTCGCTGCGCGGCTGGACACAAAGCACTCTGGCATGAAGATTTCAATGGCTTGCCACCCAATGATTTTTTTGTTGCGCTTGATCCGCTGCTGGATGGCTTACGCGAACGCATGTTTGAAAAAACATATACGTCGGACGAGTTGGCAGGAATCTTAACCAAGGATTGGGCAGCAAAATTAGGGCTTCCGACAGACGTGGTTGTGAGTGTAGGCGCTTTCGATGCGCACATGGGCGCGGTGGGCGGACAAATTGAGCCGTATCATTTGAGTAAAGTGATGGGCACTTCCACTTGTGATATGCTCGTAGCACCGAATGATGAAGTGGGTGACACTGTAGTAAATGGAATTTGCGGACAAGTAAATGGCTCGGTTATTCCTGATATGATCGGAATGGAGGCTGGGCAGTCGGCTTTTGGCGATGTATATGCCTGGTTTGCCAATTTATTAAGCTGGCCTTTACAAAATATAATATTAAATAGTAGTTTAATAGATAAAGTACTCGCTCAGAAGTTGGTAGAAGAAGCATCTGAGCGAATGATTTTGGAATTAAGCAATGCGGCAGCAAAGCTGGAGCCTGGCGCAGAGGGCATCATTGCACTCGACTGGCTGAACGGTCGTCGCACACCCGATGCGAATCAGGCGCTGAAAGGAGCGATTGCAGGGCTGAATCTTGCCAGTGATGCGCCCCGCATTTTCCGGGCATTGGTGGAGGCTACTTGTTTTGGCGCACGTAAAATTGTAGAACGATTTATTGAAGAAGGCATTCCAATTAAAGGTGTAATCGGTTTAGGCGGCGTCGCTAAAAAATCGCCTTTTGTAATGCAAGTGATGGCGGATGTGCTCAATCGTCCGATTCGCATTGCCAAGTCGGAACAGACCTGCGCGCTGGGCGCGGCGATGTTTGCGGCGGTGGCAGCAGATATTCATTCGACCGTTGCGGATGCCATGCAGGCGATGGGCTCCGGTTTTGATGCGGAGTATTTACCAAACCTTGAAAATGCAGAAAAATATGATATGATTTATCAAAAATATGTAGCGCTGGGCGGATATATTGAAACATTTACAGCATAGGACACAGATTATTATGATAGTCAGGATTCATTATGATTGATTTATAAAAAACATAAAACATTATAATAATCAGTGAACCCTTCAATTTGATAAAATATGAGTTTATATAAAAATATTAAAGAACAATGTTATGAAGCGAATTTACAATTGCCAAAGCTGGGTTTGGTGCTCTTTACCTTTGGTAATGTAAGCGTGGCAGACCGGGATAAAGGTGTTTTTGCGATTAAACCATCGGGCGTGCCGTATGAAAAATTACAAGTTAATGATATTGTTATCATGGATTTTGATGCGAATGTAATAGAAGGCTCAATGCGTCCTTCTTCTGATACAAAAACCCACGCAGTATTATATAAACATTGGGAAAAAATCGGCGGCATTGCGCACACGCATTCTACCTACGCAACCGCCTGGGCACAAGCACAACTGGATATTCCGATTCTGGGCACCACGCACGCCGACCATTTGACGGTGGATGTGCCTTGCGCGCCGCCTATGAGCGATGATATGATTAAAGGAAATTATGAATATGAAACGGGCTGGCAAATATTACATGATTTTGAAAAACGCGGCTATTCTTATGAAGAGGTGGAAATGATTTTAATCGGCAATCACGCGCCATTTACCTGGGGCAAAACCGCGGAGAAAGCCGTGTATAACAGCGCAGTATTGGAAGAAATTGCAAGAATGGCTTATTTATCTTGCACCTTGCGACCCGATGTGCCGCGCCTGAAAGCCGCTTTGATTCAAAAACATTATGAGCGCAAGCATGGTAAAAATGCATATTACGGACAAAGTTAATTTGCCAATTTGCTGATATATACGGAAATAGATTTGCTAAATCTCAAAGATTTAGTAAATCTCTGCCTAGAATATAAACTAACTAAAACCTTATTCATATGAGAAAAATGCGGATATTTCTTTTTATTATCTATGTAATTGCAATTCAAGTAGTTACAAATGCACAATCATCTGATGCCAACATTATCATTAATGCTGACCAAAGTAAATACATCATTGATAAACATATTTACGGGCATTTTGCCGAGCACCTGGGCAGATGTATTTACGGCGGTTTTTATGTAGGTGAAAATAATCAAAAAATTCCGAATACGAATGGCGTTCGCAATGATGTCATTCAGGCTTTAAAAGAGCTGAAAATCCCCAATTTGCGCTGGCCCGGCGGTTGCTTTGCCGATACCTATCATTGGCAGGACGGTATTGGTCCGAAGAAAGATCGTCCGACGATGGTCAATCAATGGTGGGGTGGCGTGACCGAAGATAATAGTTTTGGTACGCACGATTTTTTGAATATGTGCGAATTATTGGGCGCGGAGCCTTATTTATCGGTGAATGTGGGCAGCGGCACCGTTAAAGAAGTGGCGGATTGGGTGCAATATGTCAATCATGATGGCGTGAGCCCGATGGCGAATCTGCGTAAACAAAATGGTCGGGAGAAGCCCTGGAATGTAAAATATTGGGGCATGGGTAATGAAGCATGGGGCTGCGGTGGTAATATGACGGCAGAATATTATGCAAATATTTATAAACAGTATGCCACTTTCGTGTCCGATTGGACCAACAGCAAGCAAATTCAACGCATTGCGTCGGGTGCCAGCGATGATGATTATCATTGGACGGAAGTCTTGATGCGCGATGTGCCCAAAAATTTAATTGAAGGCGTGGCATTGCATCATTATTCGGTGATTAACTGGAGTAATAAAGGTTCGGCAACCGATTTCTCTGAGGATCAATACTTTAGCACCATGCGTCAGGCATTATTAATGGATGAGTTAATAACTAAGCATAAAAATATCATGGATCGGTATGATCCTGATAAAAGAGTCGATCTGATCGTGGATGAATGGGGCGGTTGGTATGATGTGGAACCGGGTACAAATGGCGCCTTTTTATATCAGCAAAATACGATGCGCGATGCCGTACTCGCCGGCGCTACGCTGAATATTTTTAATAATCATGCCGACCGGGTAAAAATGGCAAATCTGGCACAAACCATTAATGTGTTGCAGGCGGTTATTTTAACAAATGAGGAAAAATTGATACTCACGCCGACTTATCATGTAATGAAAATGTACAACGTACATCAGGATGCGCAGTTATTACCTTTGAATATTAAAAATGTGATGTATAAAAACGGCAACCGCGAATTGCCTGCTATTTCTGCTTCGGCGTCAAAAGATAAGAACGGCGTTATTCATATTTCCTTAGTAAATGTAGATCCAAATAAAAATAATACCGTGAATTTGTCCATGCACGGCGCGGCTTTGGCAAATATCAGCGGCACGATTTTGACCTCCCCAAAATTACAAGATCATAATACTTTTGATAATCCGAATAAAATAAAACCAGCGGTTTTTAGAGGTTTTACCAAGAAAGGCGATCAGTTGAGCGTCAGCATACCGCCATTTTCGGTCGTCGTTCTGGAAGTAAAATAGCAGACGAGTTATTATAATCCTATATCATCAAGCATTATTTATTTACTAAAATAGAATGAAAAACTTACAAGAACTAGAACTGTGGTTTGTCACCGGCAGTCAGCATTTATATGGGGAGGAAACGCTGCAACAAGTCGCTGCACATTCCACCGAAATTGCCAAATCGTTTGATCAAAATCCAAAAATACCGGTAAAAATTATATTTAAACCGGTTTTAACCACACCAGATGCCATTTACCAATTGTGCCTGGAAGCCAATGCTGACAAGCACTGCATTGGACTCATCTGTTGGATGCACACCTTTTCGCCGGCTAAAATGTGGATTCGGGGTTTGAAAATATTACATAAACCGTTTTTACATTTACATACGCAGTACAATCGTGATATTCCCTGGGCGGCTATTGATATGGATTTTATGAATTTGAATCAATCGGCACATGGCGACCGCGAATTTGGTTTTATTGGCACACGCATGCGCCTGAATCGCAAGGTGGTGGTGGGGCATTGGCAGGATGAAGCATTGATAGAACGCATTAATATTTGGAGTCGGGCTGCCGCCGCCTGGCACGACTGGCAGGGGGCAAAATTTGCTCGTTTCGGTGATAATATGCGACAAGTGGCTGTTACTGAAGGAGATAAAGTTGAAGCGGAATTGCAATTTGGCTATTCGGTGAATGGCTACGGCGTTGGAGATTTAGTAAAATACGTGAATGAGGTAAATGATCAAGAAATTGATCATTTAGTAAATATTTACTTCGAGCAATATCATATTTCAGATAATTTACATAAAAATGGATCACAATATGATGCTTTACGGGAAGCGGCACGAATCGAAACAGGATTAAGGACGTTTTTACAAGATGCTGATTTTAAAGGCTTTACCGATACATTTGAAGATTTGCATGGACTCGTGCAGTTGCCGGGCATTGCCGTGCAAAGATTAATGGCAGAGGGCTATGGCTTTGGTGCCGAAGGCGATTGGAAAACGGCGGCGCTGGTGCGAGCAATGAAAGTGATGGGCACCGGGCTTCCCGGCGGCAATTCTTTTATGGAAGATTACACCTATCATTTTCATCCCAATGGTATGGCAGTGCTGGGTTCGCACATGCTCGAAATATGTGAAAGCATTGCCGAGGGCAAGCCCAATTGTGAAATTCATCCGCTTGGCATTGGCGGCAAAGCCGATCCGGTTCGATTGGTTTTTAACGTCGCTCCCGGAGACGCATTAAATGCTTCGATGATTGATATGGGCAATCGTTTTCGCCTGTTAGTCAACGAAGTAGAAGCAATTAAACCCGAAGCAGACTTACCGAAATTGCCCGTAGCTCGGGTCTTGTGGCGGTGTAAACCCGATTTAA
The DNA here is from genome assembly GCA_046314415.1 of Saprospiraceae bacterium. Lineage (GTDB taxonomy): Bacteria > Bacteroidota > Bacteroidia > Chitinophagales > Saprospiraceae > JADJNW01. The sequence continues at coordinate 11,235 of JBKBWT010000171.1, forward strand.
AAACGGCTGCCACAGCGTGGATTCTGGCGGGCGGTGCGCATCATACTTGTTACAGTCAAAATTTGACAAGTGAATATCTGGAAGATTTCGCTTCAATGGCAGGCATCGAGTACGTACTTATTAATGAAAAAACAGATTTGTATCAGTTTAAAAATGAGTTGCGTTGGAACGAATTAAGTTATAGATAATTTGTAGTAAATGGTAATCATTTGCCAGGATTAAAACTAAAAGTAATATTACATGAAACAATTATTATTTACACCATATCCATTTTTATTATTTGCGGCTGTATCATGTAAAAATACGCCACCGGCGGCACCCCAGGTGTCCACCAAAACAACTGCTGCATTTACCGTTGAAAAACAGCCATTTGGACAAATAGAAGGTACCAATATTACATTATATAAATTATCCAATCCAAACGGATTTTCGGTGGGCATTATCAATTATGGCGCTACGGTTGTTTCGTTACATACGCCTGATAAACAAGGCAATATGGGCGATGTGATACTCGGCTTTGATACTTTATCGGGTTATTTACAGCGCGGCAATCCTTATTTTGGTGCGATCGTCGGGCGCTACGCCAATCGCATTGCGAAAGCGCAGTTTACACTGAATGGGCAAACCTATCAATTAAGTCCGAATAATAATGGCAATACTTTACATGGCGGCAGGAAAGGCTTTGATAAAGTGGTGTGGAATGCCCAGGAAGGCACAACCGACACCTCAGCTTTTCTCACTTTAACTTACTTAAGCCAGGATCAGGAAGAAGGTTATCCTGGTAATTTGTCGGTGGAAGTTATTTACTCTATTACAAATGATAATGCATTAAAAATTGATTATAAGGCAACTAGTGATAAAACGACACCGGTTAATTTAAGTAATCATGCATATTTTAATTTAAGTGCCGGTCAGCATCCCACTATTTCAGACCATGAATTGATGCTCAACGCCGACCGTTACACGCCGGTGACTGCGCAGCTCATTCCCACCGGGAAAATCGAATCAGTAAAGAACGGACCAATGGATTTTACATCACCGAAAAAAGTGGGTCAGGATATTGCAAATGTACAAGGTGGGTATGATCATAATTTTATACTCAATAAATCAGGAAATGAATTAACCCTCGCGGCAACATTGTATGATCCGGGTTCGGGCAGATTTATGGAAATGTTTACCACCGAACCGGCGGTACAATTTTATTCCGGTAACTTTTTGAACGGCAGCTTACAAAATAAAGGCGGTGCCAGCATTCCTAAGCACGGCGGACTCTGCCTCGAGGCGCAACACTACCCGGATTCACCCAATCAGCCAAGTTTCCCGAATGTATTTTTAAAACCAGGGGAAACCTATACACAATCAACCATTTATCGCTTTTCGACCAAGTGAAAGGCGTATGCGCACCTTGCAAGTGCGCCATACATTTATAAATACCTTAAACTCTAACAAATTATGAATCAATTCGCAACACTAGATTGGATAGTCATCGGAGGCTACTTTATTTTGTTGTTAGGCATTGCCTTGTGGGTCATCACGCGCAAACAAGATAATACCGAAGATTATTTTTTGGCGGGTCGTAATATCGGCTGGTTTGTGGTGGGGGCATCCATTTTCGCTTCCAATATCGGCTCCGAGCACGTGGTGGGTCTTGCAGGCGCGGGCGCGGGTGGGCGCATTCCAATGCTGATTTACGAATTGCATGCCTGGCTGGTGATTACGCTGGGCTGGGTTTTTCTACCTTTTTACATACGCAGTGGCGTTTTTACCATGCCGGAATTTTTAGAGCGGCGCTTTAATACCAGCACCCGTTGGTTTTTGAGTATTTTTTCGCTACTAGCTTATGTATTGACCAAAGTGTCGGTCACGATTTATGCCGGCGGCATTGTGATTTCTTCGCTGCTGGGCATTGATTTTTGGACCGGCGCATTAATAACCGTCGTACTCACCGGTGCTTATACGGTGCTGGGCGGGATGCGTGCAGTGGTTTACACCGAAGCTTTACAGACGATCGTTTTGGTTTTAGGCGCTGCAACGCTCACTTTTGTGGGGCTGAATGCGGTCGGCGGTTGGAGTGGCATGAAAGCTGCACTGGAACCAGGCTATCTGGACATGTGGCGACCTGCTTCAGATCCTGATTTTCCTTGGCCCTCCCTGGTTATCACGAGTACCATAGTAGGAACCTGGTACTGGTGTACCGATCAATACATTGTACAAAGAGCGCTGGCAGCCAGAAACATCACCCAAGGTCGGCGGGGCACCATTTTTGGCGGTTTATTAACTGATATTACGCAGCGCATAAATTTTGAAAATTGAGTTCATTGACAGTATGACCTTTAAGCTGAGCAAGTTTGTCCCAGGCAGCTTGGAGAGCAGCGAGGTAAATACGGTGTTT
>JBKBWT010000172.1:0-13546 GCA_046314415.1 Saprospiraceae bacterium
CTGGTTGGCTATCAAATAGTCCACATACAACTCGAAAGTAGCTGGAAATTTCATCCTCCAAAGGTCGTAACTGTCAAAGAACTTTTTTTTCCTAATTTTTTACCTGCGTAATCTCAGTTACCTAAATCGGATGTGCAAATGTCAAGTGGTAATACGAATCCAACAGGAGGGTTAAGACTTGTTAAAGCTAATTTTACTGTGAACGGGCAGAGAATAGACCAAACTACTTATTTTAGAGATGAGCTTTTTGGGAGATACAATTGGACAGAGATTAAGCAGAACCCTCATGTAGAAATGGCTATTGTTCCTTTTGAAATTACGATTAAATCAGAGTTTTTAGGGCGCTTCGACCTTGTAGTTAGACATAAACCAGAAGGGGAAGCAGAGCAAAACAACTATACAACTTTGATTTCTTGGGGTGAACTTGGAGATACTATTCGCGATGCCAATTTGGTTGGGGCACGACTAGAATTGTACGCCCCTGTTAATGAACATGATGCCTTTCAAATCGTCATTCTTTAAATTTTATTTACTTCAAATCCTTTAAATTCCAATTTAAGTATTTATTTTTGGACAAAATTAGTCCAAAATGCAGCAGGAAAGGACTTTTGGAGAAACAATCAAGAAACTCCGAGAGGAGAGAAATCTTACGCTTAAAGATGTTGCCAAGCATCTTCAGATTGATACATCCATGCTGGGAAAAATTGAAAAAAATAATAGAAAGGCAACCAAAAGCTTGATTGAGAAATTAGCCGCATTTTATAATGTTAATTCTAAGGAATTAAAAATTGCTTTTTTGAGCGATCAGGTAATCTATGAGGTTATTGAGGAGAAAGAATTCGCACAAGAGATTTTAAAAGCGGCAGAAGCAAAAGTGAGGTATTTAAATTTGAAAGACAAGGTATGAAACTTATAACAGAGGCATCTACTGAAAAATTAAGAGGAGGTTTTTATACCCCAGAACCTATTGCCGAATTTATTCTTCGGTGGGGCATCAATGGAAGTGATAATTTGGACATTTTAGAACCCAGTTGTGGGGATGGCGTCTTTTTAGAGCAACTTCAAAAGAATGAGTTTCGATACAATGCCATTACTGCTGTAGAAATTGATCCAATCGAAGCCGCCAAAGCAGATAGAATTCCATTAAAAAGTAAAAGAGTAATAATTGAAGATTTTCATACCTTTTGCAATGACACCTCACAAAGATATGATCTTGTAGTAGGTAACCCACCGTATATTCGGTATCAATATTTTGATGCAAAGCAGCAAATAGCGGCAGAAGATATTTTTATTAAAGCCGGGTTGAAATATTCTCGGCTTACCAATGCATGGGTATCTTTCGTGGTGGGTTCATCTTTGCTTCTAAAAGACAGTGGAGGGAAAATAGGATTTGTGTTACCTGCGGAAATTCTCCAGGTTTCCTACGGGCAACAATTGAGGCAGTTTATTGCAAATTTCTTCAATAAGATTAATATCATTTCATTTCAAAAACTGGTTTTTCCAGACATACAACAAGAAGTTGTTCTTTTGCTCTGTGAAAAAAATAACTCTAACAATCATAACATTGAGCATATAGAGCTAAAAGATGCAAGTGAATTATCTAATTTAGATATTAGTAGATTAAAGACTCCTAAAAAAAGAATTGATTTTAAATCTAATAAATGGACCTTTTATTTTTTAGAACAGGAAGAAATAGATTTTCTTGAGAATGTTGCTAAAAATTATAATATTCCAACAATAGGTAAATTTGCAAGGGTTGAAGTAGGGATTACAACAGGCTCCAACGATTTCTTTACAGTGCCACTCACGGTAGTAGATGAATATGATCTACACCATTATGCAAAGCCTATGGTTGGCAGAAGTGTGCAAGTGAATAGTGTAATATTTCATACAGAGGACTGGGAAAAAAATAAACGCTCTAATGCTAAGGCACATTTATTGGTCTTTCCAGATAAGGATCATCTAAATGAAAAAAATGGCGCAGTTAAATATATTGCATATGGAGAAAACCTAGGTATTCATAAAGGTTACAAATGCAGTATCAGAGATGATTGGTTTGTTGTGCCATCTCTTAAAATTTCGGACGCATTGTTTATCAGGAGAAATAATCTTTATCCCAAGCTAATTATTAATGAAGCAAAAGCTTACACTACTGATACTATGCACAGAGTTTTCTTGCGTCCTAATGTCAACCTCCAAGCCTTTACCGCCAGTTATTACAATTCTCTTTCTTTAGCTTTTGCAGAAGTATGCGGCAGAAGTCATGGTGGGGGTGTATTAGAATTAATGCCGAATGAAACAGAAAGAATACTACTGCCTTACCATGCGCAAAACGCTACTTTGCTTGCAAATATTGATCAAATGATCAGAGAAAAACGAAGTATAGATGAAGTATTAGCCATTACAAATATTCAAATTCTAAAGGAAAACTACGGCTTTACAGATAATGAAATAAAATTAGCCTCTAATATTTGGAGAAAGTTATCTTTCCGGAGATTAAATAGGAGAAAATAAAATCGTTCTTCAATAATCTCTTTTCTAATTTGTAAAAAATACCACAGCATAGGGGAATGTAAAAGTATATGTCTGCATTATAAACCCACTTGATCCCTTTGAAAGAATACTTAATCGCAATGTAAAAGTACAAAAGCCACAAGCGCGAAGTGTAAACCCATTCGCCCACGCGTATTTTTGAGTCGCATCAAAGCATATGTAAAAGGCAACTATGGCGCCAAATCAGTCGAATATGCGCTGGTACGTACGATAAAAGTATAGATTGAAATAGACGGTGCGCTGTTGCATATTTATCAACAAGCTTGGAGCAGCGCACATTTCTTCATAATTATTTAATCTTGGCTTAATCTCAAAGTGAGGGCGTTGTGCGTAACTTTGCGCCGATGAAACGGGAAATTTGAGCAAAAAACCGAAAGATGTTTAGTATTTGTCAACCGTAACAGTGCCAAGATTACCATACATGCGAGTACGCTATAAACATTTAATTGCAATGGCTTCCTTACGCCTGGCTGAACGGTCGGGTCACACGAGTTGCTTCGCACGGTATCAATCATTGTACAAACACCAACATAGTCAGTTGATATACTCCTTACTTACACAGCCCGGTATGCGGGTCGAGACACAAAGTGATATTACTTTCAAATCCGGGACAAACGCCGCACTTATGTAAGAAAGACTTCTGTTGATATTAGGCTACAAAAAGGATAGTTCACAAGATGATTAAAAGACAACCGGCAGTGCAGTAGCAAAGCCGGCTGCATTCATATTGAGTATTAAATAACAAAATCACAAGTTATGAAACTTTCCGTACACGCATCGGGAAGCGCTTGCAATCTTTTTTGCAAAAACTTCTTTGGCGTTCTGACAGCATTACTGTTGTCTTTTCCTCTTTTTTCACAATCCACAGTAACGGGTAAAGTAACAGAAGCAGATTCAGGCGATCCACTGATCGGTGTAAGTATTGTAGTAAAAGGTACTGCCAAGGGTACCGTGAGCGATCTGGACGGTAACTACCAGATTGAACTGGCCTCAGATGAAAACATACTGGTTTTCACGTTCGTTGGTTACAAAACGACGGAGGTAGCGGTGAATGGTCAGGCTACTTTAGCGGTGGCTTTGCAAACGGATGCCATTGGTTTGAATGAAGTAACGGTGACTGCCCTGGGTATCAGCCGCGAAAAGAAGTCACTGGGTTATGCAGTACAAGAAGTAAACGGTGATAACCTGAACAAAGCCAAAGATGCCAACCTGATAAACAACCTGGCGGGTAAGGTAGCCGGGGTACAGGTAGTGGGCAACCCCAGTGGGATTGGTGGTTCGGCTCGAGTGACCATTCGGGGCGAGCGTTCTTTGAATATCAATGCCAATCAGCCACTGTTTGTAATTGATGGTGTTCCTATTTCCAATGGTTTTAGCGGTAACTCTGGTCGTAGCTTCCAGGACGTGGATTATGGCAACGGCGCAGGTTTTGTCAATCCGGATGACATCGAGTCGATGACGGTATTGAAAGGTGCGGGTGCGACTGCATTGTATGGCTCGCGCGGTGCAAACGGTGTAATCCTGATTACAACCAAAAGCGGTAAGAATACAAAAGGGCTTGGCGTATCGGTCAACTCTACCGTGATGTTTGAAAATGCACTGGTATTGCCGGAATATCAGAATGTATATGGACAAGGTTTGGGTGGTAATTTTGAATTCCGCGATGGCAATGGCGGTGGTGTAGCTGATGGCGTGGACGAAAACTGGGGTCCGAAATTTGAAGGGCAGTTGATTAAACAATTTGATGGTGCTACTACCAATGGCTTACGGGGCGCTGATGTTGGTAACGTATTCTCGCGTATCGGACCGGTTAATTTAAGTGCACAATTGGCAGCGCGTGGCGACATCACGCCGACTCCCTGGATTGCACAGCCAGACAACGTGAAAGACTTTTTTGAAACGGGTATATTGCAATCGCACAACGTAGCTGTAGCCGGTAGCAATGAGAAAGGAGACTTCCGCTTGTCTTATACCTGGTTGGATCAAACCGGTATTGTGCCTAACACGGATTTGGAAAGAAACACGATTGCTTTTTCGGGTAGCTACAAACTGTCCGATAAATTGACAGCACGCGCGGTTATCAACTATTTGAACAGCGACAGCGGCAACCGCCCGAACCTGAGCTACGGTACCGAAAATATCATGTATTTGTTCAATTGCTGGTTTGGTCGTGGCATCAATATCAATTCGCTGCGCGATTACTGGCAAGCCGGTCGGGTTGGTTTGAATCAATTCAACTTCAACTACAACTACCACGACAACCCTTATTTCAATGTGTATGAAAATACCAATGGTCAGGCGTTGAATCGTATTTATGGTTATACTTCTTTGACATACCAAATCAGTGACAATTTAAGCTTAATGTTGCGTGCCGCAACCGACGTGACGGATGAATTCCGCGACCGCCGCAGAGCTTACTCTACGCAGCGTTTCTTATTAGGTAGCTACCGCGAAGAAAACCTGGAAGTACAGGAAACCAACCTCGATTTCTTGTTGAGTTATGACAAACAATTGTCTGCTGATTTTACGTTGGGCGCTTCTGTAGGCGGCAACCTGCGCCGTGAAACGATCAATCAGTCGGACATTAGTGCACCGGAATTGGCAGTGCCAGGGGTATATGCGTTGGGCAACTCCCGCGTAGCCTTGCAGGCAAATGCTTTCCGTTCTGAAAAACGTGTAAACAGTGGATACGGTACGGCTCAGCTGGGTTTCCGTAATTTCTTGTATTTGGACTTGGCAGGTCGCAATGACTGGTCTTCTACCTTGCCTGCGGATAACTGGAGCTACTTCTATTATTCTGCCAGTGTGAGTGGGGTATTGAGTGAACTGATGAATTTGAGTGCAGGTAGTCCCCTGTCTTTCCTGAAGGTAAGAGGTAGCTTAGCGCAGACTGGTAACGATACCGATCCTTTCCGCTTGTTCAATGTATATAATGCACAGGTTGCAGTAAAAGGACAGCCGGCTTACAGCGAAAGCAATCAGTTAGCAAATGCAGAACTGAAGCCTGAAATCAGCACTTCCATTGAAGCAGGCTTGGATGTTCGTTTTTTCAACAACCGCTTGGGCATTGACGCAACGTACTACCGCACTCGCACGGAGAACCAAATCTTGCCGCAGGCTATTTCAATTACCTCTGGTTATAATACGCGTATTGTAAATGCCGGTTTGGTACAAAATCAAGGTGTAGAAGTAGCGCTGAATATTGTTCCGGTTCAATTGAGCAATAGCTTCCAGTGGGACGTAAACTTTAATTTTTCCGCCAATCGCAGCAAGGTATTGGAATTGTTCAAAGATCCGATCACCGGTCAGGAGGTTACCGAATATGTAATGGCAGATCGTTATATCCAGGTGCAGGCACGGGTAGGTCAGCAAATGGGGGATATGTATGGTATCGGTTTTGCGCGCGTGAGCAGCAATCCGAATGATCCTTACTATGACCCCACGGGTCAATACGTAGGACAGGTTGTTTACAACAATGCCGGTAAGCCAATTGCAACTTCCAGCCGGATTAAATTGGGCAACTACAATCCAGACTTCTTGTTGGGCATCAACAATACCTTCTCTTTTAAAGGGGTGTCTTTGAACGTGTTGTTTGACATTCGTCAGGGCGGTGAAATTTATTCTCATACCCAAACAGTTGGTCGAGAAGGTGGTCAGCTTGTTGAAACGCTGGAAGGTCGTGCCGATGGTTATGATCTGACAAAGCCAGGTAATGGTGTGATTGGTGAAGGTGTGGTACAAAATGGCGACAAGACCTTTAGTCCGAACACCGTAAAACTGAGCGCCCGCGAATGGCATACCTCTTACACTTTGGGTCGTCGTCTGGTAGAAGGCGTGATTTATGATGCTTCTTTCGTGAAATTGCGGGAGGTACGCCTGGCTTATACCATTCCAAACCGCCTGTTGGGTAAACTACCGGTGCGCGATATTAGCTTATCCTTTGTGGGTAGAAACCTGGCATTGTGGACGGATGTTCCGCACGTAGATCCGGAAACGGCTTCTACCGCCGGTGGTACCATTATTCCTGGTGTAGAGTCAGTGGCTTTGCCTTCTACACGTAGCTGGGGCTTCAACCTGAATTTTAAATTTTAATCTAGCCGCAAGCCACAAGTAACAAGCCACAAGATCGCTTTTGCAACTTGTAGCTTGCTGCTTGTTTCTTGTTGCCAAAAAATAAACTTATTATGAAAAATATCTTTTTCAAACTCATGCTCGTGCTGGCAGTTCTTGCAATCGTGCCGGCTTGTACCGAAGAATTTGAAGAAATCAATACCAACCCAAACTCACCGGTTTCTGTAAATTCTGCATTGTTGCTGCCGCAGATTCAGCGAGATATGATTAATGCCGTCATTGGTGAAGCCTGGGGCATTGGTAACATCGTCATTCAGCACACTGCGAAAAACCAGTTTGTAAATGAAGACCGTTACCTTTGGGGAGAAATCAATAGCATTTGGAACAACGTGTACGACAACATGCGCGACGTGAACAATATCATTTTACAAAGCGAAACGCTGGGTCAGAATAATTACAAGGGCATTGCGCTGGTCATGAAGTCGTGGATGTTTTCTTTGGCTACCGATTGTTACGGCGATGTGCCTTACACGGAAGCGGCTCGTGGTAAAGAAGGATTCATTTATCCCAAATATGATACGCAGGAGTCTATTTACAATGGTATTCTGGCTGATTTGAAAACGGCAAATGAAATTTTAGGCTCTACGGGTGAAGTGGTACAAGGCGATGTGATTTACAATGGGGACATTACGAAGTGGAGAAAACTGGCGAATTCGCTGCGTGTACGTGCGTTGATGCGTATTTCCAAGAAGCGTGACGTATCTGCTGACTTGAAAGCCATCGTTGGTGATTCTAAAAACCCATTGTTTGCAAGCAATGGCGACAATGCAGTTTACAATTATCTGGCAAACTCGCCAGACCAGTTCCCGAATCACACCAACCGGATCGGTTCTTTCAATGAATTCCGTGCAAGCAAGACTTTACTGGACAAATTACAAGCTTTGAAAGATCCACGTTTGCCGATCTTCTTCCGTCCTACGCCCGATACCGAAGGTAAGCCAAATCCGGTTTACGCTGGTTTGCCCAATGGTTTGAACGACGTGGATGCCCTACAATTCAACGGTGGTCCGCAGTTCCAGTCTCGCGTCAGTGAAATCTATTTTGAACAGGCAGTATCTGCAAAAGGCTTGAGCATTGCCAAGGGAGTCATTATGACCTTTGCAGAATTGAACTTTTTGTTGGCAGAAGCGGCAGAAAAAGGATTGATCACCGGCGATGCAGCTAAGTTTTATCAGGATGGCGTTAAAGCATCCATGGAATTTTATGGTTTAACGGCGGATGCTACTTACCTGAACCAGGCGGATGTAGCTTACACCGGTACTACTCAGGAAAAACTGGTGAAAATCGGTACACAAAAGTGGATTGCCTTCTTCTACCAGGGCTTGGAAGCTTGGTTTGACTGGCGTCGTACGGGTATTCCGACCATCATTCCTGGACCAAGTAATCAAAACAACAACCAGGTACCGGTTCGTTTCCGTTATCCGATTGTAGAACAAGGCTTGAATGGTGAAAACCGCAAAGCAGCAGTTGACCGCCAAGGTGCTGATGATTTGAACACCAAAATGTGGTACTTGAAATAATTTTTTTGGCAGAGAAACAAGAATAGAGGGTAGAAGGACTTTCTATACTTGCTTTCACAAAGGGAAGTGGTGCACGCTGCATCGCTTCCCTTCTTTTAAATATCAATAATATCTTAACAAATGCTACCTAAAACCTACGTGCAACAAGGCGACTCCAACGCCACCGTCAATCACCAAAACTTCCGCCAGGAACTCAGCGACGAAACAAAATTTTGGCTCGCCGAAGATGCGAAATACTTTTTCCATCAGGCATTGTCAACGCCCGTGATGAACGTGCTGAGCAAAACCGAAGGCGCTTACATTTACGACCTGGAAGGCAATAAATACCTGGATTTGCATGGCAACAGCGTGCATAACATTGGTTTTAGCAATCCGCAGGTGATTGAAGCGGTGAAGCGACAGTTGGACGAAAGTTTAGCATTTACGCCTCGACGTTACACGAATTTGCCGGTTATCCATTTTGCAAAAAAGCTGGTGGAGATGGCTCCGCCAGAACTGACGCGGGTTTTGCTTTGTCCGGGTGGTACCTCGGCGGTAGAAATGGCGCTGATTTTGGCGAAGCAAATCACGGGCAAATGGAAAGTTATTTCTTTTTGGGATGATTATCACGGCACCACTTTTCAGTCGGCGAGTGTTGGCGCGGTCGAGCATTTTATGGGAGGTAACGGACCGATGGTGCCCGGCACCTTTCAGGTGGAATCACCGAATTACTTTCGGAATCCCTGGGGATTGGAAGATAAGGAAGCAATTGACAGCCAATATATTCGACAGATTGAAACGATTTTATTGCGACATCCCGACATTGCGGCAATCATTGGCACGACGATTACCTCTACGCCGGTGGTGCCCACCAAATATTATTGGGAGCGCGTTTGGGATATTTGTAAAAAACACGATGCGTTGTTGATCTTTGATGAAGTAGTGTGTGGATTAGGTAGAACGGGTAAACTTTTTGCTTGCGAGCATTACCTTACGCCAGACGTGGTGGTGCTAGGAAAATCGCTGGGTGGCGGCGTGGTGCCACTGGCAGGGATTATGACCAGAGAAGAATACAACGTGTTGCAACATCGCTCCATTGGACATTTTACGCATGAGAAAAATCCGCTGACGGCGAGTGCTGGATTGGCAACTTTGGAGTATTTGGAGCAACATCATTTGGTAGAAAATTCTGCACAATTGGGTGCGTATTTATTGGATAAATTATTGGAATTGAAAGATTTGTATCCAATTATCGGACATGTAGAAGGGCAGGGCTTGCATATTTCGGTTGATTTGGTGAAAGATCGGAAAACGAAAGAGCGTGCTTTTGAGGAAGCCAACCAAATTTTATTTTACGCGCTGCGAAAAGGCTTGTCATTCAAATTAATTGACGGCAATGTCATCACCATTCAGCCTGCTTTGATTATTACAAAAGATGAAGCCGATTTTATTATACACACATTGAAAGAAGCATTGGAATTATTATAAAAACAAAACGAAAAACCATTCTTATTACATTTAAAGTTTAAACCCATGCAAAAAGTTATATTTTTTCTTCTGTTTTTAGTTGGATTCAATTTTTACGCCGCCGCGCAATCGGGCAAGTTAAAAACCCAAAACGTAGTGATTATCACCTTCGATGGCTTGCGTTGGCAGGAATTATTTGCCGGCGTGGACTCGGCGCTGATTCACAACGATACCTTCACCAAATTTTCTCCTGAAACGGAAGAATTGATTGAAACATATTGGAAATCAAGCCCGGAAGAGCGTCGAAAAATCCTCATGCCATTTTTTTGGAATACCATTGCGAAGCAAGGACAACTCTACGGCAACCGCTGGAAAGGTAATCTGGTGAATGTGACCAATGAAATGTGGTTTTCTTACCCAGGTTATAATGAAATTCTGACCGGTTTTGCCGATCCGGGCATTCGTTCTAACAATAAAATCAACAACGAAAATCAGACGGTTTTAGAGTTTGTCAATCAACAAAAAGGCTTCCAGGGCAAAGTGGCAGCTTTTGGCTCCTGGGACGTTTTCCCGTTCATTATCAATACCGAACGCAGTAAAATTCCGGTTAATGCAGGATTTGAACAGCCGAAAAACGCGAAGTTAACGGAGAAAGAAAAATTCTTATACGAATTGCAACAGCAAATCCCGGAAGAATGGTCGTCGGTGCGGTTTGATGCGTTCACCCATCATTTTGCCAAGGAATATATTCAAAAAAATAAACCGCGTCTATTATACATTTCCTACGGTGAAACGGATGATTTTGCACATGATGGCGTTTATGATGATTATATAAAATCAGCGCACCAGACCGACGCTTTCATCGCCGATCTTTGGAATTACCTGCAAAGCATGCCACAATACAAGGATAAAACCACTTTCATCATCACGACCGACCACGGCAGAGGCACGCTGCCGATTGAAAACTGGAAACACCACGGTGCTAATATTCGGGATTCGGATCAAATCTGGATCGCGGTGCTTGGACCCGACACGCCTGCATTGGGTGAAGTGCTGACTGCCGGTCAATTATATCAAAATCAAGTGGCAAAAACGGCGGCGACTTTGTTAGGCTTGGATTATAAAAACACAAAAGAAGTGGGGGCAGTTATTACATCCGCTTTAAAAAAGTGATATCATGTCTCGATTGAAAATTTTACACTTTACATTTTTTATTTTACATGTTGCGGTTGACCTGTCTGCTCAAAATACGACCCAATTGCCACCCTGGCAGGAAGGATTTTTTGATCTCCACCACATCAGCACGGGGCGGGGCAATGCGGCTTATTTAGTTTTTCCCGACGGGACGACGATGCTGATTGACGCGGGTGATATTTCCGACACGCACCCGCGCACGCTTTCGCCGCGCAACAGCTCGCGCAAACCCAATGCATCTCGCTCTACCGGTGCCTGGATTGCAGATTACATTCGTCAGTTTGCACCAGCAAATCGCCCACAGGTGCTTGATTATGCGATGATTACACATTATCACGACGATCATTTTGGAGAATGGGATGAAACGCGTCCAACGGCTAAAAATGGTGCTTATAAACTGACCGGCATTGTGGAAGTGGGCGATCAGATTCCGATTAAAACCTTGATTGACAGAGGGTTTGACTTTCCGATTGATTTAAAAAACAAAGATTTTCAGGAGCGAGCCGCCCGCGACGAATATCATATTGTACAAACGCTGCAGGAGTATTGGAAATTTATTGCCTATCATCAACAAAATAGCGGGTTGAAAAATGAAGTGCTGCAATCCGGCTCTAATCAGCAAATTACACTTTTAAAAAATCCTACAAATTATCCTGATTTTCAGGTGCGCAATATTTCCGTAAACGGTCGGGTTTGGACGGGATTCAAAGATGGAGAAACGTTGGAATTATTTAAGAATGGTCAATATCCCGGCGAAAATCCGCTAAGTACCTGTATTAAAATTAGTTATGGAAAGTTTGACTATTTCACCGGCGGAGACATCAGTGGTGTAAATGGTTGGGGCGAAGCCGATTTTAACAGTGTAGAAGCAAATATTGCACCGGTAGTCGGAGCGGTGGATGTGGCAACTTTGAATCACCACGGCAATCGCGATTCGCAGAGCGCGTATTACGTGCGCACTTTGCGTCCGCGCGTGTGGGTACAGCAGCTTTGGTCCTCCGACCATCCCGGGGAGGAAGTGTTGCGGCGCATTACTTCTCAAAATTTATATCCGGGTGAGCGCGATTTATTTGCAACGGATATGTTGGAATCCAATGAGTTAGTCATTGGCGAAAAAATTGCCAATTCTTACAAAAGCCGGCACGGGCACGTGGTGATTCGGGTGTATGAAAAAGGTTTAAAGTATAAAGTATTTATTTTGAATGATGAATCAGAAAAGCGGGAGGTGATTGGGGCGTTTGGACCGTATGAGTCGCGGTAAGATTGGCTCCACCTGGATATATTCGTGCCTTCCGCTAATCAGCCTAAAGGCTGGGGGACGAAATGCAGCCTAAAGGCTGCGCTACAATTTGTCAAGAAAACTTTAAATTACTAAAACCATCCACCAAAACGTTTCAGGGGTGCATCTGTTTAATGTTCGGAAAAGTATGGTAATTTTAACCTTTCAATAAAAAAGGACATTAAAACAATGACTCAATTCAAGCGCTTTTTTAAAATAAAATCCTGGGTAATGATGATATGCGCATTTGCTGCACTCCTCACAGGGTGTACAGATGCCATGCAGCAAAACCTTAGACCCAAGCCGGTGGCTTATGGAGAAATAAATACCATTTTGGTCGTGATGGATGAGGAAATGTGGAAAGGACCGGTGGGTGATACGCTGAATGACTACTATTCATCGGCATTTATTATCTTACCACAGCCAGAGCCAATTTTCGATTTATGGCATTTTACACCAGAGGAATACATGGCACAGCCCGTGCGTCGGGAGGGTAGTGATTATCTGATTGTTGCGAATTTGGCAGATGCTACTTCGCCAGCTACCAAACTGGTGTTGGATGCAATCGGCGAAGAAAATGCCCGCCGTGCCAAGGAAGATCCCAATTACAATACTGCTATTACACGCGAAAAATATGCCGAAGGGCAGATGATTATCTATCAGTTTGCTTACTCGCAGGATGCTTTGATGGCAAATATTGCCAAAAATTTTCCGGCGATTGCCAAGAAATTTCGTGATGCGGATAAGCCAAGATTTGAAGCCTCTATTTATTTGGATGGTGAAAATCGCAAAGTAGCAGATGCCGTGCAGGAAAAACTAGGTATAAGTATGCGTGTACCTAAAGATTATTTACTGGCGAGTTCTCGGGATGATGTGTTATGGCTGCGAAAAGAAACCGGCAAACTGAGTAGTAATATTATGCTCAAAAAACTGCCGTACACCGCCCAATCACAGTTGACCAAAGAAGGCTTGAAAGCAGTGCAGGATTCTATCGGACGGAAGTATGTTTCTTCGCAAATTGCCAATACTTACATGAGAATCAATGATATAGACTTGCCGATGTTTGTAGATGCAAAAACGATTGACAATAAGTATGCACTGGAGGCGCGGGGTATTTGGGAGATGGAGAACGATTATATGGGTGGACCTTTCATCAGTTATTTGATTCATAACCCGGAAAAAAACGAATTGGTGTTGGCATTAGGGTTCGTTTATGCGCCGGGCGAAGATAAGCGCAATTGGATGCAATATCTTGAATATGTGTTGAATACAGTTAAGTTTTAATATTTGATAATTGTATTATTTAACTGATATTACGCAGCGCATAAATTTTGAAAATTGAGTTCATTGACAGTATGACCTTTAAGCTGAGCAAGTTTGTCCCAGGCAGCTTGGAGAGCAGCGAGGTAAATACGGTGTTTCA
>JBKBWT010000173.1:0-3567 GCA_046314415.1 Saprospiraceae bacterium
CATCAGATCCCTTTGGGAAAAGAACGAAGATTAGTAAAGCCGAAAAATGCAAGCAATAAGGCTTTTTCAATTGATTATCAATAAATTAAAACCTTTTTTATCCATAACTCACGTTAAAATAGAAAGGGTGATCTGTTATCACAAATCACCCTTTCTAATTAGATTTTATTACAAAGTCCTTTATTTTATGCTTTTGCCAGCAAAACAACCTTATTATAAAACACCTTATCACCCTGGCGCACTACCAACACATACACCCCTGGCATATTGCCATCCAGATTGAGTTGTCTTTGGTAGAAACCATCAAAGCGATTCAGATTTTCTTCGTACACCGTTTTCCCGGCAGCATCAATGATTTGCAGGGTAGTAGGCACGGCTTCCGCACGGAATTGCAAGTTTACCTTGCCAAAAGTTGGATTTGGATATGCATTCCAAGCTTCCACTTTCAATTCGCGATTGGGTGCCAAGGGTGGCACGACTGCCGGAGTTTCAGTTTCTGGTAAGCTTTCTACGATCTGTGCAGGCACTTCCTCTTCTACCGGTTGCTCGCCGCAAGCCTTAAACTGCGCATCTACCTCCAGGTATTCACCATTGCGCAGGATTGACAGCATAAAATGCTCACCGGGCTTATGCTTGTCGCGTTCGCGAATGATTTCGGCGTGGGTACGCACCGGCACGTCGTCAAGTGCAAGAATGATATCGCCTTTCTGTAGTTTGCTGGCTTCGGCAGGCGTACCTTTGATAACACCATCAATCTGGCCGCCTCCGTCCACTGCGTGCGAGTAAATGCCAATAAACACGGCACAAGGATCGCGCTCTTCTTCCTGCCGAGCCTCCCGCATAAAGCTTACCCATTCCTGACGTTCCTGTTGTCTTCTGGCTTTTTCTTCCTCATAGCGTTGACGGTCTTCCTGGCTGCATTCTTTAAAACGAGCATTAATTGTCATTGGCTGACCCTCGCGTAAAATGCTGAGGGTGAAGGCTTCACCCGCTTGGTGCTTATCGCGCTCAAACTCCAATTCTGACTGAGAACTCACCTTCACATTATCCAATGCCAGGATCACATCACCCGGGCGCACATCGGAAACTTCAGCAGGCGTGTTACCGACGATATAATCCACATGTAAACCCTCCTCATTGCGAATACTGGTGCCAACCCCAATAAACACGCGGCAAGGATCCCGATCTACACTCATGCGTACACCCGAGCGTTCGCCTGCCAGGGTTACTTCAGCTTGCCGGGACTGCCCATCGCGGAGGTACGTTACGGATACCTTATCGCCCGGTTTATGACTCGCCAGCGCAGCACGCAAATCGGCGGAATTCGTCAAAGTTTTGCCATCTACCACGGTGATCACATCTCCTGCCTGCAAACCAGCGGCGGCTACACCTTTGCTACTGGAAAGGCTACCAATGACAATGCCTTTTGCGTCATCCTGCTCTTCGGCATAAATACCCAGAATGGCACGACCCGCACCATCATTCGTACTTTTGCTTGTTACAGCATGATTCCAGTTCTGGTTCCAGTTTTGATTCCAATTTTGAGTGCGCATATCCGACTTCATACTGCCCTCCGAAATTTTCGTCAATCCATTGGCGCGGGGATTGGCTTCGCGGAAATAAAGCAGCGTACCATCTTCGGATGGCGTAATGCGAACATTCTCGCCCTCTTGGGTCATCAAATGGATTTCTACATTTTTTCCCTCGGTTGACTTTAGTTCTTCCAGGTGCTTTGCCAACTCGGATTCTTTGATTTCTTTTTTGACAACATTTACGTCGCCGTTTTCATGTGTAATTTTTTGTGTCACAATGACTTTAGCATTAGACGAGCCTTCTTGCGCTGACAGCGTTGCTATGCCCGCCAGCCACACCATTGCCAGTCCTACCATTGGTCGGGTAAATATTTTCATACGTTCGCAATTTAGAGTGGTTAAAAATTTATTAAAAAGACAATACGAAATTGGGAGCGTTGCACGCGCAGCAAAAAATGGAAGCATCAAAAGCACAAATCCGCCAAATTTTTAATCCTGCCAGCGTCGGGGTATGCCGGCTTCTTTTACCCGAATAATGGTTGGTTTATAATTGTAAATAAAATCGAGCACGGTTTGTAAATCATCGCTAAATTCTATATAATAATCCTCATGCAATTTTTCGGCTTTTTTAATTACAAATGCGGTACGGCGCAAGACATAATCCGCCAAGGTATCAGAGCGTTCTACCGGAAACCGCTGTAAACGAGTATAATACAATTTAAAACTTTCTACTAAAAGAAATATTGTGAGCGTCACTTCACTCAGTTTATCTTTCGTAATCTTTACATGTTCGGTAATACGGGCATTAAGTGAGCGCATCGCCATCATTAGATTGCCGGGCGTAAAATAATAAGTTTCTACATTTTTTAATTCCTTGATAATGATGTCCTTTAAGTTTTCTACGCGCTCCTCTACGGTAGATTTATCTTCGAGTAATTCAAACTGAAGCTGGGCAATCAATAGTTTATCTTTTGCAATGAGACGCAACAACAATTTATCTTTCCGGTCAGGCGACATCCGGCGAATCGCCGCGGTAAGGTCTGGACTGATTTTGGGCATTATAATATTTTTTATTTTTAAAGAAATTCATTATATCATATAAATACAATCAACATTAATTATATTTAAATTTAATAAAAATACTTTAGCAATTACTGGTCAATAGCCTGGTTCATAAGTTTTTAAGGACAATTTAATACATTTTGCTGAACTCCTGGCTTTACAAAACAGTTATATCATAAATAAAACAACCATTCTTTTTAAGGTTTAAAAAAAATGGTTGTGAGAGGCGATTGTAGTGTAGAGATAGATGACCATTACCTGCGTTCTTACATCAAGGCTTAACTTACATTCATGTAATCTTCTTGAAACTACCGCCTTAATAAGCTATTGTTTTTCAAGCTTTTACTCTTATTCATTTGCATAATATGATATTTTAAATAAAAATTTGTCATGAACATTAAATTAATATTGGGCATTGGGCTGTTGTGGTTGGCATTCCAGGTATTACCGGGAAATGTCGCTGCGCAAAGCAGTTACAATGAAATAACCTACGAAATTCCCAATGCCTATTACCAGGCAGCGGGCCGCAGTACCCAGTTATCCGCAACAGTAGAATATGATGATACAACGCATGTAATAAATTCACTGGAATTTGATGTGCCGCTTCATTCTTTTATTAATATTTATGGCGGTAATTATAATTACATCGCAGCATTTGGTAATGCTTATAATTTTCCTTGGCTGCGTTTTGAAAGTAATCGAATCAAAGACGAGGGCAAGACGATTGAAATGCGTGGCACGCTTTACTTCAGAGGTGAATACCGTCCGGTAACGATTGTTGCCGAACGAACCGAAAAGGATGAAATGCTCTATTTGGATAGTGATTTTACCATCAGTTTGCGCGAATATTTCTTATTGGCGCCCGCCACTGTACGTATTCCGCCGTATTTGGATATGGAGTTTCATCTGGTTTTTGATCTTGCCAGCCCTGCTGTGGAAGATTTGAACAAAGCCGGAACAAAATAAATTCTGA
>JBKBWT010000173.1:3577-13450 GCA_046314415.1 Saprospiraceae bacterium
AGAGATAAGAACTAAGCACTATGGCATTTTGGTAATAGGAAAGCGGGTAACAATAAAGTTAGCCCGCTTCTTTGTTTATAAACGCATTATTCAATACGGCAGGCAGTGTTTTGGCAATTTTTTGGCAATTTTGCACCGTTTAATTCGTTTGTAACAAGGTAAACACCAATTTTAGGTTATACTATTGCTGCTTATTCCAAGAAAAGCGCCCCGCAATCGTCAGCAGCTATTTGATCTCGATTTCGTATCTGGTAATAAAAATCTTATTCGTTTGCAACAAAATTGTTAAAATTTAATTTTGAACTTTTAGCAATTTTGTTAACAGTTCGTTATTAAAAATGCAATTTAAACCGTCAAAAGTTTTTTGTTCGATACAAAAATCATATTTTCGTTACCATTTTAAACTAAAACAGTATTAATGATGGCTAAGAATTGGATTTATAGCTTACTTGTTGTCGCACTGACTGGAATAGCTGGTACCGTTATCGCGCAGGATTCTACTGCTACGGCTGCTTCTCTGTACAATGATGGCTTGGCACAATTAAAAGCGAAGGGGTACTTACCGGCGCTCACGCTTTTTGAAAAAGCCATAGCCGCGGCTGACACGACGAAAGAAGATGAGGTAAAGGTCGTAGATCTTGCCCGTCGTAATGGTGCCATTGCGGCTTACTATGCAGGTACACAATTGCGCAAAGAAAAAAAGACAGCAGATGCCTCCAAACGATTTGAGCAGGGCATTGCTTACGATCCGGATTTTTATGCGAATTACATTGGACGAGCACAGGTGCTGGAAGATCAGGACAAGGATGGTGAAGCCGTAAAAGCTTATTTTGAAGCGATTGCGGTAGGCGAACGCACGAATAAAGCCGATAAAGTGGCCGATCTCTCGAAAAAGGCAGAAAGCATAGCCGGGGTAGCTTGGGGCAAAAAACAATGGAATAATGCTATTGCTGCGGCGAATGCTTACCTGGAGCAAAAAGAATCGGGTGATGTGCGCTATTACCTGGCACTGTCGCAGAAAGAGAAAAAGCAGTATAACGAAGCTATTGAAAACGCAAAAAAAGCGCTAGAACTCGCTAGTGCTGAAGACAAAGACAAGAGCAATTTTGCGTTGGCTGAAATTTATGAAGCGGCTGGCAAAAAAAGTGATGCCATTGCTACTTATAAACTTATCAAAGGTGCTAAGTACGCAGAGCGCGCTAAGTATAAAGTAACACAATTGGAAAAAGGATAAAATTAAAATTTATAATATCAAAACGGCTATGACTCAAGAGGTGATAGCCGTTTTTTTTTGTAAAAGACTCGCATCTGCATTGTTACGGAGAATGACAAATATTCTTTTAAAAAGTGATAAAAGTCACTGAAATGAAAGTCAAAAGCCTGTTCCTTTGTGCTATCAGAAAGAAATTTCAATTCGGGTGATTTTAGGGAATAGTTTTCGAAGGAGATTGTATCTAACAATCTCCTTCTTTTTTTGGATCAGGATTTGAGCTTGCAATGGAAACTATCCACACTCGGAGTAACCGCAGCTTTTACAAGTCAGACAACCCTCTTTATAAATTACCCCATCGGGGTCACCGCAGCTTGGGCAGGGCGATTTGGACTTTGTACCATCGGGAATAAATTTCTTCAAGGCACGAATAACGCCATTTTTCCAGGTATTGATATAGTCGTCTTCCACGTTCAAACCGTCCACTAAATTAATAACTTTCACCAGAGGCATACCATGGCGCAATACCCCGGAAATGAGCTTGGCATAATTCCAATATTCTTTGTCAAAAGAGCGCGACAAGCCCTCAATGGTGACGCGGTAGCCTGCCCTGTCCATAAATTGAAAATCGTACCGATTGTGACCGTTTTCGTCCCGAGCTTTGATCACCCAGCCTTTGGTCACATAATCCGGCAAACGGAAGGTATCTTCTGCCCGCCCCGTGAATACTTCGTAGGGTCGGCCTTCGTAAACCCCGATTACCGCCATCCAATCTTCATTATTATTCTTGAACTTTACAATTTCCGCTTCCAGGCGTTCCGGGCGCTTTGGAGGCATGGTTTCGGCGAAACGCCCATTGCCATTATCACCGGATTTTTCTTCCTTTTTGGTTTCCGCTATGAGCACGCCACTGCGCGAGCCATCCCGATAAATGGTGCATCCCTTACAGCCTGCTTCCCACGCAGTTTGGTAAATTTGCTTCACCATATCCACGGTAGTTTCCTCCGGCACATTCACTGTCACACTAATAGAATGATCGACCCATTTTTGAATGGCGCCCTGCATTTTTACTTTCTGCACCCAATCTACATCATTTGCCGTAGCTTTATAATAAGGCGACTGTTTTATGATATTTTCAAGCTCCTCATTATCAGCGCGTTTTACAGCTTCTATATCATAATTATTTACTTTTAACCAATCTATAAATTTATGATGAAAAACATGATATTCTTCCCAGCTATCGCCAACTTCATCTACAAAACTGACTTTCACCTCCTTATCATTCGGATTCACTTTACGACGGCGCTTATACGACACCATAAACACCGGCTCAATCCCGGAGGTGGTCTGCGTCAGAATACTTGTAGAACCCGTGGGCGCAATGGTCAGCATAGCAATATTCCGGCGACCATATTTCACCATATCATTATATAATGCTTCATCGGCTTCGCGAATACGCGCAATCATCGGATTATTCATTTCCCGGGAAGCATCATAAATTTCAAACGCGCCACGCTCTTTTGCCAAATTCACCGAAGCACGGTATGCATTGACAGCCAATGCTTTATGCACTTTTACTGCAAAATCAATGGCTTCCTCACTGCCGTACTGCAAACCCAGCGCCGCCAGCATGTCGCCTTCTCCGGTGATGCCTACGCCCGTGCGCCGCCCTTGCAGACAGGTTTTGCGAATCTTCAGCCACAGTTCACGCTCGTTACGTCGGATGAAATCCTGTTCAGGGTCGTCTTCTACTTTTTCTAAAATGGCATCAATTTTTTCCGCTTCCAAATCCACGATGTCATCCATCATGCGCAGCGCCAGTTGGGCGTGTTCAGCAAATTTTTCAAAATCAAAATAAGCGTCTTTAGTAAATGGTTTTTCGACATAACTAAATAAGTTAATCGCTAGAAGCCGACAACTATCATAAGGACATAATGGAATTTCGCCACAAGGGTTGGTTGAAATGGTTTTATAACCTAAATCGGCGTAACAATCGGGTACCGATTCGCGAATAATCGTGTCCCAGAACAACACGCCCGGCTCTGCTGACTTCCAGGCATTATATATAATTTTATTCCATAATGCGGCGGCATCTATTTCTTTAACAAACTTCGGTTTTTCTGCATCAATTGGAAATTGCAACTGATATTTTTGATTATTGCGCACCGCATTCATAAAAGCATCGTCAATCCGCACGGATACATTTGCACCGGTCACTTTACCTGCTTCCATTTTTGCATCTATAAAATCCTCTACATCAGGGTGTTTTACAGAAATTGTCAACATCAAAGCCCCGCGCCGTCCGTCCTGCGCCACTTCGCGCGTACTGTTCGAGTAGCGTTCCATAAACGGCACAATACCGGTAGAGGTCAAAGCGCTGTTCATCACCGGGCTGCCTTTCGGGCGAATGTGTGAGAGGTCGTGCCCCACGCCGCCCCGGCGCTTCATCAATTGTACCTGTTCTTCGTCGGTACGCATAATGCCCCCGTAAGAATCCGCATAATTGCCGATTACAAAACAGTTTGACAAAGACGACACCTGAAACGGATTGCCAATACCTGCCATGGGGCTACCCTGGGGTATAATATATTTAAAATCTTTTAGTAATTCGTATAATGTTTTCTCGGGAACTGGATTCGCGTATTTACTTTCAATGCGGAAAATTTCAGCAGCAATGCGCCGATGCATTTCATCCGGGGTGCGCTCATAGATTTTGCCAAAGGAGTCTTTCAGCGCATATTTACTGACCCACACGGTACCGGCAAGGTCATCCCCTCTAAAATAAGCGACCGCTGCCTTGACCGCTTCGTCGTAAGCCACCGGCTTTACATTTTTTGTTTTCTCAATAGTTTGCATAGTGTAATATTAAGATTTTAGATATGCATGATAGATCATAGTTACTAAATGATTTTAGTAGATTCTATCATAAAAGCTTCATTATTAATAAACAGATATGCAAACCAAGTTACGAAAAAAACAAGCGCGATGAAACAAATTTTTTCAACAGGGTGTGGAAAACGTTACAATTGTTTCATTTTTATACGGCTATGTGAATAGATTGAAAATCTGCTCGTGCATTACACTTGCTCCAACAACCACCAGAGTCTTCGACGGATTTTTTTCTTAATCTGATAATTATCGGTAATATATTTTGAGATGTGAATCATGGCTTCATCAATATCATCCGTCAGTTTTACAAATTTTAAATCCTCCGGCGAAATGGTTTTTTGTGCTTCCATAAAATGAATATAATCCATCAATCCTTGATAATAATCTTTGCCAATCAGCACCACCGGGAAGTTATGAATTGTAGCCGTTTGCACCAGCGTCAGGGTTTCAAACATTTCGTCCATGGTACCCCAACCACCCGGCAAAATAATAAACGCGTAGGAGTATTTGAGTAACAACACCTTACGCACAAAGAAATATTTTAAGGTTACAGAAGTATGTAAATAAGGATTGGGAAATTGCTCGTGCGGCAGCTGAATATTCACCCCTACTGAGCGCCCGCCGTTTTCAAAGGCACCCCGATTGGCGGCTTCCATGATACCCGGACCGCCCCCCGTCATCGTCGTAAAACCTAAATTGGCAATCGCCTTGCCGACATCGCGGGCTTTTTCGTAATAAGGATGCCCTTCCTTGAAGCGCGCCGATCCAAAAACGGTAATACAAGGACCGACAAAATGCAGGCAACGGAAGCCTTTAATAAACTGGAAAAAGACCTTGATGGCAAAAGATAATTCAGAACTGCGACTCTTGGGACCTTCGAGGTACTCGTATTCCGAAGGATTGAGAATTTTAACTGGCTTGGTCATAGGTATCAAACAATTAGAGCAAAAACAACATCGCCAATGCCTGTATGTAGCAAGCATTGGCGAATATATAACAACCGAACAAGCAATGCGTTCGCTTAGAAATCAACATCGTCGTTGCTGGTCGTCTCCTCTGGGAAGTCATCCAGATCACCCATAGAGCGGGTCATCGAGTCGTCTTCCTCATCGTAGAAGAAGTCGCGTTCGAAGTCCAGATCATCATCGTCATCTTCTTTGACGGCGGCTTTATTGGTAGAGTTCGTTGGCTTACGAATCACCTTGGTTATTACCTTACGCTCGGTTGGTGCCGGGGTAGGTGGCTTGGGCGGTACCACTGGTTTAGGAGCTTCCACCTGCTCTACATTCTTCGTCTGCTCGACCGCTTTTGCTTCGAGGCTCTTCGTTGTGGTAGGTACTGCCAACAGGCGTTTCTTGTCGATTAACTGACCGGTGATAGAGCAAATTCCATAAGATTTATTCTTAATGCGTACCAAAGCATTTTCCAGGTCTTTAATGTACATACGCTGACGGATTGCCATGTTGTTCAGCATTTCCACTTCATTGTTAATGCTGCTGTCATCCACCCAATCACCGCCGTGCTCATCGCTGGTATTTTCGGTAATATCGAGAATTTGCTCTTGCAAGCTAGCTAATTGTTCCTTCGCTTTTGTGAGTTTGTCTAAAATCAGCTGCTTAAACTCCTCCAACTCTGCGTCAGAATACCTTACTACTGTACTTGACATCTTTCTTTGGATTTTAGCTGGTTAAATGAATGTTGCGTGATTTATATCAGAAAATTCTGAAAATTTTTCCAAATGTACAATTTCGTTTTTCCTTTACCAAATTCTTACCAAATTATGCTTCTGAAAACGCTTTTATGGCAAAAAAGTTACACGCGCTTGAAAATTGCCTGAATCAGGGTAACTGCCAGCCGATTTTTCGTTTTACAAAAGCATCCAACCGCTCTATCACTATTGGGTATTTTTTCTTTAAAATGGTTCGCAGGGTTAATAAAATTGCTACAGTCAGCATGTTATAAATTTGTGTTTAGAATGTCACGAAATGCACTTTTGTTTTATCCTATCTATATGCAGCTGTGAAAATCAGTATGTGCATTTTGAAAATTGATGTAGTGAACGGCAAATTCTTTATTCTATTGTAATACAGTGAATTTTTCTTGCCATGCAAGCGCGTGTTTATTGAAACATTGTACAAACGTTGCAAGGTTCACAGAAGTTCACTTTATTAAAAATCAGATAATTGATTTGAATAAAAGGTGAGTTGTTCCACCATTCGCATAAAAACAATTTATGATATTACTATCTCAGGTATTCACGTACCAAATGTTATGCCCCTGAAGCTTCAGATATTAAAGTTTATACAAAATAAAGTTGCCCGCAGATGTTTGCATTCAGCGCACCAATCTGCGTTCAGCTGCGGTTACAATGTTGATTGGGAGGTCGCGAATATAGGCGAGCAATTTGTCAACATCTAATGCAGTAGAAAGTATGTTAAAAAGGAAATAATAAAAATATTTCTTTAATTTTTATAAAGACCTATTCGGCTCCAAAGCGACTATTAAAGTGCTTGCAGCAACAGAATATAAAAATTACAACAGTTGTGTTCAAACCTGACTAACTAAAGAAAGCGGTGATCCTTCTCCAAAAACGCGTCTTACGCTTGTTTTCTGCTGTAGCATTCAACTTACTGTCTGCGTTTGCGGGAGAAGTGTTAGATGCATTCTTTTCCACCTGGGTTTCCTGCGTTGGAAGCAGCGCAACAAAAGGCTTCATTTCTTCACCTACATGTTCTTCATAGTGTTCCACATACTGTGTTTTCGTTTTTTGACGTACCGGCATGATTCACAAAAATTTTCAATGTTTTGGAATATGTTCAATGGACTGATTATCAAACATTAGACGTTTGGATAACCTTGATTGTTTACAAAAAATTACAAAATTTAATGTTTTAACAAGAAGCGAATAACATATTGTTATTACTACACTTACCAAACAACGATACAATTTAAGCAAAAGTATGGTCGCAAGCAAATTTTTTGCTATTAATGATATGTTAAAGGTAGTACACTATTTATAACGCAATAATTCGTGTAAACACCTGTATTTTAAACATTAAAACATTGAAATAAACACAATATTACATCCTTTGAAATTACTTCCGCTTTTTATAACGCACCTGATAGATTTCTTTGCGGCGATCTTTTAAATTCTGTACACTGCCGTACTCGTGTAACTCCTTGAGTAACGACAAGTTAACATCGGCAATAATCGTCATTTCGGTATTGGGCGTGGCTTCGGCGCTGATAGCGTCCAGCGGAAACTGGAAATCCGAAGGGGTAAAAATCGCCGATTGTCCAAACTGAATGTCCATGTTATTGACCTTTGGCAGGTTGCCTACGCAGCCCGCAATGGCTACATAACATTCATTTTCCACGGCTCGAGCCTGCGCGCAACGGCGTACGCGATTGTAGCCGTTTTGCGTATCGGTAAGGAAAGGTACAAATAAAATCTGCATACCCTGATCAGCTAACAGTCTTGATAACTCCGGAAACTCTACATCATAACAGATCAACACACCAACCTTACCAGCATCAGTCTCAATTACCTGAATCTTATCTCCGCCTTTTATGGCCCATTCATATTCTTCCGAAGGTGTTGGATGGATTTTATCATAAAAGTCAATACGGCCATTCCGATGCAGGAAATAAGATGTATTGTATAGTTCTCCATCCCGGATGGAAGGCATGGAACCACCAATGATATTCACATTATAAGAAATGGCCAGTTTGGAAAGCGCATCTACGATATCAGGCGTTAATGCAGCCAGTTCGCGAATCGCCGCATGCCCCGGCAGATGGTTAAACTGCTCCATCAGGGGAGCATTGAACAGTTCGGGTAACAGGCAGAAATCAGAATTGTAATCACTCACGGCATCCACAAAATATTCAACCTGATCCATCATATCCTTTAATGTCCCATATTGCCGCATTTGCCATTGCACCAATCCAATACGGACAAAATCCTTCCGCAGGTTCAGCGCATTTCGGTTTGGTTCATAATATACATTGTACCATACTAACAGAGTTGCATAACCGCGGGATTCCCTGTCCTCGGGTAGGTAATGCTGCATCACTTTTTTAATCTGGAAATCATTAGCCAACTGAAAACTTAGGGTGCTATCGTGCAATTCCCGGCGCTTGACTTTTTCCAGGTATTCGCGAGGCGTCATTTCTTCCGCAACCCTGCCATATCCCGGAATTCTGCCACCCGCAACAATGGCCCTCAGGTTTAGGTTTTCACACAATACTTTACGGGCTTCATATAAACGCCGGGCCAGTCGCAAGCCACGAAACTCAGGATGGATAAACATCTCGATTCCATAAAGAACATCCCCTTGCGGATCATGTGTGTCAAACGTGTAATTACCCGTAACCTGGCGGTAGGAATGTGTGTCCCCAAACCGGTTGAAATTAACAATCAGGGTTAGAGCACATCCCACCACACGACCATCCAGTGTTACACAGATCTGACCTTCCGGAAATTTCTTAATCAACTTGGCCAGGGATTCCTCACCCCAGTATTGTCCGCCCATGCTGGCATAGGCCTCAATCATGGATTCTTTCAATTCCTGGTAATCCGCCATTGTTAAATTCCTTACTTCAATTGTTGCATTTTCCATAAAATCGGCTTTAGTGTAAGTTAAACAATAACCCAGGTACAATCAGTTCGGTTGTTAAGATCTCATTAATAGTCAGTGAAAGTCCCGCTGAAAGCAGGTAATTTGCAGCATGACCCCTGTACTTTATTATTGCTATGATGCTTATTGCGGATGGTGCTACGGTTTTGGTCCGGTTATCAAAAAAATTCATGAACTCTATTCCGACCGGGTTGGATTCGAAGTATTGTCCGGTGGTATGATCCTGCCTGATCAGCCCAGGCATATTGGCGTTATGGCCGGATATATTGCCGATGCTTACAAGTCAGTGGAAGAATTAACCGGCATCCGGTTTGGACAGGACTATCTCTGGCATATTTTTAACCCAGACTTGAGTGATTGGTATCCGAATTCGGAAAAGCCGGCAATTGCGCTGTGCATTTTCAAGGAACTCTATCCGGATCAACAGGTTGAATTCGCTTCCGATTTACAGTATGCATTGCATTTTGAAGGCAGGGATCTTTGTGATAATGAGGCCTACCGCCATCTTTTGGAGAAATATAACATTGACGCGGATGATTTCTACCAAAAGCTGGGTTCCGAAGAATACAAGGAGAAAGCCTATTATGAGTTTCAGCTTTGTAAACAGTTACAGGTTACCGGGTATCCCTGTGTACTGATGCAGGTCAGCGAAAGCAAATTCTTTATGCTGGCCCGCGGGTATACCGATGAAGCAAGTTTTATTCAACGAATCGAAGCCGTATTGGCTGACCTGAATAAAAATTAAGTGCCATGATCCTTACTGTAACCCCCAATCCGGCAGTTGACAAAAGCACGCGAACAACCCAGTTGATTCCTGAAAAAAAACTCAGGTGCAGTGATATGGTGGTGGAAGCTGGAGGCGGAGGGATCAATGTAAGCAAAGGCCTCCAGCGATTAGGAGCGCCTAATATGGCATTGATTACCAGTGGTGGTTTCAATGGAAAGCAGCTAGAAGCCTGCCTTCAGGAAGAAAGGATTTCTTACCATACCATACAGATACCAGGAGAAACCCGGGAGAATATCGTGGTACTGGAAGAGCAAAGTAATAACCAGTTTCGATTTGTATTACCGGGACCAACACTTCAGGCGTAAATCGAAGAAGACATACTGAATGCAATAAAAAACCTGCCGGTT
>JBKBWT010000174.1:0-13430 GCA_046314415.1 Saprospiraceae bacterium
CAACTGGATTCAAACCATTGATAATCAGGAAATTGAATCCAGAAAATTGGTCACGAATCAGGCGATTATTGAAGCAGTTACTTCTTTGAATCCCCTTAGCGTGCTGGACCTCGGTTGCGGGGAAGGCTGGCTCAGCCGGGCGCTGGTCGAGCGCGGTATGGACGTATTGGGCGTCGATGGCATTCCGGCGCTGATTGAAAATGCGCAAGCCAAAGGCGTTGGAAGATTTCAGGTAGCCAGCTATCGGGACATAGCGCAGCATAACGCTTTAGCCGGTCAAACTTTTGATGCGATTGTGATCAATTTTGCCCTGATTGATCAGGAAGAAACCGAGTTATTAATTCATTATTTACCCAATATATTAAAATCAAGCGGTAAAATTATTATACAAACATTACATCCTTTGAGTGTTATTCAGCAGCTACCGTATAAAAGTGCCTGGCAGGAAGGCAGTTGGAACGGCATGAAGCGCGATTTTGTGCAGCCTTATCAATGGTATTTCCGTACTTTGGGCGACTGGATTCAGCTTTTTAATAATGCCGGATTGTTATTACATCAATTAGTCGAACCATTACATCCACAGACGCAACAACCCGCGTCCGTCATCTTTGTACTTCGCAAACCATCATAAATGCTTAGTGTTTATTTATTTTGTAATTAAATAAGGGCGTATTTAGCTATGATGGCGGAGCAACAGCAGTTGAAAAACACCATTGAAGCCAGGCTGGGCAAAAAAATTCGGGCGATTTCTTTATTAGGTCAAGGGATGTGTAATAATACCTGGCAAATTATTACCGAAAACAATGATAAGTATGTAATAAAACAAGCGCGACTGGATCAAGAAGAGAATGAACAAAATGACTTGCTGCTGGAGGCAAAAATTATTCAGCGTCTCAACCAGAAAAATCCGTCTTTACCCGTTCCCAGGCTGCTTTTTATAACGGAAAATCCAACTATGTATGCTTATCATTATATTAGTGGTAATTTGATGCAAGAGGCTTGGCAACATTTATCGGCAGCAGAAAAAAACAGCTTATGTAAAGATTTAGCAAAATTTCATTATGAATTGGGGCAAACTTTATCCCTGGAGGAAGCCCATGATCTGGGCATTTTTGTGAATGCTGCTTCAGCACTCGAAGCAGAAACCGAGGCAGATGTAAAGACATTTTTAATGGATGTAAATATTCCGAAAAAATATAAAGCAATCGTGGAGGCGATGTATGAAACCTATTATAGTACGCAGGATCAAGCCTTTTTAACGTTGTGTCATAATGATGCCCATCCCGGAAATATTATTATTCATCAAGGTAAATTATCAGGTATTATTGATTTTGGGGATGCAGAATATGGTGATATTCATATCGAATTTACGCGTTACGCGCAAGATTATCCGGCGCATTTCGATTTGATTATAAAAAGTTACGAATCGTTAGCTAATATTACATTATCCAAAAAACGCATCATAGCCCAAGCCATTTTGGAGGGAATAGACGATATCCGAACGGAATACCTGGCACAGAAAAGAATAGCAGTATTAGAAAATTATTTTAATTTATTCAAAATATCAGCCCCTTTATCGTAAAACATTTACCTTATTACTAAATAAACCATTAATGTTATCGGTACTTATTCCGGTTTATAATTTTGATATCCGACAGTTAATCAAGGACTTGTATCAACAATTGGTAGATGCGCACATTATATTTGAAATAGTTTGTTATGATGATGGCTCCGATACAGCTTATAAAATATTGAATCGTTCCATCCTTTCTCAGTTTCCCCACACGCATGTCACTTATACCGAATTGCCCGAAAACCTTGGGCGTGCGCGCATTCGCAATGCGCTAGCGCAGGCATCAAATTATGAATTCCTTTTATTTATGGATTGCGATTCAAAAGTGGTGTCACCGAATTATATAAAATATTACATCGAACATTTACAACATGATACGCTGCTTTACGGCGGCAGGTGCTACGCCCCTACTCCACCCGATCGCCCGGAGCTTTATTTGCATTGGCATTACGGCACCCGGCGCGAGCAAATGTCTGCCAGCATCCGGCAACAAAATCCTTATCATGCTTTTATGACGAATAATTTTTTGATCCCTAAAATTATATTTAATAAAATAAAATTTGATGAACGCCTCACGCAGTACGGGCACGAGGACACCCTGTTTGGCTGGGAATTGCAAAACCGACAAATTAAAATTATGCATTTGGATAACCCCTTAGAACACATTGGGTTAGAAGAAAACAAGATATTTTTAAATAAAAGTCGTCAGGGCATTGATAATCTGGTGTTCCTGTCAAAAGAACAGCCGAAATTGGCAACCCGTTTGTTGAAAACCTATCATATTTTACAAAAGTGGAAACTCACGGATATAATATATTTCATTTTAAACATATTATATCCATTTATCGAAAAACAATTACAAGCTTCCAAACCGCATTTACGCTGGTTTGATCTGTATAAACTCTACTGGCTGTTAAAAATACAGCGCCGTTGATGGTGATCATTTATCAGATATATGCATTATCTTTGATGTAAAATAATTACCGGTGTATCACAAAAATCGTTTATACTGGCTCCTGCAATTATTAGGCTGGGGCAGCATGATAGTGATAGAAACTATCAATTATACTTTTTTTATTATTCAACGTTTTGAATGGAGTTATTTTATCAGCTTTATTTTCTACGCCATTATCGGGCTGATTTCCACGCATTTATTCAGGTTGCTCCTAAAGAAATATCATATTTTTGAAAAAAAAACCGACCCAAATCTGGTTAATTGCCATCCTTTCTACCCTGATTATTGCTGCTGTTATTACATTAATCGCAGCCATTCCTTCGATTATTGGAGATTTTAATAATATTCGGGAAATTTTACATCCAGGTTTATTTTTAGCCAGTATCATGAATTGGGCAAGATATGTAGTAGTTTGGGTTATTATTTACTTTCTGTACAATATATTAAATCAAAATCATAAAAATGCCGAAGAAAAATTAAAAGCGGTAAATGCCGCCAAGTCTTTTGAGTTGGAATTATTAAAAGCCCAGATCAATCCCCATTTTTTATTTAACGCGCTGAATAGTATCAAAGCGCTGGTCACCATTAATCCTGAAAAATGCGGAGAAGCCATCGTCATGTTGAGTGAATTATTACGTTATACGCTAAATTATGGCAATCATTTATTGGTTCCGCTAAATGATGAACTAAATGAAGTAAAAAAATATTTAGCGCTGGAGCAACTGCGTTTTGGGCAGCGCCTTATCGTCGAATATGATATTGCCGAAAATACCCTGAATCAAACCATTCCGCCGGCTTTGGTACTCACATTAGCAGAAAATGCCATAAAACATGGTGTTTCCCAGCAAATAGGCGCGACTTGTGTACAGGTTCAAACCCGACTTGAAGCGCATCAGTTATGTATAAAGGTTTTAAATACTGGCAATTATGTCAAAAAAGACACCGTTGGTATTGGATTGAAGCACGTTCGTCGAAGATTGGAGGAAATTTATGGCAACCGGGCTATTTTCGATATTCAGAATCAAACTCCAAATGTAATAGCTGCTATTTACATACATCATAATGAACCATGAATATTACAACGATCCTGGTAGAAGATGAGCCGCTGGCGATTATGGAATTGAAAGCGATGCTGCAAAAACATCCTGAAATTCAGGTAGTTGCAGAGGCAGGTGATATGCCGACCGCCATTCAGCAAATTCAGCGTTGGCAACCCCAATTGTTATTTCTTGATATTAATTTACCCGGAAAAAGTGGTTTTGATTTACTCGAAGCGCTCGATGAAGCGCCACAGGTGGTATTTGTCACGGCTTATGATCAATATGCTATTAAAGCCTTTGAATATAATGCATTGGATTATTTACTAAAACCGGTGAATGCAAATCGCCTCGCAGATGTTATTAATAAAATTAAAAAATTGTTACAACCTAAAAATGAGCAAGATAACGAGCGTTGGCTTTCCCTGGATAAACGCATTTTTATTAAAGATGGCGAGCAATGTTATTTTGTAATGTTGGCGGATATTTACCTGATTGAGAGTGTAGGTAATTACGCACAAGTATTTTTTCAAAATAAAAGTCCGTTATTACATAAATCATTAAATTATTTAGAAGAAAAGCTACCGCGTGATTATTTTTTCCGTGCCAATCGCCAGCAGATTATTAATGTAAATTTCATTAAAAACATTATCCCCTTTTTTAATAATACTTTACAGGTAGAGCTGCAAAGCGGACAAAAAGTGGACATCAGCCAGCGGCAAAGTGTGAAATTTAAGGAAACGATGGGCATATAATATAAATTGAATTTTGAATTTTGAATTTTGAATTTTGAATTTTGAATTTTGAATTTTGAATTTTGAATTTTTATTAGTTATAAACTTTGATTTTCTGCCACCGGAATGATCTAGCCAACAGGCATCCAATATTTCAAACCCTTCAAAATCAATAATTTAAACTTCATTTTTTTTCTTTTTATCACTCATCCGGTTTTTTCTGCACTCGTGTAAATTTCCTTTCTTTTTTCCTCCTATACCGGCAATTTTGTAGCAAAACAGACGCAATCAATAGCATGAATACACTCAGATGGGAACGCCGGGATCAACATTACGAACTAAAGCAGCAGCATGAAACCTTGGTGCGGCTGCAATATGATGCAATAAAAGATTGTGTATTTAGCCTTGGTAATCAGCAATATGCGATTCATCGCGCTGGCTTTTGGAATCCCGTTTATATTATTCTGCAACAGCATAAAACAATCGCCACGCTCCGACATTCTTTTTGGGGTAGCGGGGGCAACATTCAATTTAGCGATAGCGCTGTTTATCAAGTAGAGTATAAATATAAAAATACTTTAACACTTTGTATTCTCGATGCCGACAAGGAACTGCTGCGTTACTATGTCATTAAAGAAAATAATAAAAATCAGGGATTTTTACAATTAGGCATTCATATGGAGGATGCCGAGCGATTATTACAATTGGCTACACTGGCGATGGTCGTTTTTTTGAGCATATTTAATGAATTCAATAGCAATGGCGGAGATGATGTAATAATTGACTTGATTCATTTAGCATCTTAGAAGTTTTTATTAATCAAACATATCAAAATCAGGGTAAAATGAAAAAAGGAATCATTCTGTTGTTTGTATGCTGCATTATTTTTGCACAAAGCATTAAGGCTCAAGCTGTTAAATCGGAAACAAATTCATTGTTGTGGGAAATTTCCGGCAAGGGACTGCCCCAACCGTCTTACTTATTCGGTACCTTTCATATTCTTTGCCCGGAGCAATTGGAAGTGACCGAAGCCTTGAAAAATAAGCTCAAAGCCACTGAGCAACTGGTGTTAGAACTCGACTTTGATGATCCGAACCTGAGTACTGAAATGCAAAAACACATGATATTGAGCAATGGTAAAACCCTTAAAGATTATCTGAATGAGCAGGAATATAAATTAGTAAATCAGTTTTTTCAGGATAGCATGGGCATGCCGCTCGAACAATTAATCAGTATTAAACCATTTGTAATAAGCTCGTTTTTATATCCGAAATTCTTAGGTTGTCAGACCGCTTCCTGGGAACAAACGCTTGTACAATTGGCACAAAAGCAGAATTCACAAGTCATTGGTCTTGAGACTGTTGCAGGACAAATTAGCACTATTGATAAAATGACTTACGAAGTGCAAGCGGACATGCTACTGGAAAGTATTAAAGATTATAATAACACCCGAAATGGACTACAGGAAATGGTAGCCCTCTATCAACAGCAACAAGTAGAAGGCATTTATGATTATTCGGAAAAAGAATTTAGTCAATATCCGGGAATGAGTAAATATATGTTGGAAGATCGTAATCGCAACTGGATTCCGCAGATCGAAAAACTGGCGAAAGCCAAGCCAACTTTTTTTGCCGTGGGTGCCGGGCATTTAGGTGGTAAAAGCGGTGTTATTGCATTATTAAAAGCAAAAGGTTACACGGTGAAGCCAATTCCCAACGTAGCTGCTCCTAAAACAACTCCAGCCAATGATAATAGCACGGCTGCATTATTAACCCGTAAATGGAAAATGGATGAAAGTGTCATTCCCCAAGCGGTTGAGGATGTGTTGGAGAATGTAAGGCTGCAAAATCCTGAGCAAGCAAAAATGCTGGAAGCCCAGAAAGATGCGCTTGCTGCCGGGCTGCGTGCCAGTGTGGTCGAATATAAAGCAAATGGGAATTATGATATGCAAATTATGGGTAGAATAATGAGCGGTACCTGGACATTAAGCGCCGATAATAAACAACTGCTCCGCAAAGACGAAAACGGCGAAGAAACTGTAAACCAATTAGTAGAAATTAGCAAGGATAAATTAATCATTATCAACTCCAAACAAAAGAAAATAATCTACAATCCGCTTTAACAGCAAGCACAAAGCCGACTTTAAACATCCGCTATGAAAACCAGGGGGCTATTGTTAAAATAGCCCCTTATTTTAAAGAAAATTTACTCCACTCCCTTGTTTTTTTGAAGATACATCATATTAGGTTTATAGCTAGATTTGCAGCAAAAACAAGTCGCATGAAGAAAATTTTTTACTTATTGCTCCCGCTTTTATTATTAAACTCCTGCCATGTCGGGCGCTTTTTTTACTGGAATTTTGCCGATGCGCGTGATTATAAAAAATTTCCGAGTCGTCCGTTGGAAAAATCAACCCAACCCTTTCATTTTAAGGAAGTTGCGAATAAAAATCTTGTCAAATTACCGAAAGAAATTGAACTAAAAGGTAAAAAATACACCTTCGACCAGGCAATGGAAAAATCCGGTACGCTGGCATTTCTGGTCATTCGCAATGACAGCTTATTACATGAAAAATATTATTTTAATTATGATACAGCCTCAATTGTACCATCTTTTTCGGTCGCAAAATCGTTTGTCTCCGCCCTGATGGGCATCGCCATCGACGAGGGATATATCAAGAGTGTAAAAGAGCCTATTACAAACTATTTGAGCGACTTAGACAAAACGAAATTTGGTAATATTACAATCGAGCATGTACTGAATATGCGTTCGGGGATTGAATTTAATGAGAGTTATTTTAATCCGTTCGGCGACGTTGCCAGGTATTATTATGGTTTGAATTTAAAGAAATACATCAACAAACATAAAGTCGGTCAACCCGATCAAAATTTTGATTATATTAGTTTAAATACGCAGTTGTTAGGCTTAATAATTGAAAAAGCGACCGGGCAAAAATTATATGATTATTTACAAGCTAAAATATGGCAGCCGCTGGGCATGGAATATGATGCCAGTTGGAGTATAGATAGCAAAAAACATGATACCGTGAAAGCATTTTGCTGCATCAATGCGCGCGCCCGGGACTTCGCAAAATTTGGCAGATTGTATTTACATAATGGTAATTGGAATGGTCAACAAATTGTGTCTGCCGATTGGGTGCGACAATCCACTGTATTTGAGCAAAATATAAATAATTTTATTTACTCTTATCAATGGTGGCATAATGTTGATGTAAAAGAGTGGTCGGATACGCTGCTACTGAATGGTCCACATCGAATTGTAGATGGCACGAATGCCAATAACGAAAGGGTAAAATATGCAGTACAACCGGCGAATGACTACTTTGCCGAGGGTATTTTAGGGCAATTTGTTTATGTAAATCCAGCTAAAAATATCATAATTGTCAGGCTAGGTAAAAAATATGGTAATATTGGCTGGGGAAGATTTTGTAAAGCCATTGCGGAGCAGAATTAAACCATTGTTACCTATTGAAAACAAATCACTTTTGAATAAAATTTATTAATATATTTTGAACTAAGTTATTATTATCCTCCTTCCCCCATCCCTGAAAGGGCGATCCGCTCGTGCATGAACGCCCTTCAGGGATAGGGGAAAGCATTAATTTTTATTACAATGTATTAAAAAATATAATATTTTAAATACTCTTGATTACTTACATCACCATTCACCCTGCAAGCCTTGTTCCAGCGCTTTTTGATATTTTTCCAGATCAAAACTATAAAGATAGGGTGCCTTGTGCGCTCCGCCTTTACGGGTTTCGTCCAGTTTTTTTAAAATGCCGTAGCTCAACACTTTACGTTGAAAATTGCGCCGATCCAAGGTTTTGCCTAAAATCGTTTCATATAATTTTTGTAACTCCGGCATAGTGAATTTTTCCGGCAGAAGATTATACCCAATCGGTTGATGACGCAACTGTAAACGTAATGTTTCGAGCGCTTTATTTAGTATTTGTGGATGATCTATAATAAGTGGGGGCACTTCATGTAAATTCCACCAACGACATTCTTCAGAAATATCATCCGGACGCGGTATCGTATTAGAAAAATTTACCAAGGCATAATAACCAACTGTTACAAAACGCTGCTTGAAAAAAGCCTTGATGGACTTTCCCATGTCTGCTTTTTCCAGTAACTTTTCATTGTAATTATCATCGGCTCGCATCGGATCACCGAAAACATGAAACTGATTCAAAAAAATATTTTCCAATCCGGTACGATCTTTCAGTACCCGGTAAGCAGCGGCTTCCAGGCTTTCTTCTTTGAATACAAAGCCCCCCGGCAATGCCCAGCCGGCGGTATGCTTCATTTTTAATAATAATACCTGCATTTGGTTATCATGAAAACCAAATATGACACAATCCAATGATAAACCCGGATGGAAGCGTTCGCTGGCTTCAAAAGATTTTACTTTTTCCAACTCAGATTCAGTTTTTTTGTAAATAAACAAAAATTTATCGGTCTGTTGTTTTTTTAGGTTAAAAAATCTATATTGCGTCAAAATAACACAATAGTGTTTTGATCAGCATAAATTGAATTTTATATTGAGTTATTAACGTCCTTATCAAAAAATGTAAAGCCGACTCGGTGTGAGGCGGCTTTTCTATTTACATCAATAACATAAAGTGAATAAAACTAATCAACAACCATAATAATTTATTTACTGCTGAATGGTTTTTAAATATTCCACCAGCGCTTTGATCTCGTCCTGCATTTGCTTCTCGCTGCTGAGTTTTTCAGCATTCATTAAAGTTTTACCCCATACCGGCATTTCGCCACTCATGTGGCTGGCTACTTTTTCACGTCCGTCAATGATTTTATAAATTTCTTCATCCGGGAACATTCCATTACGTCTGGCTTTAATTGTCGTTAAATTTGCCGGCGGCGTTTTCAGCATCTCGGCCATTGAGCCCGTACCGTCGCCCTTTTCACCGTGGCAAAGTACGCAGTACGACTGGTAAAGTTCTTGCCCTACTGCTACCGGATTTTTTACAGCCACCGTGGTCGGTGCAGCAGATTCCTGAGTAGCAGTATCCGTAGCAGACGGTTCACGATTACAACTCAAGATAAATATACCGGCAATCATAAACCGGATCAACCAAGAAAAATAGCTGAGTTTTTTCATTGCCTTTTGTTTTGTTTATAGTAATAAGCAGGAGCCGTCTATTCTAAATTAGCGGCTTTTCCAACTCCAAGTTGGCAATAAAAACCATTGACTTACAAAGACTTTTGACTGCTTGTTGCGGTGAGATTTGTCAGGGGTAAAGCTGCTGACAAAGCTTGAGTAATTTTTTTTCTTCGTTTTGCCAGGTATAAATGTTTTTAGCTATGATACAATTTTGCTGTAATTTATCATACAATGTTTCATTTTGTAATAATTCCTGGATTTTTTTTACAATAGTTTCAATTTCCAAGTCATTTATTAAAGTAAAAACTTCATATTGTTGATTGATGCTTTGATACTCCGGAAAATTCATCTGAATGGAAGGCACTGCCGCCTGAATGTAATCAAAGGCTTTATTCGCCAGTGAATAATAATAACTCAAACCGCGATTTTCCAACAAATTCAAACCAATTTTGGCTTGTAAAGTAATATTGCGCAATGCCTCCGGCAGTAAATATCCTAAAAATTTAACTTTATTTTCTAATTGATAATCAGTCACTTGCTTTCTTAAAAACGTTGATAAATCGCCCTCTCCGGCTAGCCAGAGTTCTGCATCTTCAATATACTGCATGGCACGAATGGCTTGCTCCAGCCCCCGCCCTTCATTTAGTACGCCCTGGTACAATATAATATTTTTGGTCGTTTGTGTAATTTTTGATTGATAAAATGGCACATTGCGTATCACATTAAAATTTTTCTGATATCGTTTGGCAAAAATAGCTGCCAACGCTGCGCCCACTGTGTACGCGACATCCACCCGCGGAATGGCGAAACGCGCTACCGCCTCCCAAATGTGTTTGGTGAAAGGTCGGTGCACCACTTCCGGCGTTTCGGTAAAATATTCATGGGCATCATACACCACTTTTTTACCTCTTAAACGGCTGATTATCAATCCGGGAAGAATCGTATCCAAATCAACGGAGCAGACTATATCATATTTTTCAAAAAACAAATAAAACAATAATCGAATATTATATTCAATATAAAATAACTTCCCTTTAGTAAACCAGCAGGAAATTCGTTTATGTGTAAAGTATTGATTGTAAAATGGTTTGGATGTTTTTAATCGGCGTCCGACGAGCTGTACCTGATAACCGGCTTGAGCCAGGCTGTTACAAATACGCTGCATGCGCTGATCGTAGCTAAGATCATTGGTGACGGTACAGATGATACGGCGGACCGAAGGATGGGAGGATCGGGTGATTGTGCTCATGTTTTCCAGAAAATTTTGCCGTCTCGTTGTATCACAAAACCTTCATCCAGTAAATAATTTAGCGTTTGTATTACTTTTTCCTTTACATTCGAGGGGAATTTATTTACTAAATCCTCTAATGATAAAGAATGTTGCGTTACAAATTCTTGTATTTTTGATTTAATCGCATCAAAATCCGCATTGCTCAGATCGGCTTTGTTCTTGCTCAGGCACACATCACAAACACCACAATCTTCGTCCTTTTTTTCACCAAAATAATTTAATAACTGGCGACTACGACAAACCGGATTTTCGGCGTAAGCAATGGCTTTTTGAATGCGATCCCAATAGCGCATCTTACGAAAGCGATACAGATCATAATCAATGGTAAGAGCGCTAGTTTCTACCCGGTCTTCCAGGAAAGTAAGCTGCGGCTGGTCGGTTTGCGGGAAGTATTCAATTACCTGGTCTTTATGTAATAATGCGAGGGCTTTTTTTAGTTCTTCAGTCGTAATTTTTAAAAAACCGGCTAATTGTACCTCGCGAATATTTACATAATTGGTAAATGCACCCTGATAATTGCGTAAAATCGCTTTTAAAACCGGGTCTAATTTAGGATGCCGGAGTTGATAATCATATAATTCATCTTTTGTTACTTTTACTTGCAGACTCGACGGCGTGAAAACGGCTTCGCTCAAGGTCAGCCAACCTGCTTGTTCCAAGGCTTTTAAAGCATTTAATGTTTTGACCGGCTCTAATTGAAAATTTTTAGTAAATGATATAATATCAAAATCATAACTCACGCCTTTGCCCGCACCGGTTGCCAGTTGATAATAACTCCCTAAAGCATGATATACGCGGCGGATTTCATCCAATTCGGGAAAAGACTGCTCGTAATTACGTTCCAGATTGGTTTTATCCGTATCATTATATAATAATACGGCAAACGCTTTTTTCCCATCGCGTCCGGCGCGTCCGGCTTCCTGAAAATAAGCTTCGAGACTATCCGGTAATTCCATATGCACGACCACGCGCACTTCGGGTTTGTCAATGCCCATACCGAACGCATTGGTACTCACCATGATACGCGTTTTATCATTGATCCATGCGTCTTGTTTTTCCGAGCGTTCATCCGGTTGTAATCCGGCATGATAAAAGTCTGCCGAAATGCCTTTTTGCAATAAAAACTGAGCGATCTCTTTGGTTCTCCGACGATTACGCACATAAACGACCCCTGATCCTTTCACTTTTTGCAAAATATCGAGCAATTTTTCCAGCTTACCCTCTTCATGGCGCACCACGTAAGCGAGGTTGTCACGTGCAAAACTTTTCTGGAAAACATTTTTTTGCTTAAATTTCAGGCGATCTTGAATATCATTTACAACTTCGCGGGTAGCAGTAGCGGTGAGCGCCAGTACGGGCGTTTGTGGTATCAGCTCGCGGATTTCGGCAATTTCCAGGTACGGCGGACGAAAATCATAACCCCATTGCGAGATACAATGTGCCTCATCGACGGCGAGCAGGTTTACATTCATCTGGCGGATGCGTTCGCGGGCAAGGTCGGTTACGAGCCGTTCGGGAGACAAGTAAAGCAATTTGATATTGCCATAAACACTGTTATCAAAAATGCGGTCAATCTCTTTCGGGTGCATGCCAGAGTAAATGGCGGCTGCCGGAATATTGCGTTTTTGTAAATTATAAACCTGGTCTTTCATCAGGGCAATCAGCGGTGAAATAACGATACAAATGCCTGATTTACAGAGAGCTGGCACTTGAAAACAAATAGATTTGCCGCCGCCGGTGGGCAGCAATGCCAGGGTATCTTTACCGTCGAGCACCGACTGCACGATGTCCAATTGTAAGGGGCGAAACGACTCATAGCCCCAGTATTGTTGTAAAATATGCTGTGGCGTGTAAATCAAAATTAAACCTTATTTACTGCAAAAGTAAGGAATTATGTGGGTAATGGCAGATTCCGGGCAATGAAAAGTGAAACGGCGCCTGAAAGCGCCGTCTGGGAATGAACTCAAATCGTTTATAATAACTTCGAACTGATGAAATTTCATTTAATTGGGCAGCGAGCCACGTAGGATTTAAAATAGCAGCCAAATGTATTTTGACTTTATGTAACTTTGCTCCCTTCAAATTTAGTGTTTCAACCAACGGCAGTAAAAACCAAATTCAGTTACTTATCCGAAGTTATACCCATGAAGCTAAAGAACTAAACCTTTAATTATCAATTTTTTAAACAAAGTTGTACTACAATGCCTAAGCAGAAAACGGACGATTTAATTCAGCTTATTAAGTCACTGACGAGAGCAGAAAAACGGCATTTTCGACTCTTTGTAGGTCGGAACCAAGCTTCCGAGGAATTGCTGTTTTTACAATTATTTGATTTTCTGGATAAATACAAAGAATATGATGAAGAGTTGATTCTCAAGAAGTTACCCGCTATTAAAAAAAGCCAATTATCCAATCTTAAAGCGCATTTATATAAACAATTGTTAATCAGTCTGCGCTTGCTGAATAAAACCCACGTCGAGGATATTCAAATCCGGGAAATGATTGATTATGCTAAAGTATTGTATGACAAGGGATTATATCGCCCTAGCCTTGATATGCTCGACAAAACCAAAAGCCGGGCGCTGCGCGGTAAATATTATGCCCTGGCGTTGGAAATTATCGAATTTGAAAAACACATTGAATCCCAATACATTACGCGGAGCATTGAAGGCAGAGCCGATGAATTAACCGTAGA
>JBKBWT010000175.1:0-13411 GCA_046314415.1 Saprospiraceae bacterium
GCGTTTGGTACAATTGCTGCTCGTCCAGGCGTTCAAAACGAAAACCCTGCTCGGTAAAGTGCTGTAGCACCCGAGGTAAGACGTAGTTCAGTTTGCTTTCTGTTTTCAAACTGTCGTGGAATACTACAATCGAACCATTCTGCGCATTATGAAGCACATTGCTCAGGCACTGTTCGGGGGAGATGGCAGCGTCAAAATCGCCACTTAACACATCCCACATCACGATGCGGTAGTGTCGCTGTAAAAACTGCGCCTGTTTAGGCTTCAACCGACCGTAAGGTGGGCGGAACAACACCGTATGTACCTGATTTGCACCATTTCTTACATTGTGAAAATAAGGAATGTTTTCAGTACACCAGCCATTGAGGTGGTTGAACGTATGATTACCTACAGAATGTCCTTTGGTTTTGACGAGGTCGAATACTTCCGGATGCTTGCGAATGTTGTCCCCCACACAGAAAAAAGTCGCCTTAGCAGCATAGGCATCCAATTGCTCGAGTACCCAGGGGGTTACTTCAGGAATCGGACCATCATCAAACGTGAGGTAGAGTACTTTCTCCTGCGTTGGAATGCGCCAGGTGAAGTTAGGAAACAGATTTTGAATGAATTGCGGTGTTTTTACCAGGTACATAAGAAATTTATTTTTGATATGTTTAGGGATAAAATTTGCTTAATAGTTGACATTTTGATCCAAAATGATCAATTCTGGTGTTTTCCTGCAATCAGAGTGGCAAGCTCTTTTGAAATTCTGTAACTTTGCAGCGCAGCATTCATCTGTGCACAACAAAAGATAATGGTTATGACCTGCCAGGTATTTATGATCGAGGCTACAATGTAAAATTGCGCAGGTTTGGAAGGGCAAAAGTGTGTAATTCCTATATAAAACGCTGAACAGCGAACATTCGCTGCCGATTCAAGTCAAACGAATTTCATTTTTTTGCTTATTTATAGTCAAATGTCATCCTGATCGGCTGCAAATTAAAATCAGGAATAAATCGAAAATATAGGTACAAATTATTGATAATGAATAATATACGTGTTCGTTTTGCACCTAGCCCGACCGGGGCTTTACATATTGGAGGAATTCGTACAGCATTGTACAATTATTTACTTGCTAAAAAGTACAACGGCACTTTTATCCTGCGCATTGAAGATACCGACCAGGTGCGCTACGTGCCAGGAGCCGAGGAGTATATCATTGAAGCGTTACGCTGGTGCAATTTACTGCCCGATGAGGGTCCGGGTTTTGGCGGGAATTACGGTCCTTATCGCCAGTCGGATCGCAAGGAAATCTATCAAAAATACGCTGCTGAGTTGGTTGCCAATGGCAATGCATATTATGCTTTTGACACGCCGGAAGAGCTCGACGCTGCCCGCGAGCAAGATAAAACATTTAAATATGATGCTACGTCGCGTGGTCGCCTGAAAAATAGCTTGTCCCTGCCTGCTGCCGAAGTACAGCAACGCATCAGCAATGGAGAACCCTACGTCATTCGCCTGAAAGTGCCCAGCGGAGAAGCGATTCACATTCAGGATTTGATTCGGGGCGAGGTGGTGTTTCAAAGCGATGAACTCGACGACAAAGTTATTTTGAAAGCCGATGGCATGCCAACCTATCACCTGGCGAATATTGTGGATGATCATTTGATGGAAATCACGCACGTGATTCGTGGAGAGGAATGGCTGCCAAGCACAGCGCATCATGTGCTCCTGTATCGCGCCTTTGGTTGGGCAGCGACCATGCCACAATTCGCGCATTTGCCACTCATTTTAAAACCCGATGGCAAAGGCAAGCTCAGCAAACGTGATGGCACCCGACTGGGTATTCCGGTTTTCCCTTTATCCTGGAAAGGTGACACCCCGGAAGATTCCTTCGTAGGCTTCCGCGAATTTGGCTTTTTGCCGCAGGCAGTTGTCAATTTTATGGCGTTTTTAGGCTGGAATCCTGGCACTGAACAGGAAATTTTCACAATGGAGGAACTGATTGCTGCTTTTTCGGTAGAAAAAATTGGGAAAGCAGGCGCGCGGTTTGACTTTGAAAAAGCCAAGTGGTTCAACCA
Source organism: Saprospiraceae bacterium (assembly GCA_046314415.1). Lineage (GTDB taxonomy): Bacteria > Bacteroidota > Bacteroidia > Chitinophagales > Saprospiraceae > JADJNW01. Next base: position 2,061 of record JBKBWT010000175.1, read on the forward strand.
ACAGTATATTTTAGCCAGCGATGTAGTGACTTTAGCGCACTTGGTGCGTCCAATAATAGAAGCCCAGGGGCACCAGCCCACACCAGCGTTTTTGGAAGGTTTTTGTGCACTCTTGAAGGAGCGGGTCGTATTACTCACTGATTTTTGGGAAAAAGGATACTACTGCTTTGAAGATGTACGGGAATATGACCTTGCCAACGCCCGCAAACGCTGGAAACCGGAGAGCCGAACGCTTTTTGACAATTTGGTAGCCAATTTTAACAACCTGGAAAGCAGCCAATGGCAGGCGGAATCCGTTCAGCAATCAGTAGAACAATTTATGGCGGAGCACAACCTGAAGCCCGGTGAAGTATTTCCGATTTTACGAATCGCCCTTGCCGGTACCATGCAAGGACCTGCTGTGTTTGAAATGATGGCGCTGCTTGGAAAGGACACTGTTTTGCAACGATTGAAAAAAGCCTTTGAACTATTTGATTCACAAGTAACGGTTTAGTTTTATAGAATAGGTGGAGTGTCGGAACATTAGAATACCACACTCCAGTTTTTCAACATTCCATTTTCCAGTAGAATTATGCCAAAAAAGAAACCACAACAAGGAAAGCCAGAGGTACACGAAGAACTCAGCGGTTTTGACATCAAGATCAATGAGTTCGGCGAGATTATTTCCAATTACAAGGTCGATCAACTCAACGAATTTTTGAATGAAAATGTGGATGATAAGAAATTGCGGGAGCGGCGTAGCGAAGAATCAGATGACGAAACAGCAGAAACCGAAAATACCTGATTTTTCTCTGAAAATGCTGATTCACAACACATTTGCGAATTTTGATCGTTAAAATTTCGTCCCGATTGACCGGATTTTAATATTTTGCATCGAAATAATATGGACGGCAGACAATAGACTTTAGGCGATAGACTTTTATAATATTGTCATAAACCCTACTAACTAGCGTCTGGTAGCAAATGTTCCGAATAATTATAATTACCAAAACCGATTATCCCATGAATACTTTCAACTGCCCGATGAATGCGGCATTGCCCTTCATTCGTTCATCCATTCCCATTTTACATTTCCAGCATTTCCATTTTTCAACACAGTAAATACTGGGTTTAATAAGGTTTTTGTGAAAAATAAAGAGAAAACTCCTCATTTCATCAAAATGAGCTAATTATGAATCAATTTATCTACTTACGTACTATTTTTTTTCTTTTTATAGTGCTGATTGGAGGCATTCTTTTGCAGGCAGGTGCTGAACCAGGTAAACCAGGGAGGCGACCGGCTACCAAGCCAACTTTTACGGATCCGGTTCCTGCGGATGTTACGATAGCCTGTGTAGATGATATTCCCGCCCCAGTCAATCTCAATGCTACGGATGATAATGATCCTTCTTTTCCCAAATCTATTGCCCCGGTAGATAGCCCAAGCCCGGCATCCCTCGGGCGATGTGCAGGAGGTGTGATTATTCGCCGTTGGATTGCGGTCGATGCAGTGGATAATCTTTCAGATACAGTGATACAACGGATTACGGTAGCTCCGGATACCGTCAAACCACAATTGCCGGCGATGCTGGATTTGAACAAGACCGAATTATGTGATACGGCGGATTATTCTGCCTGGTTGAATTCAGCACGATTAACCATTACTACCAATGCAGTTGATTGTAATCTTGATTTTGCAAACATAGCCGATGATGCGCCGATGGCATTTAATGCCAAATGTGATTCTTCTATTCTGGTTACTTTTACCATCCCCGATCTATGCGGTAATGTGACTACTTTTCTGGCAACGTACACAGTGATTGATAATAAAGCACCTGTATTGGTGGGTGTTCCAATGAATTTTCAGGATTCTATAGCGGTGAGTTGTTCTAATCCGGTGATTCCGCCTGCACCGGTATTAACGGCTCAGGATAATTGTACGCCCAATCTGACGGTAAAATTTCAGGAAGTAAGTGGTCAGGATACAGTCAATCTTGGTTGTTCAAGGTTTCAGTACGTGATTGTGCGCACCTGGAGTGTGGCAGATTCTTGTGGAAATGACACGAGTCTGATACAGCGTATTTTTGTACGCGATACGGAGCCACCTGCCTTTACAGATCCAAATGACGCGACCATTTCCTGCGAATTTGACGCCAAGGATTTGATGATCACCGGCAATGTTACCGGAGTAAGTGACAATTGTACGCCATTGGATTCTATCGTAATTGCTTTTACCGATATGGTGCTGGATAGCATCTGCCCTTTTGAATATACCATTCAGCGTACCTGGACTGCAAAAGATTTGTGTGGTAATGTCAATACAAAAGTTCAGTTGATTGATGTTGTAGATGACCAGTTACCCACTTTTACGGTGCCAGCCGATACCATCGTCGCTTGTAGCCAAACCCCTTCACCTACCGTGACAGGTATGCCTACTGCGGTAGATGGCAAGTGCGACGCTAGTCCAACCATTACCTTTGAGGATGTCATAGAAGCCGGGGATTGTATTAATGCTTATACAGTAAAACGAACCTGGATTGTAGCTGATGATTGTGGTGCGAAAACTACCAAGGTACAGACCATTACCGTAGTGGACACACTAAAACCGGTGTTGAGTGGTCAGGCACAGGATTTAGAATTGGTGTGTGATAATGCGCTGGACGCAGCCACTGCCTTCAATAATTGGATCAATACACGTGCAGGGGTCACTGCTACCGATAATTGTACAGCCGATGATAAGCTGGTATGGAAAATTGTCGAATCGGGTACGAATACGCCGGCGACCTTGCCTGGTTTGATTTGTCCGGCACCAGATAGTATTATTCGCGGGTTAACCGTGGATTTCATTGTGACCGATGAATGTGGTAATGCAGATACTACCACGGCTAGTTTTATTGTACTTGATGATATGCCGCCGAACATTAGCAATTGCCCAAAAGATACCACTATTGCGGCTAACCCAGGCGATTGCGAAGCTACTTTCAGCTTACAACCACCAGTCATCGAAGAAGAATGTTTTACTTCCGCTAATACCGAAGATATAACGGTTACTGCCAATATTAGCTCCAATGCGATGCCGGGGCAAGAGGGGGAAACGCCAGTGAATCCGGTTACTTTAGAATTTAATTTGACGAGTACATCGCCCATTAACGCTACCGGTAATGCTACCTTGCGGATTGATTTAAATCAAATAGACGCGGAAGCGACGGAGGAATATTTCAATATTATTGGAGAAGACGGAACCGTGCTTGGGAAAACCGCTAAGTCGGATACCCAATGTGATACTTCGATTACAAATTTGACCCTCACTCCTGCACAGATTAATAAATGGGCAGTAGATAAAAAGATTAGCATTCGGCTTGTGCCGAATATTCCGGCCAATCAGCCGGGTAGCTTTGCCATCAATGCACTCTGCAACCCTGCAAGTACAGCAATTGGTCGTTTGCAATTGCAAACCAAAATTTTTAATAATCTGACTTATGAATACCGGATTAATAATGCTGCTAAAGTAGCAGTCAATCCGGTTGCTCCCGTAACTGTTACACTCGAACCAGGCGAAAATATCATTACTTACTATGCTACCGATTGTGCCGGTTTGACCGATAGTTGTTCGTACAAAGTCAAAGTAGAAGACCGCGAGCCGCCGGTTTTAACCTGCCCGCCTGATATTATAGTTAATCTGGATTCTAATAAATGTGTAGCGCCCATCCAATTACCGCTGCCACTGGGCGTAACGGACAATTGTGCCGCCGGTACAAGTTATGAAGTAACGCTACCAAATAATTTGCAAGAGGCTTATTTGACTTTTAATCTCGACCCGAATTTAAACACCTATCAAGCCAATGCCCGTACTTATACCTTTACGAATGTCGCTGCTAATGCCGTTGCCGACGCAACTTTAACCTTGGATGTACTGGGCGATTTTAATACCAATGGTGCATTCATGCGAATCATTGGCGAGAATAATACTGTGCTGGGCGTCACGCCTAATGGACTCTCCAATTGCACCACGCCCGGGCAATTCACCGTCACGATTCCTAAAGATACCATCAATAGGTGGGCAGCCGATGGCAGTGTACAAATTCAACTGCAACCGAATGTAGTCACGGTGCCGCCCGGTGTTGCCGGAGATGGCATTAATCCTTGTGATTCTGCCAAAGTGAAGATGAATGGGGGCATTGACAGTACCAGTTTTGCTTTGGTAACTTTGCAATTTGAGCAACTGACTCCCTCGTTTTACACCACCGGAGCTTTAACCACTCCGTTAACCCCAATGACGCCCCCGGTGGTTACGCCAACCATTAATTTCCCGGTAGGTGAAACACAGGTCTTTTATATTCTAACCGATAAAAGTAACAACGCCGATACTTGTTCTTACAACATTACGGTAGAGGATAAGCAAAAGCCGATTGCGCGTTGTCAGCCGACTACCATTTTTATCAATCCTTCCGGCTTGGATGTGGAAACGATCCCTGCTAATGTGATTGACGCCGGAAGTACAGACAATTGCATGATTGACACCATGTTTCTGACACCCAATACCTTCAATTGTGCTCAAGTGGGTGCCAATGCAACCGTAACTTTGACAGTAGTGGACTTAGCAGGTAATACCAATACGTGTCAATCCTTAGTACGCATACAAGCAGAAGAGCCAATGCCTACTGCCAATAGCGGATTGTGCGGCGGCGATTCTTTATTCCTTTTTGCCAATCCACCGGCAGCAACCGGCGGCATTATTTATACTTACAGTTGGACAGGTCCCAATGGCTTTTCTTCTACCCAGAGAAATCCTAAAATTCCCAATATCAGCTCGCTGAATGCTGGTACTTATCGTGTTGAAGTTACTGGTATAACTGGTTGTAAATCAGTTGGTACGGTACAGGTTGCTATTGAAGACCTGCCTTTGACACCGGCAGTCGTTACCCCGGCAAATGTTTGTGTCAATCAGGATATTGTATTGAATTCATCGGTAGTGCCAAGTGGTAGCAACGTCACGTATCGCTGGTATCGGGGTACGCCGCCAATGGGCACGCTGATCGGTACTACATCCGTTCCGGCATTTACCATTCCGCAGCCACACGCGCCAGGTTCCAACAGCTATTACCTTACGATTGAAGCGGATGGTTGTTTGTCTGCACCTTCGGCACCCTTCACCGTTACAGCGAATAGCATTCCTACCGCAGTGGTTAATGATGCAGAGATCTCGGTTTGTGAAGGTGGCAATGTCACTTTGGGAACGTTGGTAGCTGGTCCGGGTATCACGTATCAGTGGACTGGTCCGAATAATTACAGTTCTACCAATCAATTACCTCCGGTTATTAATTCCATTACACCCGCTGGAGGGGGCGTATATAGCCTGGTGGTGCTGCGCAATGGCTGCCCGTCTCCACCGGCATTTACCGTAGTGAACGTGCGACCCAAGCCGGCACCGCCAAGAATCACCAGTTCTGGTGCAGTATGCGAAGGTTCGAGTGTAACCTTAACGACGACTACTACCGGCGCAACGATCTATCATTGGGTGTCGCCAACCTTGCAGGAATTTCTTACTACAACCAATTCTTATACTATTAACAATGCGACTACGATGCAATCGGGTCCCTGGCGGCTCTACGTTACCCAGAATGGTTGTTCGTCGGATCCTTCCACCAGTACCAATGTAGTCGTGAATACCTTGCCGACAGCGGTTGCTTCTGCTAATCCAAACCAAGTTTGTGAAGGCGGTGAACTTCGGCTCTTGTCTTCTCCTACATTGAACGATGCCCAATATATTTGGACGGGTCCAAACAATTATACTGCGGCTTCACAGAATCCACCCCCCATTACCAATGTTACCCAAAATCGGGAGGGAATCTATCGGGTTATCATCAAAACTCAGGCAGGTTGTGCCGATACGGCTACCGTAAATGTAGATGTTCTCAAAGGTGTAACGGTGTCAGGTGTAAGTAATAGCGGGCAGAGCTGTCTGGCAGGACCAACCGATATCCAGTTATTTGGAACTGTATTTCCATTGGATGATGGCACTTATACATACAGGTGGACCGGACCAAATTTTGTTTCCTCCGATAGTGTAGCGCTCATTCCGAATGCTACAGAAGCAAATAATGGGAATTATCAGCTTATTGTAACAAATGGCGAAGGGTGCTCTTCCCAACCTAAAACAACCGTAGTTAACGTCACTTTGCCGCCGGCTACGCCGCTTGTACCTACGATTAGCGCCAGTACACCGGCACCGTATTGTGAAGGCAAGCCAATTACCATTATAGCAAATGCAGTAAGCGGTGCCCAGGTCAACTACCTTTGGCGAACGCCGAAAGGAAATATTACTACTCCAACATCGGCTTTAAATTTAGAGAATCCAACGGTGGCGGATAATGGCTTGTACTCGGTGATTGTGATTGTAAATGGCTGTCCTTCTAAAGAATCAGGTCCTACTAGCCTTAATATCAGTGCTAAACCCCGAATATTTGCAAGTGCCAATAGCCCCGTTTGTACTTCGGATACCATTCAATTGAATGCGACTTTTATTCCTGGCGCTACTTATACCTGGCAAGGCCCAAGGGGCTTTACCTCGGCGGTGCCCAATCCGCCCATTCCTTTTGCCAACAGCTCTTTGCACAATGGTTTTTATAAAGTTTCCGCTGTTGTAAATGGTTGTATTTCAAATCTCGATTCCGTGCAGGTCAACGTAAATGCTCGTCCGCGGGTACCAACTATTAGCAACAGTGGTGCCATTTGTATTGATGAAGAAGGCGCCGTACTGCGCCTCTCGGTGTCAAATGCTTCTGCGGTACCAAACGCTGATTATGTTTGGTATAATCAAAGCGGTGATACCGTTGGCATAACGCAGACTTTGAATTTAGATATTACAGATTTTACCGATTACACGGATGGTAATTATTTATTTACGGCAGCGACGCACTTAAATGGCTGTAGCTCTGCGCTATCTGCCCCGACAACGGTTGCCATTAATACCATTCCTGAAGAACAGGCTTTTGCCGGAGATGATAAATCTATTTGTGAGGTAGAAACCATTGCTTTGTCAGCACGTCAACCTCGCACCGGATCGGGCAGATGGAGTGTGGTGCAAGGAGATACAACTGGGGTAAGATTTACGAATCCTTTTAGTCCAACCTCGGCAATCACGGGCTTACGGGGTGATTCAATTTATTTATTCCGCTGGACACTCTCCAATGGGGTTTGTCAAAATTATGATGCCGATACGGTTAAATTCGATCTTATTCCGGTGGAAGTGCCTAGTCCTGGAAATGATACCTTGGTATGTGCTACAGATCAGATTACATTGGATGCACTCATGCCAGCAACTGGTCGCGGACAATGGTCGCAATCTACTGCGCAATCTACCCTAGGTATTCGAATTTTGGAAACGGGCAATCCAAATACCGTCGTTCAAGGATTACAACCTGGAAATATTTATGAATTTACCTGGAAAATTATTGGTGGCTGCGGTGAGTTGTCATCCAGCGTATTTGTAAGTACTTCGGATACAGATTTATTCGCCGGAGATGATGCAATTGTGTGTAACGATCAGGGCAATGCGCGTTTGGATGCCGACAATCCGGCAATTGTAAGTTTTGGTCAATGGAGTTCGCCCGATCCAAAAATTAGTTTTTCCAATAGTCGTGATCCCAAGGCAACTGCTTCTAATCTGGTGCCCGGAGACAACATCTTCGTCTGGACCATTGATGATGCGCTTTGCGGAAATGCCGGGCGCGATACCGTGATTATTAATTACAAAGAAAATCCACGCGCGCAAGCCGATGTAATTGCGATAGAATTTGGCAAAATGACGCCCTTGGACGTGCTCGAAAATGATCTGACGCCAGCGGGAACTACGATCCGCGTAACCGTGCAGCCTACTAAAGGAAAAGTTGAAATGCAGACAGATGGAACCATTGCCTACACGCCAGGGATCAATTTTGTGGGCAGGGATGAATTGACCTATGAAATATGCAGCGAGGGTTGTCAATGTTCTACCGCCAAAGTGACCATCAATGTGGGCGAAGACGCGGCTTGTGCCATTCCATCGATCATCACGCCCAACGGAGACGGCATCAATGATTTGTTTGTTATACCTTGTTTTATTGATGATACGAATTACCCGAATAGTCAGATTTCGATCTTCAATCGCTGGGGCGACGAGGTATATCGCTCGGAAATTCCTTACCGCAACACCTGGGATGGTACCTTCAACGGGGAGAATCTGCCCGTAGGTACTTATTTCTATATTGTGAACCTTGGCGACGGCAGCGAAGCCAAAACCGGTTTTGTAATGATACAGCGATAGGATGAGCAATTGGTTTGGATAAAAGAAAAGGATTATGCTACTGATTTATTAATAAAGTATTAATGCAGAAGATTCTGGTTAACAATGTCTTGTAGATATTTTTTCTTGCAATCTTCTGCACGCATTAACCGATTAAAAAATAAATTATGAAATATATTTTTACCCTCCTGATAAGTGTTGGCTTCTGCCTGACAATGTGGGCGCAACAGGAAGAGCAATACACCCAATTTATGTATTATAAACTTGGGTTCAATCCTGCTTTTGCCGGCAAAGACGGTACGCCAAGTATTGCAGCGTTGACGCGGGTACAATGGGTGGGCATTGAGGGAGCGCCTCAGACTCAATTGATTACGTTCAATATGCCTACACTGAACGGTCGGGTGGGCATTGGGGGGTCGATTGCCCGCCAAACCATTGGTGTAACCGAAAATTACACTGCCGATGCTGCCTATGCTTACCATGTGCGGCTGGGCAATGGTACCCTGGGCATGGGTTTACAGGCGTCTGTACGGCTTTTTAGAATTAATTTTTCAGAAACGGTTGGTACTCAACCTATTGAAGACGATCCTTCGATTCCTATGAGCGATCGAAGTCGTTATTTGCCCAACTTTGGTGCTGGATTATATTATGAATCTAAAAATGCGTACGTTGGATTTTCCATTCCTCGCCTCTTGGAAAACAACATCAACCTCGCCAGCAGTGGGGGCAGACTTTCCAAAGAAATTCGCCATTTTTATATGATGGGCGGCGTTAATATTGCATTAGGCGACAATGTAGAAATGCAGCCTCAGATACTATTGAAATACGTAAGTGGTGCACCTTTTGATGCAGATGTCAACATGAATTTTGTTTTTTTTAATAAATTTACTTCGGGCGTTTCCTATCGCATTGGTGGTTCCAGTCGAAATAATGCAGGGGAATCTTTGTCCATTTTACTAGGTACTCGATTGACCGAACAGCTTATTTTTGGTATTTCATACGATATGACACTATCTGAATTACGTGATTACAACAGCGGCAGCTTCGAAGGCGTGTTACGATTCTCATTAAATGGCAGAAGAGACCGACCCGGAGATTTTGAAGACCCCCGGTTTTTCTAGTTTTTGCAAATCAGCATATTTAACCTCACCCTATGAGCAAAAAAATAATTCTTACCGTGTTGGCGGTAAGCCTGGGTTATAGCATCCTGGCACAACGCAAAGCGGAGATCGTGCAAGTGCCTCAAAATGTGACACTTACCAATTGCACCAGCATTAATACCGCTGCATTGGAGTTTTCACCGGCATTCTACCAGAATGGGCTGGTATTTGTATCTTCCCGTTATAAAAATGGTCCCGTAGATGAACGGCTCGGCGAGACCTTCTTTGAATTATTTTATGCTGATCTGGATCCAAATGGTTTACCCCTGAAACCGCAGGCATTATCCTTGCAGGTCAATTCTCAATTGCACGAGGGACCGGTTACTTTCAATCGCAAGGGCAATCTTATTTTTTTTACCCGCAATAATCAAACCGGCGGGGTGGCGCGTCCCGATACGAAAGGCAAGGTTCGATTAAAAATTTATCAGGCACAAAAGGGGCTGTATGACTGGGAAAACCTGATAGAATTGCCCTTTAATAGTGACAACTATTCCTGTATGCACCCGACGCTTTCGCCGGATGGGGATAAATTATTTTTTGCTTCCAATATGCCTGGCGGCTACGGCGGCAGGGACTTATATTTTGTAGAAAAGAAAAATGGCGTTTGGTCAAAGCCGATCAACCTTGGACCTGATGTAAATACTGAAAAAAATGAAGCTTTCCCATTTTTACACGAAAGTGGTGTCCTGTTTTTTGCCTCTGATGGGCATTCGGGTTACGGCGGGCTGGATTTATTTATGATTGACCTCAGTAGCCGAATTTGGGGTAAAGTGACCAATTTGGGTAAACCGTTCAACTCTTCGCAGGATGATTTAGGCTTGATTCTCAATGCGGAAGGTACGCGGGGTTATTTTTCTTCCAATCGGGAAGGCGGCGTTGGCAAAGACGATATTTATTTGTTTGAAGCACCCATTGGCTTGAGTGGACTCTCGATTAAGACCAAAGTAAATACCTTTTTATCGGTATATGATGCCGGGAATAGCCGCCGCATGCCAGGCGCTTCCGTTCGGGTTTTTGAACAATCGGATGATGGTTTGCTTACGAATGAAAAATTATACAATGTGCAACTGGAGCCTTCCGACAAAAATGCCGATGAGATGGTGTTGAAAATGATTCGTAAAAAAGAAGAGGAGTTGGGAGAGCCACAATTTTATACGGGTCGCAATGGCGATGTCGTACTGCCAATGGAAGAAAACAAAGATTATGTCGTCTTGATATCCAAAGACGGGTACACCACACAGGAAGTGAAATATTCCACCAAAAATATGGACTTGCCCCGCCCAATTGAAGTCGTGCTGCAGCCCAGTACTTGCCTGGGTTTGACGGGTACAGTTGTAAGCGAAAAATTCAATCGCCCGATACCGAATGCACGGGTACGGGTGCGCAACGCTTGCACCGGCAAAGAAGCATTTGTCACTACCAATATTGAAGGGAAGTTTGAATATTGTCTGGAAATCGGCTGTGATTTTACCGTTATCAGCGAAAAATTGGGCTACACCCAGGGATACAGTGAGATTTCTACCGTCAAAATACGCGGGAGCCGTTCGGTTGAAATCTCCATACCCATGACCCCCACTTCTGATGCAGCTATACGCGAGCCTTTGCAGGAAGGGATGACCATTGTGCTGGAAAATATTTATTATGATTTTAATAAGTCAGCAATTCGTACCGGCGAAGACCGCGAACTGGAATCCCTAGCCCGCCTGATGAATTTATATCCCAGCATGGAAATCGAATTGATTGCGCATACCGACAGCCGGGGAGAAGCAACGTATAATTTTGAATTATCGCTCAAACGTGCTGAGTCGGCTAAGGAATTTCTAATCAGCCGTGGTGTAGCAGCCAATCGGATCAAGGCTTTGGGATATGGCGAATCTCGTCTGCGCAATCATTGTAAAGATGGGGTAGAATGTACGGACGAGGAGCAC
>JBKBWT010000176.1:0-8932 GCA_046314415.1 Saprospiraceae bacterium
AAACACCCCGATCGGTGACTGCCTCCGAGCGGGCGGGCGATTACCTGGTACTGGCAGGCTCCTTCTCAGTACGCGCCAATGCCGACACCGAAGTGAGTCGCTTACAAAAAATGGGTTATGCGAATGCAGAAGTATCGCCGTTTAATCGGGGAAAATTTGCGGTGGTATTGGTAGATCGCTTTACGGATATGGCTGACGCGCAGGCGCTGGTAAAGGAATTAAAAAGCAAGGGCGTAGATTCTTACGTGCAGGAGAAACGAGATTGAGATATGATATTATTGTTGCTATAAAAACTATGGATACTAGCGGCTAAGCATTGCGCAGCAAGTATCCATAGTATCCTCAAAACTTACTTCGTTCTGCCGAAAGCCTCTTCCCAAGCGAGCATACCGCCTTCGAGGTTGCGCACATTTTTAAAGCCGTTTTGCTGTAGAAATGCTTGTGCAGTAGCGCTGCGGCGACCAGAACGGCAGTAAACGATGATTTCGCTGTCTTTGTATTCTTCCAATTCCGGCAAGGCGGTAGGCACGTCACCCAGCGGAATTAAATTGCCACCAATATCAAAATCGGCGTGTTCGTGTGGCTCGCGCACATCAATGAGAATAAACCCATCCTCATTTGCCATTTTTGCTTTCAATTCTTTGACGGTGATATCCATGTTTTTATTTTTTGTATGAGGTAGCGGGTATCAGGTACAGGGTAGAGGAATTATGCCATATCGGCGTCCCTCTACCCTCTTCCTTCTACCATTATCTTGCAATTATAAACTTTTCATTCCAAAACTGGTTCGTCTGGCGATCCGCAATTTTCAAAAAATACATACCCGGCGGCAAATCATTGACCATCAACTGTGCTTCCAGCACGCCCTGCCGCAACAATTGTCCGGCGCTACTAAACAGCAGGTACTGAAAATCTTCGTACCAACCCTGATTAGGCGTAATGTGGAGTACCTCCCGCGTGGGGTTGGGATAAAGGGTAAAATTACGTTCGGGTTTTAATATGTCATCAGTGGAGGTTGCCAAAGGCGTTTTACTACCGACCACCGGACGAATCATCAACGAGCCGCGACTGATCGGTGGAAATGGTTGCCAGGCCTGATTGCCGGTTCTACGGAAGGCATGCGCAAAGCCAATGGTTGAATTACGATCATAACCCACTGGAATACAACGTGTTCCATCACAGGCTGTTTCTTGCTCCCAGCCTACATAAATCGTGTCCGAATTCAGCGGCAGCGGCGTTGGCAGCGGATACGTGGTAAAACCCTGCAAGGTATCGAAATAGATGTCGGCATAATAAGCCTGTTGCCCTGTTGCCTGGTACTCCGGGGTATCGTCGAGTTTCCCAACCCACACTTTTATCGTAAAACGCTGATTGGCAATGTCCACCGTCGTCCGCGGGAAGTGATATTGCACCGCCCGTAGTGTATCGGATTTATTTAATACGTAGCGCACGGCGACTTCTACATTTTGCCGCGCCACCAAGCCTGCCTCGGCGGTGCCGTCGTCGTAGGAGAAGTAGTCCGAAAAAGTAGTAAAACGCCTAACTATATCATTGCGTAAAATCGCTCTATCATACAGGGAATCAGACTCTTGCGTGTAAGACATGGTGTAGCGCAAGCGAAAATCGAGCTTTTTTTCTCGTGCGAAAGTACTATCGAGCTTCGGGTTTTTAATATTCAAAATATAAGCATCCCAGACGTTTGAAAATGGTTTTGGTAGTGTTTGGGTAGGACCACGCAAGGAATATATTCTGGTCAGTGCAGTGTCGTTTACAATATTACCTTCCTGATCATTGAATAAGGTTGCATTAAACATATTGACATCCGACGACTGTTCCCATAAACGCACCGTTGATACACTTCCTGTACTGGCAAGTGGTTGTGGACTATGATTCCAAATCTTTGCTACTATAAAATCATTTAACTCCTGCGTTTCATAATCCCTGAACTGGAACCAAGGCATATTCGTGTATCTTTTTAAAATAAATTCAGGCATTTGCGTAAAAGCTACGTCATTAAAAACCTTATCCGGATATTTATCATCTATCCGCACATAGTCGACATGCCAGGTATCTAACAAGCCGGTACGATCTGATTTATTGCGAAAGCGAAATTGAAACGTATTGTATCTAAATTCATTCGGAATAGTAATACTGCGAAAACGAAATGGCGACTTAGCGGTGTCAGACTCATTATTGGGCGCACCAGGCAAGGCATCCATCAGAACCCATTCACCACGACGGTTTTTAAATTCGACCAAAAAAGAATCCTGCACTTCCGGGCGATCTCCAAAACCCCTTCTTTGTATCCAATAAGTAAAGTAAATATCTCGACCCGTCGTGGTCAAATCAATAAAATTTGAAGTCAATTGATCCGCGGTACCATACCCGCCGCCATAAGCCGTGCCGTTGCGGTCAATCCCATCGAAGGTAGCTACGCCCCAGGAGGGTGGCGTATCCGCCATATCGTTATTGACAAAAACATCAAGATCAAGCCAGTGCGAGTCATCGGGATAAGGACCAAAATAAGAAAAATCATCCATGAATGGCAGATCGAGCGTGTCCGCCGGAATCCGAAATGCAAATTTAAAGGTATCGCAGATGGTAAAAGAATCACAGAGTACAATACATACCGTATCCAGCCCGGGGAAACGACTGGCTTGGTAAACAAAGCGTCCTTCACTCGGATTATTATTCAAAAAACTTAATTCCTGCTGATTACCACTATCGTACGTATTCTGACAATCTATAAAGCTTCCACATACCGCCTTGCGCCCTGGCAGATTGGATACGACCGCTACCAGGGTATCTTTATTACCCGGAACAATGGGCGTAAGAAAGGGTGGATTATAAACACGCCCGGCACGCCTTGCCAAAATACGATAGGTACGCGTACGGCAAACATTGCTTTCATTACAAAATGCGACTTCTATTTGGTCTTCATCGGCATTGACATTCGTAAACGCCGTATAGACTAAGGTATCGGTATTTTCTACAACATTAGCGGTGCCAAAGCGCGCGGAGGCACAATCGACGCATTGAAAAGTACCCCGACCAAGTCCAGCCGTATCCAGCGAAATTTTAATTTTAACCGTATTGCCCGCCTGAACATACGTTATGCCGGGTTTTTCCAAATTCCCACACGTATTTTTTTCGATTGCAGTGGAGCGTTTAGTGGGTACAAGCTGCTTTTCGCCCAAATGACGTTGGATGGCAGTATTCTCGGTAATTGGCACCAGTTCTACCTGCGCCTGTGCCCAGGAATGAATGCTCAACAGAAAGCAGCATAAGTAGAGTAGTTTTTTCATAAACATCCGTTGTGTAGTCTTATTCCTCCCAAAAACGAGGAACGGGCGTTTTTGTTGCTTCACACCTGCGTACGACTGCTAACTGCACTTTGCGGGCGACCAATGATTGTTTTCCCTAAGTTCTGCGTGGCTTCTACCAAAGCTGTAAAATCTGCCTTAGTGCTACGGTGATTCACATTGGCAACGCGGATGACATATTTTCCTTGCAACATCGTGGACGAGGGTGCGGCAATGCCTTGCTCCTGCATTTGCATCAGAATTTCTTTATTAATGGCATTCAGTTCTTCATCCGACCGCCCACCCGGATTATAGCGATAACACACGATATTCATCGTCACTTCCGCCATCAATTCTAAAGTTGGCGCTTGTTCAATCAAAGATGCGAGGTAAAAACACTGCGCAATATTCTGCCGAATCATCCGCCGATACTTCTCAATGCCGTGTTCTTTCAGGCTCATCCACACTTTCAAAGCTTTAAAACCGCGCGACAATTCCAAGCCATAATTATTCAACGATTCTGGTCCTGCCGCTAAACCGCGCTCGTGCGTGAGCAGGTAATTCGGAGAATACGCAAACGCTGCCCGATGTTTTTCGCGATCTTTGACCAGCAAGCATCCAACTTCATAATTCACATACATCCATTTGTGAAAATCAAACGCGACGGAATCCGCTATTTCAATGGCTTTCAATGATTTAGCATACTCGTCGGTCAATTTTGCCAATGCGCCGAATGCCCCATCCACATGAAACCACAGATTATATTCTTTGCAAATATCAGCAATCGCATCCAAATCGTCAATCGCCGCAGTATTCACCGTGCCGGCATTCCCAATCACGCAAAACGGCAACAAACCAGCCGCCAAATCTTGTTCAATCGCTTGTCGTAAAGCAGGAATTTCAATTTGATACTGCGTATTCACCGGAATTTTTCGCACCGCTTCTGCTCCCAAACCCAATACCTCTGCGGCTTTCAGGTTGCAACTATGCGTTTCGCTCGAACAATATAGGACCATTTGCGGAAACGCTTTCAACCCTTGCCCGCGCACGTTTGCAACATGATTTCGCGCCACCGTCAAGCCGGTAATATTCGCCATTGAGCCGCCGCTTAATAAAATGCCACTCGCCGTCGCCGGGTAGCCCAGCATTTGCTTGCTCCACTCAATCACTTGATTTTCAACATACATCGCCGCATGGTCGCCAATCGCAACATTCGGATTCATGCCGGAAGCCAGCATATCCGCCAGCATGCCAAACGCCGTGCCCGTGCCCTGCACCCACGACCAAAATCGCGGATGAATATTTCCTTTCGGATACGGTAAAATATATTGTGTAAATTCTTTATAAATTTCTTCCACATCCTGAGGCTGTTCCGGCAGATTATTTTGTAAAAAAGCCTTCGTTTCATCCGCCGTTTTCTCCCAAATCGGACGTTCTTTAACGGATTGTAAAAAATCCATCATATCATCCACCATTTGATGCCCCAGGCGGCGCAAGCCTTCCCAATCCTGCGGATCGAGGGTTTCTTCATTATTTAGAATATCATTAAAATCCTGCATTTATCAAGGTAAATTTTTAGTCATGATGTAATATTCAAACCGATTTTCACCGATTTGATGCGCGTATTCACTATATTTTATAAAACCAAACTTTTCGTAAAAACGAATGGCGCGTTCATTGCTTTGCAAAACCACCAGCCACATTAAATCATTAGATTGAATTTCAGGTAATTGTAAACAAAATTGCATTAGCGCAGCGCCAATTTTATATGCAATAAAATTCTGTAAAACATATAATTTTTGCAACTGAACCGGGCACTCGGCTTGAATTTCAGGTGTCTTGGAATTTATTTTTATTTTGGAGTAGCCGACCGCTTTATTTTCAAAATATGCAATAAAATATTGATTTTGTGCTTTTTGTAAACTATTACAAATCTTTATATTATTAAAAGTGGCATCTAAATAATCTCGTAAAGCTGTCGGGGTAAATAAATGTCCAAACGTCTCGGTAAATGTTTGCCGTCCCAATTCAACAATAATGGCAGCGTCTCTCAATGTAGCCCAGCGAATTTCAACCTTTTGATGCAGCATATTCATTTTCACCTTTCACATTTCATATCTCACATTTCAAATTTATCCCAGCGCTTGCGCCCAATCTTCGATCAAATCTTCCACATTTTCCAAGCCAACCGACACGCGCAAGAGGTTATCCGGCGTTGGACTCGCCTCGCCCTCCACCGATTTTCGATGCTCGATCAGACTTTCCACACCGCCCAGACTTGTGGCAGTAGTAAATAACTTCAATTTTCCGGTCAAATCCATGGCATTCGCCGCATCCCCTTTGATTTGCACCGACAACATCGCGCCAAAACCGCCCGTCATCTGCTTTTTCGCAATATCATGTTGTGGATGTGATGGTAAACCCGGATAATGAACGGCTTCAATTTTTGGATGATTGACAAGAAATTCTGCCAATTTTTCCGCGCTTTTCGTTTGCTCGCGCACGCGCAACGCCAGTGTTTTGATGCCTCGCGTCACCAGCCAGCACTCAAAAGGCGAAGGCACGCCGCCCGATAATTTTTGAATATTTTTGAGTTTTTGTGACAATTCGCCGTCTTCTTTCACAATCAAAGCGCCGCCCAGTACATCACAATGACCGCCAAAATATTTAGTAGTGGAATGCATTATTACATCTGCGCCTAGCTCCAAAGGTCGTTGTAAAACGGGTGTCGCCCAGGTATTATCAACCGCACACAAAGCGCCAACGTTGTGCGCAGCTTTGGCAACCGCCTGAATATCAGTCACTTTTAGTTGTGGATTGGAAGGCGTTTCGATCCAAACCAAACGCGTATTGTATCGGATCGCATTTTGGACGGAAAGCAAATCTGCCATATTTACCTTAGTGTAAACAAGATTCCAATACCCAAAAATTTCTTTAACTAGCGCTTCTGTCGCATAATACGTATCATCAGGCAATATAATATGATCTCCCGTTTTTAATGTTTGTAATAACGCCGCCGTCGCCGCCATGCCCGAAGCAAAAGCCAACCCTACCGCCCCGCCTTCCAGCGCTGCCAGGCTTTTTTCGAGCAATTGCCGATTGGGATTGTCCATGCGCGAATACACGTAGCCGTGTGCGTACGAACCGTCGGTTTCTCGTTCATAAGTTGTTGATAAATAGATGGGTGTGCTTACCGCGCCCGCATTTTCATCGGGCATCAAGGTGCTGCGAATGGCTAAAGTTTCAAATTTCAAGGGTATCCAATTTTATAAACCACTGAGTACACAAAGCTCACTAAGATTTGATCTTTTGTAAAAGACTTTGTGTACTCAGTGCGCTTAGTGGTTATTCCCTCAAAATTATAAACTTTCCGCTACTTCGCCTGCTGCGTGTGCCATTTCCCAACCCAAAATCAAGCGTTTTTTCGCGCTACCCCAATGATACTCGCCGACCAAACCTTCATTTTTAATGACGCGATGACACGGAATTAAATACCCAATCGGATTGGCGCCCACCGCCGACCCCACTGCTTGCAAGGCTTTTGGCTGATTGATTTTTTTGGCGAGCATTTGATAACTTGCCACTTCGCCCGCCGGGACACTGAGTAGCGCCTGCCAGACTTTGACTTGAAAATTGGTACCTTTCACCAAAACGCTCAATTTACGGGGTTCATTGGTGTAAAAAATTTGTCGGATGGTTGCTTCGGTTAAATGTGGATTTTCCTGCAAGTGTGCATTTTTCCATTGATTTTCAAGCCATTGTAAAGCTTCTTCCCGATTTTCATTCATCACAAATTGCAAGCCGCACACACCACGCTCGGTCACAGCAATCAGGCACTCGCCGAAAGGCGTCGGGTGAAAACCATAATTAATTTGCAAGCCGAATCCATTGGTTTTGAACTCATTCGGCGTCACTGCTTCCAGATTGACAAATAAATCGTACACCCGCGACTGCGAGGACAAGCCCGCCGCATCTGCTGCTTCCAATAGATTTCGGGTAGCGGCAAGTTTATTTTTTAAATTTTCTGTCGTTAAATATTGTAAAAACTTTTTAGGTGTAATACCCGCCCATTCAGTGAAGATACGCTGAAAATGAAAAGGGCTGAGGTGTACGGCTTGCGCCACTTCGTCCAGATTGGGTTGATGTTGATAGTTGGCAGCTAAATATTTAATGGCGCTTTCGATGCGCTGGTAATTCAGTTGCGATTCCATTGGTTTTGAATTTTACACAAAGGTAGGCGGAAAGGAAGGCAGATTCAACCCGAATCTTGCTAAGTGGCACCGAATGCAATTCTGCGCTACGAGTCTTTCCACTTCCACAAATACCGACACGCATACGTCCGATAGGGACGCCAGGGTTCTGCCAATTCCACCATACGCGCACGTAAGATTTTACCCGTTTCTTCGAGACCGTACAGGCGTTTCATGGCATTTTGAATGCCGAGATCATCAACCGGCAGCACATCGGGGCGATTCAAAGTAAACATCAGGATCATTTCTACTGTCCAACGACCGACGCCTTTGATTGCAGTCAACTTTTTAATAATTTCTTCATCTGTAAAACCAGACCAATCAATAGCTTGTAAATTTTCTTGGACAAAAAATTCCGCAACATTACGCATATAACTAGCTTTCTGATTCGACAATCCGACTGAACGCAAAGTCGGCACATCCAATGCCAGTAGTTGTTCCGGATGCGGAAAGCCATCTTCAAATAAAGCAATAAAGCGCCCGTGAATCGTCGCCGCTGCTTTGACCGAAAGCTGTTGCGAAACAATGGATTCGAGCAAATCGGAATACACATCGTTACCCGTGCCCCACTGAAACATTTCTACCGATTCCAGCACCTGCTTCATATAGTTATCCTGTGACAAGTGCAAAATAATCTCTGGTGTTATCATGCGCACAAGATAACAAAATAAATGAATTTGTTTATACTTGTAAAGATTTGTTTCAACAAGCTCATCAATAAAAAAATTGACAATAGATGGCTATATGATTGAGATTCAATCATCAATAAACAACAATCAATTATCAATTAAATAATGTTCCGGGAAAAATAGTGCAGCTAGTGTATTGAGCTTAGTATTGTAGTGTTGTCAGCGTGTTAAGGTGCCTAAGCCATTGTGGCAGGTTGTTTTTTATTGAGGCGCAGTTCGAGATACTGGGCTTCAAATCCCATTTTTTTATATAGCTTAAGTACTGGATTTCTTGGCTCTACATGTAACGCAATATCTCCATCCGTCAAATCAATCGCTTTTTTCAGCACTTGTAGCATTGTGGTCTCATCATCGCGGTAGGCTTCATGAAAGGTCACATACACAAAAAGGTTGTTGGGATTGTAGCCCTCCATTCCGGTACGATTTACCACCACAGTGGCAATCAGTTGCTTGCCTGCATGTGCCGTTAGTACAAAGCCGCCAAAGGAAGGTTTGTTTTTCAAGGCATATTCCAACGCTTCGCGCACGCTGGCTCTGCAGGCATTCTCGGTATGTTCACAAAGGAAATTCATCACCGCGCTTTTTTCCGCCGGATTCATTCCCGTGAAAGCGTCATAAAGGGTCGTCTCAAAGCTCATTGGTACAATTTTTACATAAACCGGTTTTGGTTTGTTGCCATAAAAATAATAGA
>JBKBWT010000176.1:8942-13341 GCA_046314415.1 Saprospiraceae bacterium
ATAATTTTTACGTGTAAAATTTAGATAAAATCAATTGATTATCAATCAAAAAGCCGTTTACATATTACTATAAGAACGAACCTTCAACGGATTTATTACTATTCATGTTTTTGGGCAACCGTAGCATCCGATTTTCTAACCTTCCAATACTCAAATAACCAAGATTTGTCAAGCCCATGCCACGATTGCGTTTTTAACTTTCTGGCATTCAAATTTACTTTAATTTTATGCCTTCATTTCCAAAAACTTAAAAATAGATGAAATCGCTTCTTGTACTCTGGCTGACTATTTTTAGCCTCGCGTTGAACGCGCAAACGAATTACTGGCAAAATAAAATCGACGCCTCGCTGTGGAAAAAAGCCGAAGCCGGCACCCTCGTTGAATGTATCGTTGTGTTGAAACAACAGGCGGATCTTTCTTTAGCTAACAATTTGAAAACCAAAGAAGAAAAGGGTAACTTTGTTTTTAATTCGTTGCAGACTACCGCCCGTGAGTCGCAAAAACCCATCTTACAATTATTACAAAATGAAAAAGCGCGCTATCAGTCTTTTTTCATGCTCAATGCCATTTATACCCAAGCCGATGCGCGTTTGCTCCGCCAGCTTGCTGAACGCGAAGAGGTAGCGTATCTGGCTGATAATCCGGCAATTCCACTGCAATTACCCACGGTAGCATCGGCTGATGAAGTGGCTTCGCGCAGTGCCATCGAGTGGGGTATTCAGCGTATTAATGCCGATCAGGTGTGGGCATTGGGATATAAAGGACAAGGAGTAGTAGTGGGTGGACAAGATACCGGCTATGAATGGACGCATCCGGCTATTCAGGGCAAGTACCGCGGCTGGAATGGTTCCGTTGCCAATCATAATTATAACTGGCATGATGCCATTCACAAAATCAATCCGCTCAATGGCGATACCACTAATACTGCCGCCAATCCTTGTGGTGTCAATTCTAAAGTACCTTGCGATGACAATAGCCACGGCACACACACCATGGGCACGATGGTAGGCGACGATGGTAAAGGCAATCAAATCGGTGTAGCGCCCGATGCGCGTTGGATTGCGGTGCGCAATATGGAACGCGGCTGGGGTAGCCCGGCTTCCTATATAGAAAGTTTTGAATGGTTTATCGCGCCGACCAACCTGGAAGGGCGAAATCCTGATCCCAGTAAAGCGCCACATGTCATCAACAATTCCTGGGGTTGCCCGCCGGTAGAGGGTTGCAATGAATCGAATTTCACCTTAATGAATTCCGTGGTCAACAATGTTCGCGCAGCCGGTATTGTCGTAGTGGCTTCGGCTGGTAACAGTGGCAATAATTGTAGCACCGTAAGCGATCCGGCTTCGATTTTTGCAGGCAGTTTTTCGATAGGTGCTTCTCGCCAGAATGACACGATTGCGCTGTTCAGCAGTCGCGGTCCGGTCAGCGTAGATGGTAGCAATCGCTTGAAACCCAATGTAGTAGCACCCGGCGTGGGCGTACGCTCGGCGGTACGCGGTGGCGGCTATGCCAATTTTAACGGTACCAGCATGGCAGGTCCGCATGTGGCGGGTTTAGTAGCGTTGATGATTTCTGCCAATCCTGATTTGGCCGGACAAGTAGAAAAAATTGAAACGATTATTGAAGAAACGGCGAAACCCATGCAAACCACCGAAAACTGTGGCGGTTTATCGGGTTTACAAATTCCCAACAATACCTACGGCTATGGTCGGGTGGATGCGCTGGCGGCGGTAGAACGCGCACTGCAATTGACAGCTGATACTGATGATATTAAAAATAATATTAAAGTCTCAGTTTTCCCCAATCCAACCGAGCAAAACATTACATTTAAAATTGAAGGTGTCAATGGCAAAACCGAGCTGCAATTATTCAACGCAGCGGGTCAGCAATTGCAATACCTGCAATGGGATGCACAACACATTTCATTGCAACCGCTTGATCTACAAAATCTTCCAACTGGAATTTATATCTATCGCTTGAAAAACGGCGGAACCACCACGAGTGGGAAAATTGTTAAGCAATAAAGCTTATCTTTGTAATATTGAATTGTAAAAGCATGATTACCAGCCTGGATCAACTTTCGATGGATGGCGTTTACACCTATGCCGACTACCTTACGTGGCGGCTGGAGGAGCGCGTGGAATTGATTAAGGGTCAGATTTTTAAAATGTCGCCCGCACCAAATCGGCGGCATCAGCGCATTGCGATGTCATTAGTTCGCCCTATTTCTCAATATTTTGATGGGAATAAGTGTCAGGCTTATTTTGCGCCCTTCGATGTGCGGTTGCTAGACTCTAAAAAGAAGAAGAAAAAACCGAATCAGGAAATTTATTCTGTCGTTCAGCCGGATATTTGTGTCATTTGTGACCCGGAAAAACTTGATGACCGTGGCTGCATCGGCGCACCGGACTGGATTATCGAAATTCTTTCGCCAGGTAATAATAAGAAGGAAATTGATAATAAATTTCGGCTCTACGAAGAGAACGGTGTGCGGGAATATTGGGTGGTATATCCTTCCGAACAACATGTATTAATCTTTGATTTACAAGAAGATAAATACCAGCTACGCAAAATTTATTCCGACGAAGACATGGCTCCGGTCGGCATTTTTCCTGGTTTTGAAATCAATTTGCACGATGTATTTATTGAGTAAGCTTTCTTAAAATAACTTAACTTTGCCGCTTTCTGACCGAAATGGTCAATTATCAATCGTAAATTTTCAATAAAAATGAAGCCCGGCATTCCGAAAGGCACACGCGACTTTGGTCCTGAACAGGTTATTAAGCGTAATTATATTTTTGATATCATAAAATCGGTGTTTATTAAATATGGGTATCAGCCATTAGAAACGCCGACGATGGAACTCCTCTCGACCCTCACCGGCAAATACGGCGAAGAAGGCGACCGCCTGTTATTCAAGGTGTTAAAGCGTGGCGAAAAACTGACGGAAGCATTAGCTAAAAATCCTGGCGAAAATAATCTTTCCGAAGAAGGCTTGCGTTATGATTTAACCGTGCCCTTCGCCCGCTACGTGGTAATGAATCAAAATAATATTACATTTCCCTTTAAACGTTATCAAATACAGCCCGTATGGCGCGCCGACCGCCCGCAAAAAGGGAGATATAGAGAATTTTACCAATGTGATGTAGATGTAATAGGCTCGGCTTCTTTGGTTTATGAAGCGGAATTGGTGCAGATTTATGATGAAGTTTTTGCAAAACTAAATGTACCAGTTATTATAAAAGTAAATAATCGTAAAATATTACAAGGCATTGCGGAAGCGGCAGGCATTCCCGACCAGTTTATGACGATGACGATTGCTATTGATAAACTGGACAAAATCGGCATCGACGGCGTACGCAAAGAAATGCAGGAACGTAATATTCCGGCTGATGCAATTAATAAAATTGAAGAAATTTTACAAGTAAATCATTTAAATGATTTAAAACCGCTTTTCGCAAATACAGCAACAGGACTAAATGGAATTGAAGAATTGGAAATTTTTCATCAATATTTTGATTCAACAAAGGTTGTAAATGAAGTAAAATTTGATATAACTCTGGCACGTGGCTTGAATTATTACACGGGTTGCATATTTGAAGTGCAGGCGAAAGGCGTGCAGATGGGCAGCATTGGTGGTGGCGGGCGTTATGATGACCTGACCGGTGTATTCGGCATGCCAGGCATGTCGGGCGTGGGCGTAAGCTTTGGCGCGGAGCGCATTTATGATGTCATGGAAGAATTAAAATTATTCCCTGAAGAAAGTGCCGCTTCTTTGAAAGTGTTATTGGTTGCTTTCGATGAGATTACACATCAGTATGCTTTTCAATGTTTGAATAAAATCCGTGTCGCCGGTATCAATTCTGAAATCTATCCTGAACCTGCCAAGCTTAAAAAGCAGATGAAATACGCCGACGACCGCAAAGTGCCTTACGTCGTCTTGGTTGGAACGGATGAGATGAATAGCGGGCAATTGTCATTAAAAAATATGGCAAGTGGCGAGCAGCAAAAATTAAGCCTTGATGAAATTATTCAACATTTAAGTAAATAACTTTTGCAGATATTATATTTCAGTGTAAAATTAGGCGGTGCCGCGATTTCTTCTTCGCCAAATTGATAGGGTGAGTCGGAAAGGAAAAACAATGCCACTCACGACGCTACCTACACCAAAGAGCAACATTTCATTATACGTGTAATTAATCAGACTCTCTTCCGGTTGCGTACTAAAATTGCCCAGCAATACTTCTAATCCATTGTAATCCAGGTAAGTCTGGAAACGATTTAATTCCTGAATTAATAAAAAAACTACTGGAATACAAAGAAAAATCAAAGCTACTTTGAGCCGTTGGCGATTTGCAAGAAAAGTATAAGGCAATAAAAAAATGTAACGACTGAGCGT
>JBKBWT010000177.1:0-5666 GCA_046314415.1 Saprospiraceae bacterium
GTAACGGAAATAGCAATTCCATGCAAGAGCAACCATCGGGAGAGATACAGGCGCTGTTTGAGCAGGCGGAACGGTACGACGTAAGGGGCGACGTGTATCATGCGGTGAAATTGTACAAACATCTTATCAAATTGGCACCCGATTGGCATCCGCCGTACGCCAAACTGAGCCAATTGTACAAATTACGACAGGATTGGAAGGCAGCCTTGCATTATAGTAAAAAAGCGATTTCACTCAATGTACAAGATCAAAATTCCTGGTGGAATGTGGGCATTGCTGCCACTGCGCTGAAAAAGCCTAGATTGGCACAGCGAGTTTGGCAAAAGTTTGGTTATGTACAGCATGATTTTCCGCCAGTTTGTGTACGAATTTTATGGGGGCATCAGATCGAAATTGTGGCAGTGCGACCTATTGATCCTGCTCGTGGGCTTATTGTGAATATCCCGCACCCGGCATCCGAGCGACGGTATCAAGACGTTGTGCTTTTCGATCGGGAAGTACTGGGATACAATATTTTACAAAAGAAAAAAATTCCTATTTATGCTTCTTTAGGCGTCTTCAAACGCTCTATGTTTCATACTTTTTCTTGTCAGCTATATGATGTTGAGCGCCAGGATATTAAAGTGTTAGAACGGCTTTGCTACGAAGCTAACCTGGGTTTTGAAAACTGGTCGAATCTCACTCAGGTACAAAATCTTAGCAAAAACTTGCCGGAATATTATGGTGCCGACTTTACAAAAGTTTCAGAATCAGGCACTTTGCTAGTGGCTATTGCCGCCCCGCACCAACGTCAAGTCGAGGAAATGCTAGCAAACTGGAAGGTGATCAGCTTGAAAAATTTCAATAATTTGGTAAAGCATTTGTGACAATACCATTTTAAATTGATAATGGCGTATTGATTATTGTTTAGCGATTTGATTTTCAGTCGTTTGGTATTTTCGCATTTACGTCTTCTCATTTCATGTTTGATATCAATCCCTCCAAGGCTTCGCGAGCAGCTTCGTAATCCGGCGCTAATTTCAATGCTTGTTCGTAATCGGCTTTTGCCTGCGTTGCATTCCCCTGCATCTCAGCAGCAATACCCCGAAAATAGTAGGCTTCAACAAAAGTTGGATTCACTTTGATTGCTACATCAAATGCTTTTTTAGCTTGCGTAACTGAATCCAAATCAAGGTATAATAAGCCCGTATTATAGTAAGCTTCTTCGTATTGTGGGTCAACGGCATTAATTTTTTTATATATTTCAATTGCCCCATTCAAGTCGTTGTTATCCTGTAAATACTGGGCTTTCGCGTGTAAGGCATCTACATTATTCGGTGCAATGGTAAGTGCTGTATTAAAATATTGAGCAGCAATTTTATTACCCAACCCCGCGTGCAACTGTCCCAGGTTGATCCAGGCATCGATCAGGTCAGGATTGATTTCCACCGCTTTTTGAAAACTATTGATTGCGCGAATGGTATCTTGTTTTTCTTTAAAATTTAAACCAAACATCAGATACGCGTCGGCATTTTGCGGATCAATGCGCAATACCCGATCAATGGTACGCATGGATTCCTCATAACGTTTTAAAATCAATTGGAACTCGCTCATTTTCAACAGAGTAGGAATGCGCTGGGGATGGAAATTAACCGCCTTTTCCATGGTTTCCAATGCCTGCCTCGATTTATAATAATCCAGATAAGCATCTGCCAGCGCGTGCAGGTATTCAACGTTGGTTGAGTCATAACTGAGCGCTTTTTGTAAATCCTGAATGGCTTCGTCATATCCCTCTTTCTCATAAAAAAGCCCGGCGCGTGCGGCATAGAGCGATGCATCATCGGGATTTTGTGCAATTTTTTGTGTCAATTGATCAATAGCGGGATCACCGGTGGCACCCATTTGCGTTGTTTCATTTGCTGTTTTTTTGTCGCCGCAAGCCAGCAAAATAAAGACAAACCAAGCGCTGCAGAGTATCGTTATAATGTTGAAATTCATGTTATACTAGTATTCTGTCTCAATCAAGTCAATTAGCAATGAAACATACACTTCCCCTACTTCTATTGTTTTTATCCGGACTTTTTTTTCCGACATTTTCACAAAGCTGGACAAAAGTACAACAATGGGGCGGCACCGGCACGGAAATTTGCTCCGGGCTGGCTACCGGTAAAGATGGCGCTATGGTGGTTTCCGGGAGCTTTGAAAAACAAATATCATTTGATAATAAAATATTAACTGCTCTTGGAGAAGAAGATATATTTATAGGCAAATTAAAATCCAATTTGGAGATCGCCTGGGTCAAGCAAGCGGGTAGCCGTCTGGAAGATGAAGTTGCTGCGCTCACTTTAGATAGCGATGATAATTTAGTGATCACCGGTACTTACTGGCAGGAAAGTAATTTTGATCATATTAAGCTTACTGCCGGAGAAAATCCCAAGGCAATTTTTATCGCAAAATATGATTTTGATGGGAATATTCTTTGGGCTAAAACCTTGAATGGCAATGGTTTGAAAGGCGTAGAAGCGGTGGCGTGCGATGCGGAAAATAATATTTTACTTACCGGTTTTTTTGAAAAAAACTTGCTGATAGGCGATACTGCGTTTACTGCCAGGGGCAATACTGACCTATTTCTTGCAAAATTTTCATCAAACGGACATTTGTTGTGGGCTGTGCAACAAGGCAAAAAAGGGGATACTCGTGGTACCGCATTAGGTTTACTTACGAATGGAGATATTGTTGTTGCCGGTTTTTACAATGACTCTACGCAAATAGCAGACACCATTCTCACTGCCAATACTTCAGATCAGGATGCCTTTATTGCGCGGTTTGATAAAAATGGAGCACCCCTATGGGCAAAGAAAGCGGGAGGTGTATTCGACAGTGATGTCACTAAACTAGTGATGGATGAAGCGGACAATATTTACATAACCGGTTATTTTGTGGGCGTGATGCGTTTAAGTCCAACCTTGAGCATTCAAAGCAGCACCGGCAATTCCGACTGCTTTCTCCTGAAATATCAAGCAGATGGAACCCCGTTAGCTGCACGCGCGTTTGGCGGACGCCTCCTGGAGCAAGCCGCGGATTTGATGATTCAAAATAATATGTTGTTCGTTTGTGGTTTTTATCAAGGTGATTTGGTTTTGGATGGGTTTTCCTTGTCAACCGGCAATGCGCTGAGTGGCTTTGTAGCAGGGTTTGATTTGAATTTACGCGCTAAATGGTTGAAAAACCTGGCATCAGATACTTTTTTATACGCCTCGAATGTAGTGGCGGATGCTGGTGGTAATATTTTGATAGGCGGTAGTTTTATCGGCAAAGCAACGTTGGATAGTTTGCAATTAAATGCGGCTACTTTTGATCTTTTCCTGGCGCGTGCAACATTTGATATGACTAGTACAAGAGGAATCAAGCAATCCGGTGTTTTTCAGGTTTTTCCAAATCCTACGGCTGGAAAAGTTTTTATTCAAACGGAGGAAACGCAATTTTATATACAAGTTGTTGATAATCAGGGTAAAATAATTTTAAACGCTGAAAACCTACGCAGCCTTGATTTTTTTGACTTACCAAAAGGGAATTACTTTATAACCTTTCGAGGAAATTTTACATCGCAAACCTTTAAAATGATATGGAACTAAATGGATTGTTTAATGTCCGTTATTTAATGATTCGGGGAAATAAATGGTTTTGACCATCAGTACAATGCCAAAAATAATAAGTGCAATACCTGAAACTCGCCTAAACCACAGAATATGAACGGGTTGTAGCCAATGGCGAATGCGTTTTGCCAGTAAAACTTTAAGTAAATCGGTAGCTGCTACGGTTGCAATAACTCCAGTAAAATAAAGATAAATATAATTTGCTTGTGAAGCGTTGCGCAATATAGCGGCACTTACAATGGTAAACCAGAATATAGGTGCAAACGGATTGAGCGCATTGATGAAAAAGCCTTTTGCCCAAAGAGAAACATAAGAAGAGGACGGTCGCAGATGTAAATCGGTATGGCTCGCCAACGCTGGTTTGGTGAACAAAGCCCAGGCACCAAATGAAATCAATACGATTCCACCTAACACGCCGATATAGAACGAGAATTTGTCGCCGCGTATCAACTGGTCAATTTGTGAAACACCAGAGTAAAATACCAGAATGTACGTTAAATCACTCATCCAAATACCAAGCCCTACCATTGCTCCTGCCCGAAAGCCCCGCTCTACGCCCGTTTGCAGAAGCGTAAAGAAGATAGGACCAATCAGAAAGCAAAGGATAAGCCCAGTTTGAATACCTTCAATTAAGGACTTCATCCGAACGTAGTTGTGTCGCAGTGGACTGCCGAATAAAATTTTCCCACTCCTCAAACAGGTCTTTTTTCATCACGCGGGGAAATTTATTTTGTCCCCCTAATTTGCCCCGGGATTCCTGCCATTGATAAAATAAATGTGGGGGAATTACTTCCAACTGTATAGGTTGTAAAACGGATTTGCGTTCTACCCGATAATCATCATTCAGCTTTTGCAAAGCTTCATCCAGCACCTGGGCTAATTGCTCGGTATTAACTGGCTGCTCAATGCCCACATACCAGCGATGCGCAAATAGATTGCCGACAGGTACGGCGGCTACCGTAAATTCACGAATGTCAATATCCATCGCTTCTTCCGCATACTGCACCGCGTGGTTCATATTATCTACCGAAAGGTGCTCACCCACAATGCTCAGGTAATGCTTGGTGCGTCCGGTAACAATAATTTCTGCGCGTTTTTTATCTTCAAATTTAACCGTGTCGCCAATCAAATAACGCCAGGCACCGGCACAAGTACTCATGAGTAGTGCATAATTGACGCCTTCTTCTACTTCATCAATTGAAAGTGCCTTAGCGTTCGGGCGAATATTACCATCTTCATCAAAATATTCTTCGGTGAAAGGTACAAACTCAAAAAAGATGCCGTTGTGCAGCAGCAAACGCATGGCATGAGTATCCGGTCGATTTTGGAAGGAAATAAAACCTTCCGACGCCAGGTAGGAATCCATGTAAACCAAGGGTTTTCCTACCAATTTGTCAAATCCCTTTCGATACGGCTCAAAATGAACTCCACCGTGCACATACACTTTCAAATTGGGCCATACCTCATGAATGTTATTTACTTTATTATATTCAATAATGCGCTCCATCATCAGCTGAATCCAGGCTGGGATTCCCACCATAAATGCAACGTCCCATTGGGGTGCTTTTTTGGCAATTTCATCAATTTTTTCATTCCAATCATTCATTCGCGAAATTTCCACCCCCGGTTTGTAAAACGGACGCAGCCAGAAAGGAATTTTACCGGCATTGATACCACTCAAATCCCCCAGAAAATAGTCGCCTTGGTTTTGCAAATTGGTAGAACCGCCGAGCATCATAATATCTTTAGTAAATAACTCCGGCTCAATATCAAAACGGTTCAGGTTGAAAAACATACGCGTACCACCCCGGCGAATGGCGCGAATCATATGCTCCGTGACTGGAATTTGCTTGCTGGGCGCGCCGGATGTGCCAGAACTCAGCGCAAAATATTTTACTTTCCCGGGCCACGTGACATCATCCACATGATTGAGCGACATGTGCCACCAACGGGCGTGCATGCTATCGTAGTCATGTATGGGTATCCGTGTCTGAAAATCTTCAATTAGATTGGGCGAACGCAGTAATTCCT
>JBKBWT010000177.1:5676-13239 GCA_046314415.1 Saprospiraceae bacterium
ATAATATTTTCCAAAAGCGGTATAGCTGGCCAGACGCAGCAACCGCCGGAGGGTTCGGGTTTGTAATTGGGTCGGACTTACATTTTGGCGCTCCAGTTTCTCTCCCAGCGTTAATCCTCTCTTAATTAAGGCACCTAATATCGCCATGATTGCACGTGTTTTTTTAGTTTATAAACCTGTTGCACCGCCATTAATTTTTCTCAATACACGGTGAAGTCGGTTTATCATAATTTGGTAATGTACAAAGTTAAGGCATATTTATAAACTCATCTATTGAAAAAGCATTCATCCTGCCATTTCAACTGTAAATAGTGGCGACCAGATTTCGGCTGACACCCTGGTTGCGAAATTCGCATAAATAAATACCTTGCCAGGTTCCTAAATTCAGTTTGCCTTTAGTAACGGGAATCGTCACCGAAGCACCCACCAGCGAGGCTTTGATATGTGCAGGCATATCATCAGCACCTTCCAGATCATGTTTTAGAAACGGCAGGTTTTCTGGTACTAATCGGTTGAATATTTGTTCAAAATCCTCCCGGACGGTAGGGTCGGCATTTTCGTTGATGGTCAATCCCGCAGAGGTATGTTGTATAAACAAATGAAAAATGCCCTGGGCTGGTAACTCCGGCAATTGACGAAGCACCTTTTCAGTAATCAGATGATACCCTCTAGGGAAAGGCGGCAGCTTAAAGGCAATTTGTTGAATCATACCTACACTAAACAAGCTACTACAAATGCTATTTCACAAAAATAGAAAACTCTAATCATCTTTCTAACAGCCAGGCAATGGCAGGGGTTCATTTTATCAGGTACGCACTGTTGGTCAAGCACAATAACCCGACTTGTTTTAATAAAAATAATGGGGTACAAACCTGGACAAATTATCGTGTACCAACGTGGTTGTCTCCCGAATTCCGATACCAGCCGGGCTATCGCCGACTACCCAACTGCCAATAACCGGGCGGTTGCCCAGAAAAACAGGCAATTCAAAATATTCCTGATATATAAATCCCTCGTAACCATACTCTCCCTGTGTAGCATGCAATAATCGGTTGTTCTCAATAATGGTTACATTGGCACCTTCGCGACTCAGCAGCGGTTTTTTAACGTATGCATTCATCCCATCTGGGGAATCGTAACAAGGCAGTAAATTGGGATGATTGGGAAACATTTCCCATAATATTTTTAAAATGGCTTTGTTAGACAACAACATTTTCCAAGGGGGTTCGATCCAGCGGGTCTGTGCAAAGAGGGTATGCTGTCCGAATTCTTCATTGAGCATAAACTCCCAGGGATAGAGTTTGAAACAATGCCGGATTTCGCGTTCCTGCAAATCCATGAATCGTTGTCCATCCCAGCCAATATCTTCAATATCAATGTATTCTATCGATAAGCCTGCCTGTTGGGCACAGTCCATCAAATAGGCTACCGTCATGTAATCTTCGTCGCTGTCCGACACTGCGGCAAAGTGCAATTTACGAATGCCGCGTTGTATGAGATGCTTCAACTGATCGAGCAATTGCTCGTGAATAGAGTTGAATTGATCGAGATTATCGTCGAAATCACGTAGCCAATGCCATTGTACTACAGAAGCTTCGAGTAGAGAAGTGGGCGTATCGGCATTAAACTCCAGTAATTTGAGCTGTCCGTCGTTATAGGCAAGATCAAAGCGCCCATACAAGGTAGGATCATCATAATCCCAACTCTCATGGATCATCTGCTGAAAGGCGGCTGGGATGGCAAATTCGTTCATGCGATTTTCGGTCAGCACCAGCTCAATTGCCTCCATGCACAGGTCGAACAATTCTTTGGTGACGCGCTCTATCTCCAGCACTTCCTTTTTAGTAAAGGCATAGCAAGCACTTTCGTCCCAATACTTACCTTCAACGGAGTGAAAAATGAACCCCTGTTTTTCGACGATTTTTTGCCAGTTACGGCGTTCTTTGACCAGTCCTCTTTCCATAGCTTACCCTACTCTGCTGCTACGTGCCGAAGTACCAAATCCGCCACGAGAAATTTTGCTTGGCTGAAAGCCCGGACGGGAAATTTCCTGAATATTATTACCCCTATAGGAATTGGGTGAAATATAGCCGCCGATAATTGGATAATAAAATCCATGATAATAACGATACGGACGATTATTAACAGTGGTATCGCGGGCATTCGGATCGTCATAGCCACTCACCCATTGATCTTTAGGGGCTTGACGACAAGCCGCCAACGTTAGGGTTAAACCCAAAAAAACAAGTTTTGACTTTTTCATAATACTGAAAATCAGAAATCTAGAAAACACTAAGGTACTGAAATTCCCTGGCAAGGTAAGTCAAATTTTACGAACATGCAGGAAACATAGATGAAACGGGCAAGTAATCCGATGGTTAATTGGATTTGGAGTATAAAAATAATCATCACTTGTCTTCGGCAGTGGGTTCAATTAAATCCCAAAGATTGCCATACAAATCTTCAAAAACAGCCACTTTCCCATACGCTTCTGCGGATGGTGCTCGAACGATTTTTATCTCATTTCTTAATAAATTTTGATAATCCCGATCAAAATCATCGGTATGGAGGAATAAGAAAACACGTCCGCCGGTTTGATTGCCTACTCTACTTTGCTGCGCTTCGTTCGCCGCCCTAGCAAGTAGTAAACATGCGCTAAGATTTCCGGGTGGTCTTACCAAAACCCAGCGTTTGGTATCGGAAAGGCGCGTGTCTTCTACTAAATCAAAGTGAAGTTTCTGAGTGTAAAATGCAATCGCTTCATCGTAGTCATTTACTACAATGGCGACATACGCTAGTTTTTGTTGCAATGGTGGTGCTTTTTATGCTATTAAGAAAGTCATTATCGCCGACGCCGCGAGCCATAAGTCGGGCATTTCAGATCACCGAAATAATAAACGATGCCCAAGCCGATCATCACATAGCTATCCTTGAGTGAACTACCGCCGCGTTGCGTGCCAGGCTCGCCAATTTGACCATCATTGACACCAGGTATTAGAATAGAACGGTCGGAAAGAGCTGCCGCTACTGCACCCCGGTTCTGCAGCAGGTCTTCTTTATCAGCATAAGAACCACTCACATCGTCAATATAATCCGTGAATAGGGTTCTGGCACCTACTTCAAGATTAATACTCCATTCATAACTCAGATCCAGTTTTAGCCCCATCCCATATACCAAACCGCCACTGACACTAAAATATTCTTCGCCTTTGAATTGTCCTTCCGTGCCTAATTCCCGCAAATCAACCCAATTACCCTGGTATTCGGCTTGGGGATTGTAATGAAAAACATTGAAGCCCGCGAAAACATAAGGCGTATAAAATTCCTCGTAGCTGCCATGCGTGTAAGGCAAAAAATTGAATTCCAATTGTGCGGCACCTTCAACAATATTCGAGCGAAAACTCAAATTACGCGCGCGTTCAAACGTATTTTTTGATACGGCATCGTCGCCTCTTACTTGCCCAGCGTTGGCAGAGAACTTGAGCGCCAAGCGATTATTAAAATTGAAGCGACCCGCGACCCCGCCCGCGAATCCTGGCATACTCAGATTGTAGCTGGTATTCAAATCGCCGAAATAGAATGCCGTACCTCCCCAAAAACCAGCTTCCCAGCCTCTTTGAGCTACTACCAGAAAAGAAAAGGAAAGTAGAACAAGCAGTAAACTAACTTTTTTCACCACGTTTTGAGTTTTGATCGTTCAAGGGATATTTAAGACAAAGAACACGCCTGATGCACTCAAGCGGCAAAGTTACATTTTAACGGCAAAAAGTTAGTTTGTTGTATTTTCGTAGAAAATAAAGTTAGCAGTTAACAGAGGTCAAAGGGATGATTAACTGCTAACTGATCATCCATTTAATCTTTATTTAACCCGGCTTTTGCAGAAATATCCAGCATGCGGTCAATGCAGGCTCGACCCTGTTCAATTACCCATTCGGGCAAGATAATTTCCGGTAATTCATATTCCATACATACAAATAATTTCTCCATTGTATTGCGCTTCATGTGGGGACACTCATTACAAGCACAATTATTATTTGGCGGAGCAGGAATAAACGTTTTATGCGGAGATGCCTTTTGCATCTGGTGCAGAATACCGGCTTCGGTGGCTACAATGAATTCCGTAGCGGGATTATTAATGGTATATTTTAACAAACCGGTGGTAGAGCCAATAAAATCAGCCTTTTCCAGAATATGTGGCTCACATTCAGGGTGCGCAATGAATTGGGCGTTGGGATGACGCACCCGGAGTTTAGCAATTTTTTCTGCCGAGAAAATCTCGTGTACCATGCAAGCCCCATTCCACAGCACCATGTCACGCCCGGTTTTTTTCACAAGGTACTTGCCGAGATTGATATCCGGTGCAAAAATAATTGGCTGCTCTTTGGGAATACTCTCGATGATTTGTACCGCATTGGTTGAGGTACAGCAAATATCAGTCAGCGTCTTCAGTTCGGCAGTACAATTGATATAACTCACCACGACATGATCGGGATACTGCGCTTTGAATTGCCTGAACACCGGAGCCGGACAGGAATCTGCCAAGGAGCAGCCTGCTTTCAGGTCGGGCAACAACACTTTTTTATTTGGATTCAGTATTTTAGCCGTCTCAGCCATAAAATGCACACCGGCAAAGACAATAATGTCCGCATCTGTATTAGCCGCTTTTTGTGAAAGTCCCAGGCTATCGCCGATATAATCTGCTACATCCTGAATTTCCGATTCCTGGTAATAATGTGCCAGAATAACGGCATTTTTTTCTTTTTTTAAACGCTGAATCTCCTCAACGAGATCAAGCGTGGGGTCTATATCAAGGTCGAGGTAACCTTTGCGATCCAGGTTTTTTGTTGCTTCAATGATAGCAGCCATTTTACTAATTTTAAAATCAAAAAATGAAGTTTTCCAATTTTACTTCCGTTTTTCTCTTTTCAAACGCAAATTTACCAAAAAAGGTTGGGTTAGTTTCAAAATAAAACTAAGTATTTTTGACGGGTTTTGTAAATACTTTTATAGTGCGCTTTTAGGAAAGAAATGGCGGCTTCTGCCTGCATCGCTAAATCATTGCGAAAACCGGACACGAACAATATTCAAGTACGAATGTTCATTTTTTTACATACAGAAAATAATTACTTTGTTGAACCGTAGCATACTAAATTTATTTATCATCAAGTTTCATTATACCCCAGGTACCTTTTTACTGGCATACGTTTTTATATTTTAAGTTCCAAACACTTCTTTTAGCCAATTTTACTAGAGCACATACATAAGAATGCACACTGGCAGGATGTAACGTAGGTATTTCTATCATAAAAATGCATTAGTATGAAAGGTGCTAAGACTCGTCAACAAATGGCTGATGAATACGGAATCAGTCGCTGGACTTTCAATCGCTGGCTCAAACGAGCCAATATCCTCTTGCAAGGTGGATTGGTCACGCCACATGAACAGGAATTGGTTTACCAAACATTTGGCTATCCTGACAAAAAGCAGTTAAAAAGTGGGCAAACTAGGTAAAGCCCCATTTTGCTACACTTTGCTCCAAGATGCTCCAAAATAATTTTTGGCATCCTACTAGTTTTGTGGCATTGGTAAAGCTGAGATTAAAAGGCGCCTGATCGCAGCTAAATACCCAGGAGGCTATCCCGAAAACTCCTTGAACAAGAAGTAGGGCATTCAAAACGATTGGTAATTATGAAAAACTTCATTAATCTATTCAGTGTACTAGCAGTTTGCGGTTTATTCCTGTTAACTTCCTGTAATGATGAATCAAGTAATATTAATAACCAAGAGCAGTAACTGTCTGAAGAACAGCTCTTTAAGCAGAGTATTTCGTTGTTTGATGCACGCATCCACAGCCTGAATCAGGAAGAATATGTGCGGGAACTGGTGTTTGTAAGTTTTTCGGATGATGCTCAAATGCCTGCTATTATTGCTTTTGATGGTGTGGCATTCAGTGATAATGGTGAACAGATGGACCGGGTTGCCGGTGATGGTATTTATACATCGGTAGAAAAATTCAAGCATGATGCCCGTATTCCGTTCCTTGCCGATCAAATGCTGCGCTCCGTAATGGAAAATCCAATCGTGGATCCAACCTTTAAGCACTCTAAAGCTTTAGCAGATTATTCGGCTGCATACACGCTGAGAGCCAACGAAGTACAATCCAGAATATTGGAAGTAACCTGCCCGATTAAATTTGGTACCAACGGTTGTCGTGCAGAGCAGTGGGGCTGGTGTTCTAACTGCTGCTTCAGTATTGACTTTGACAATTGCACCGTAACGGTTGGATTCTAAATAATTTGGCTGTACTTTGTGTAGAAAGTTATAATAAAATACCAACCAGAATAGCAACCTGCCAGTACTGTAAAGCGCTGGCAGGTTACTGTTTATCAGTATCAAACGGTATTAAATCAGTAATCGAAAATGATTGGTTAGTATGAGAAAAGAATTTCAAATAATCCTCATGGTAGTAGTCCTGACTTTATTATTACTACTACTCAAAAAACCAATTGAATTTTTACTGAATGATTGGTCGGCGGATAAATTAAAGAATGATTTTATTGCCGGAATGATCAGCCGCTTATTTTTGATAGGATTTGCGATCTATATGATCCGGCGTCTACAATTGCAACACCTGAATGGATTTAACCCAACATTTCAATTCAATAATTTACAGGCACTGCTCATCCCTTTGGTTATCATAGGATTAACGATTTTTAGTAAAATTAATACCTATCAATCGGCTCGATTGGATTTATTGCTGGCATTTACCGCTGCGGTCCTGGTCATTGGATTTGCAGAAGAGTTAATATTCAGAGGTATCATATTGCCGCTCTTCATAAAAATGAATGCGAATAAAAAAGCCGGACTGATTATAAGTGCTTTGCTTTCTTCGGCGTTGTTCGGTTTGATTCATTATATCAACTTATTCCGGGAGCCTAATAATTTTGATGGCATTACTTCTCAGGTAGTATTTGCGTTTAGTATGGGAATGTTTTTTGCCGGCTTATTTATTCGGGTCGAAAATATCGTTTTGGTAGCCTTGATTCATGGCTTAATTAATTTTGCATTTGGCTCAGGTCAGCTTATCGAAACACCCCAGGATAAACCAGTCATCGCCACGGACTGGGCTTCTCTTTTATTCGCGCTGGTTTTGTATGGTTTTGTAATAGCAAGCGGTATTGTAATGATAATTTTTACTAATCAAGAAAAGGTGGTAGAAAAATTAAAAGATTCTGAAAAAGAATATGTTATATAATTTTTTAAGCAGTATATAACAAGAAAATCGCCGGTCGCTTGTGCAAGTCAGGCAAGTCAATTTTACGCCATTGCTGAATGGTATGTGTTTTAATCCATTGCGTTTCCAAGGTCAAATCAACCGCGATGCCGAATTGTGTTTGTGGTGATAAAAATTTTAAGGCAGTTTCCACTACATTGCCATTGCGATAAGGGGCTTCGATAAAAACTTGCGTTTGCTTAAATTTAAGGGAAAGTTGTTCCAATCTTTTTAAATCCTTTTCTAATTCCGGTTTTTTCGCTGACAGATAGCCATGAAAACAAAACGAC
>JBKBWT010000178.1:0-13143 GCA_046314415.1 Saprospiraceae bacterium
GGCTCATGCTCCTTTTTTTACCCCAAATTTAATCAACTTTGATTTTCAACTATTTACATGGACGCAACTCTATTGAAATTATACAAAAAATGGTCTGTTACACGCTTACTAAAAAGGTACTTCCTATCGCTATTTTCCCAAAAAACAAAACTGATTTTGCTGCTAGCGGTTAGAAAGTTGTAGAAAGGACTGCGTTTTGGAAAAAGGTCACTACTTTTGGAAAACTTTTTTTAAACCAGAGAAAATTGTGAAATGCCTGATTGTGGACGATAATCCGATGGCGCGCGCGGTGTTGCGCCAAATGGCAGGCCGTGTAGAATGGCTTGAGGTGGTGGGGGAGTGCGAAGAGGCGATCCAGACGATCCATTTTTTGCAACAATCGGAGATTGACTTACTTTTGCTCGATGTGGAAATGCCGGACATGAGCGGCTTGGAATTATTAGAAAGTTTACCCGTAAAACCTTTCACTATTTTAATTACGTCCAAAGAAAACTACGCCGTACAAGCATTTGACTTGAATGTAGTGGATTACCTTGTAAAGCCTATCCAGCTTGCTCGATTCATGATGGCTATGCAGCGGGTTAAAGAGCTATTTGAGTTGAAAAAGCGTGAAATGCCAGAGCAAGCCGATCCTACTTTTTTATTTGTACGTACCAATAATGCGCTGACCCGCGTTCCTTTTGACGAGATTCATTACATCCAGGCGATGGATGATTATGTGACGATTGTGACCAAAGACAAGAAATACCTTGTACACGCCACACTAAAAGGAATTGCCGATAAATTGTCAGAAAAAAAATTTTGCCGGGTACATCGGTCCTACATTATTGCCATTGATAAAATAGAGGATATTGCTGATAATATGATAACTATTGGTAAACAAGTAGTTCCGTTAAGCGAAAGTTATAAATCAACGTTATTAAATCGACTAAATCTTTTGTGATTAAATCATGTTTTTAATAAATTCATTGAATTATTACCTGTTTATTCATGAATTTGTAAATAATGCGCCGCTTAAAAATCATATTAGAATTATTTTCCAATCCTGAGTACCGGGTTGAGCTATCGGTGGTGCTATTTTTGCTCATTGGGCTATCGCTGACGATTCTGGTGCATCAGATTACTCTGGGTGGAGTAGAAGATTTGTTGGCATCGGACATGAAATCTACGCAATATTATGAACGAAATTTGGAGGAATTACAGAATCTGAATGACCATTTATCCGATTTGGACACAGAGCTGAATGTATATATTTTTAATAATGATTTGTTGAAAGAAGCCACTATTCGCGCGCATATTGAGCAGATCAATAAGGGATTAGATAGAATAGGTGCCAATTTAAGTGGCAATGCTGAAGAAAAACGCCAATTCAATAGCATCAATCAATTTGTAAAACAGAAGATTGTCCTCAGCGAAGCTATTTTGCGCCGCTACAATACACAAAATGTACAGC
This sequence comes from Saprospiraceae bacterium, assembly GCA_046314415.1. Taxonomy (GTDB): domain Bacteria; phylum Bacteroidota; class Bacteroidia; order Chitinophagales; family Saprospiraceae; genus JADJNW01. The sequence goes on from JBKBWT010000178.1 coordinate 1,454, forward strand.
GTGCAAAGGACTTACTTTTAAATCAGGAACAGTGGAGTAAACAATTGATAGACAGCATAGAACATATATCAACTAATCTCAGGGTACTTCAGCAAAATAACCTTAAGGCAAATATCACCTCTCATCAACAGTTTATAGGCAATGCCCGCCGGGTAGAATTTGTTACGACAATTATCGTTTTTGCGATTGTAAGTATTTCCATTCTTTATTTACTGCGCGAGACCTCCCAGCGCCTGCATTTGCAGGAAAAATTAGCTTTTGCCAAGGAAGAAGCGGAGCGCTCTGCCCGCATTAAAGAGCAATTTATGGCAAATATGAGTCACGAAATTCGCACACCGCTCAATGCCATTGTAGGATTTACCAATTTGCTGAAAAATACCCCCCTGAATGCCCGACAGCAGGAATATGTTGAATCGATGCGCTATTCCGGTGAAAACTTGATTGCCATCGTCAACGACATCCTTGATTTGTCAAAAATGGAGGCAGAAATGACCAAATTGGAAGAAGTGCCATTTCATTTTAAGGAGTTGTTGCACAATCTGGAAGCACTGTTTCGGTATCGAGCTGAAGAGAAAGGCATTGATTTTCAGTTTATTGTAGATGCGGAAATTCCTGATCAACTTATTGGTGATCCCAACCGACTAATGCAGATTTTTACCAATTTGCTGAATAATGCCATCAAATTTACCGATCAGGGCGAAGTGACGCTGCGCGCCACGCTTACGGAAAAGGAAGCCGATCAATCAGCATTGATTTGTGTCGAAGTTCAGGATACAGGTATTGGCATTCCTAAAAATCAACTGCATAAAGTATTTGAACGCTTTAGCCAGGATTATTCGGATTCTACCCGAAAATATGGTGGCGCGGGGCTAGGTTTAACGATAGTGAAATATTTAATTGAATTGCTGAATGGTACGATCAAAGTAGAAAGCGAAGAAGGTGCCGGTACAAAATTTACCGTATCACTACCTTTCCTGATTAGTACAGACATGCAAGCGCAGCCTTTTCCGTCGCCGACAACGAATGTTGACAACAAGCAATTTAGTTTCAAACCTTCAAAAATTTTAATGGTAGAAGATAATCCGATGAATCGTCGGGTAATCGAATTACTGCTAGATAGCTGGGAACTGCAATTAGAACAAGCCGAAAATGGAAAGCAGGCGCTGGAGCTTGTACGGCAGAATCAGTACGATCTGATCCTGATGGACATTCAAATGCCCGAACTGGATGGTATCATACGACGCGCATTATTCGTAATAAATTGAAAGGCAAAATGCCCATTATTGCCATGACCGCTCACGTTTTGCCCGGTGAGCGAGAGAAATGTTTGCGTTATGGGATGAATGATTATTTATCTAAACCTTTGAGTGAGAAAGCTTTATTCAACGTTTTGGCGCGCTTTTTACCAAAACAGGAAAAAGAAGCAACAAGGTCTTTGCAGATTGATATGAATTATCTCGAAGAAGTTGCTCAGGGAGAATCTTCTTATGTGCGCGAATTGGCACAAATTTTCCTCGAACATCTCCCCAAAGAACTCGCCACCTTGGAACAGGCACTTGCCCAGAACGATTTTACAAAAGTGAAAAACACAGCCCATAGTATGCGCTCTACGGTTGGTTATATTGGCTTTGGCGAATCTTTGGGTACATTATTAAAAGAATTGGAAGAGGAAGCACAAGGACAAGAAGTAGCGGCTTTGGTACAGCATATTAAGTACAAATGCGAAGAAGCAATGGATATGGTCAAGCACCAATTACTCCAATTTTCACCAGATTAAAGGTGATTTAATAAAGTTAAGGGTTTATATAAACTTAATAATTAATTAAATATTTATAATAATTTCGTTTAATATTATTTAACCGATACTTTTTCCGATCTCACCGAAGAATCTGACGGACTCACCTAATTTAACTGCCCTCTAGTACGGTTACACTGCATTTTTGAAACGAGAATCAGTTTCAACCGAATGTATCGTATGAATCAGTACAGCTATGCCCACCTTTCTGATGTGGAGCTTTTCACGAACTACCAGTCCTGTAAGGATAATGCAGCCTTTGGTGAATTATATAGAAGGTATTATAATAAAGTATTTAGCTATGTCTTTACCATTCTTAAGGATCGGGAAGAAGCATACGACTTGACAGAGGAAACGTTTTTGACGATTGCTGAAAAAGCACAGTCGCTGCGAAATGCCCAACTGTTTGTAGCCTGGTTGTTTCGTATTGCTCGCAATAATTGCCTCGACTACAAGAAACAGAAGCAACGCCTTCATTTCAAGGAAATAAGCCAAATCGCTGAATTGGCAGATGAAAGTTTTGATTACGAATCAGCCATTTTGCATGAAACTTTATTAATTCAAATAAAAAGAGGTTTGGCAGAAATGCCAACAGACATTAGAGAATTGCTGTTAGCGCGCTATCTGCATAAAAAATCCATCAGTGAATTACAGGCAGTGTATCAATTATCGGAGAGCGCAATGAAGATGAGGCTTTTTAGAGCCAGAGATAAAATGATGCAGTATTGTAATAAATTAAGAGCTTAACCTGTAATGAAATACTTTTAGTTGCTAGCTCAATTGAAATCTAAAATTGTAATAGCCAGCTAGCATTATGATTTTACAATTTGGTTGATTTAGAAAGTAACAATATCTTACAATTCGTATTCTCTTTCCTAAACCTTCCATCCTTTACATGCCAGGAGGAAAAATAGCAGATAGATGGGGAACTTACATGGGCAATTATTTTAACCATATTTAAACCAAAAGAAAAAGGAACTGTAGTTGCCACCACAATCCCTTGATTATCAAGAGCGGTAAACGAGACTCGAACTCGCGACCCCCAGCTTGGGAAGCTAGTGCTCTACCAACTGAGCTATTACCGCTTATCCATTGTAAGTTAGATGCTAATTTACGATGATTTTTGTGATGTTGCAAGTGTAGTTTGCGGGAAAAACTGAAAACATTCTTTATTTTGACCGCTAAAAAAGATGTCGAACGAACCACAAACTGTTGTAGATAAACCTTCGGCTTTGGAGCGCCGTTCTTTTTGGTCGGATTTGTCGGAGGATGTCTGGGCATTGCTGATTGCCGGGGTGCTGCTGCTCGGGGTGTTGGGATGGGCATTTATTTCGCCGGGTTTTAAATTTATCACGCCGGTGTATCAGTGGGCGGATGGTGTAGCGCTGTCGGGCAAAGTTTTAACTGCGGCAAACTTATCTTTGCTGGCGCTGATCGGGGGGGTATTTGCGGTTCTTTCAGGTGTAACTATTTGGTTATCAGTAGGGAAATTGGGGCGTTATCTTGCCGGATTCAGTTTTATCTTTGTATTGGGTATTCTTTCGCTGGTCATTGCGGGGAATAAGCAGATGCAATATTATGGATTGGAATATGTGATTTTTGGCTTGATCATAGGTTTATTGATCAGCAATCTGATGACGTTACCTGATTGGCTGCGCGAAGCGGCACGCTCAGAGTTTTTTATTAAGACAGGTTTGATTTTGCTGGGTGCCGGTGTTTTGTTCAAAGATATTATTCAGGCAGGCTTGCCGGGCATTATACAGTCGGTGGCAGTCGTGAGCGTGGTGTGGTTTTTCTCGCTTTGGTTGTCACGGCGGCTGAAAGTGGACGATGAATTTGGGGTTATTTTGGCATCGGCAGTTTCGATTTGCGGTGTTTCGGCAGCAATTGTTGCTGCGGGCGCTATTCAGGGAGATAAGAAAAAATTATCATACGTTACGGCGTTGGTGTTGATTGTGGCTATTCCCATGTTGATTTTACAACCTTGGGCGATTAAGGCATTCGGTATTCCCGAAATCGTGGGCGGTGCCTGGCTGGGCGGTACGCTGGATACGACGGCTTCGGTGACGGCTGCGGCACAACTGGTGGGCGGTGCGGCGACCAAAGCCGGGGTGATTGTAAAATTCTCACAGAATGTCCTCATTGGCATTGCGGCTTTTTTTATTGCAACCTGGTGGGTACTGCGCAAAGGCTCGGATCAAACATTGAATGGAGAGAAGCCGAGTCTAAAATTAGTTTGGGAACGCTTTCCCAAATTTGTGCTGGGCTTCATTGCTGCCTCGCTCTTATTCTCCTTTTTAATACCTGCGGATACAGTCAAACAAGTGGGCGGTTTTTTAAAAAGCCTACAGACGCTCTGGTTTGCAATGGCTTTCGTGGCAATTGGATTGGAAGCTCATTTTGCTGATTTGATCAAAACGCAGGGCGGTCGTCCGGCGTTGGCATTCGTCGGGGCGCAGGTGTGTAATATTCTTTGGACTTTGTTATGGGCATACCTACTTTTTGGGGGTATTTTAATGGAGGCTCCGGCTATTAGCCAATAATTGTGGTTAATTTTTATAAGATTTTTATAAAATAAGAATAATTTATTCGGTTGTAATGTAATGAGAAAGCAGGCTGTTTATGATTTATATTAATGTTTTTAATAACATAGTTGCCGAAGCGGCAGCGTTGGGCTGGGTGGACTGGGTGGTGACCGTTACCGCTTTGGTGTACGTGGTGCTAGCTGCCCGTGAGAATATATGGGCATGGGGATGGGGTATCGTCAGTTGCGGACTTTGGGCATATGCCTCGTTTTTTCTGTACAATTTATGGCTGGATGCGCTGTTGCAACTATTTTATGTCGGCATGGGAGTTGTAGGCATCTATAAATGGATGGGGAAGGGGCGTGTTGAGCAAGCAAAGGACTCAGGAAAATCAGTATTAGACGAGGAAATAGTAGCGTCCTCTGCTTTACCAATTACCCAACTTACCATACACCAGCACTTAATGATTATCATTGGTGGCGCATTCATTGCTGTGGTATTTGGCTATTTTTTTGACGTCTATACACCCGCAGCGGCGACGTATCTGGATGCATTTGTAACGGTGTTTTCGATTGTGACAACATTTTTATTGGTACAAAAAAAGCTGGACAATTGGGCATACTGGGTGGTAATTGACGCGGCAAGTATCTATTTATTTGCCTCACGCGGTGCCTATTTGTTCGCTTTTATAATGCTGGTTTATACGGTTATCGCAGCGAATGCTTTTTGGCAATGGCGCAATACCTATAATGCTGCTGCAAAGCATACCTAAAAAGTCTTTTTGAGTATTTTGTTATTTAAATTCAGTCTAAATAATGTCTTGATAAGAACATTATTTTGTAATTTCCAGTCTTTTAACAGTAAAAGGTTCATATATTTGCGATGCTTTTTTGAAAGCGTTTTTTTGATCAATTTTCATTGAAAATCAAGCATTCCAGATAAATTCGTATGAGACACAGAATCATCAGTGGTTTATATATTGCTGCGCTGCTACTCTTGAGTAATGCGCAAGTGCTGGCGCAGGGCAGTACCTCGAGCAACAACTACCTGGTTTACGGTTTCGTAGCCATCATTGCTATACTCATTTTGGGACTAGTGGTACAGGTGTCAGATAATTTGCTGGCAATTGAAGCGAAGCAGATGGGGGTGGATAAAAGCGGTGCCAACTTCTCTATTTTTCCTCGCCTCAACGAAATTTTTACACCTAATGCACCTGAATACGCTGCCGACGCACCGGTAAAAACCCTGAAGAAGGGCTTGGATATTTTGCTGCAAGGAGAGGCACCCTTGGTTATTGATTCCAATATACAGGCAAATACATTTGCTGTACAGCCGGGCAATTTCCTGGGCATGTCGCCGATTCCGAAGTTAGAGGTGGAAGTTGGTAAGAATGTATTGGCAGGAGATGTATTGTTTTATGACAAAAAGCGCCCGGAAATCAAGTATGTAGCACCGGTGAGCGGCGAGATCATTGCCGTGAATCGCGGCGACAAGCGTGCCATCAAAGAAGTTGTGATTCTGGCAGATAAGACCATTAAGTATCGGGAGATTCCGGCTTTTAACTTGGAAACCGAAACGCGTGAAGCGCTGGTGAATTTCCTGCTGGACACTGGTGCATGGTCGTTGTTGGTACAGCGCCCGTTTGATGTCGTGCCGGAACCAACAGATATACCACGCGATATTTTCATTACTACGTTCGATACGGCACCTTTGGCGCCAAATCTGAGTTTTGTAGTACAAGGCAGAGAAGTTGCATTCCAACGGGGATTGGATTTGTTGCGTAAATTGACACCGGGTAAAGTTTACCTGGGCTTGGACGCGCGCGGTAAAGAAGCGCCTGCGACGGCATTTACCGAAGCACAAGGTGTAGAAAAGACCTGGTTCAGAGGCAAACATCCAGCCGGTAATGTAGGGGTACAAATTCACCATACTGCACCAATCAAGCCAGGCGATCGCGTGTGGGCGCTAAACGTACAGGATGTAATTACCCTGGGGGCATTATTGACCGAACGTCGTTTCAATGCGGAAAGAGTGATTGCATTGACAGGGGTAGAATTAAAGAAACCGACCTATGTTCGTACTTATATTGGTGCCAATATTGCCGATCTGGTCAAAGATAATCTGGTGAAAGATCATGTACGCTTTATTTCCGGTGATGTATTATCGGGTAAGCAAAAGGCAGCGGATAGTTTTCTAAATTTCCATGATGATCAATTGACGGTAGTGGAAGAAGGTGATTATTACGAGATGTTCGGTTGGTTGATTCCTAAGTTTACACCTACCGGTTCCAAGGCATTTCCGAATGCTTTATTCCCGGATATTCGCTTCAAAGCCGATACGAACACGCATGGAGAAGAACGGGCTTTCGTAATGAGTGGACAATATGAAGCAGTGTTGCCAATGGATATTTATCCGATGCACCTGATGAAGGCTATTCTGGCAAATGACTTTGAACGGATGGAAGGGTTGGGTATCTACGAACTGAGTGAAGAGGATGTGGCTTTGTGTGAATTTGTATGCACTTCCAAGCAGCCGATTCAGGAAATACTGCGCGAAGGGCTCAATACCATGTACGAGCAAAGCTAAGCTAATTGATATTTGGCGGTAAGCATAGCATAGAATAATTGAATTTGATCAACGTCTTGAAATCTCTTTCTACAATATGAGCGCGTTGCTTAATTTTCTCAAAAAAATAGAACCGAAGAAAGGTACGCTTCTTCATACTGCATACGATGCTTTCTTCACCTTTGCCTATACGCCGGATGAGGTGACAAAAGGCGGTGTGCATATTCGCGACGGCATGGATCTGAAGCGTACGATGGTACAAGTGGTGATTGCATTGCAACTCTGCTATATTTTCGGTACGTACAATATTGGACACCAGCACTTTTCGGCATTGGGTTTGTATGAGGGCTTCCTGCAAGGATTTCATCTCAAACTCGTATATGGTTTCATTCAGTTGTTGCCGATCTGGATTGTGTCGCACGTAGTTGGTCTGGGGATTGAATTCTACTACGCCTATAAAAGAGGGCATGCGGTAGAAGAAGGTTATCTTGTGACTGGCGCTTTGATTCCGTTGATTATGCCGCCGGATATTCCGATGTGGATTCTGGCGCTCTCGATTGCCTTCGCAGTTATCATTGGCAAAGAAGCATTTGGCGGTACGGGTATGAATATTTTGAATATCGCCCTGCTGGCACGGGTATTTGTGTTTTTTGCCTATCCTTCGCATATCTCCGGTGATGAAGTTTGGATTTCCGGTATAGAAAAAACTGCGGCTGGTTATGTAGGTACTGACTACAACTGGGCACATGGTTTGTTCGACTGGATTTTCAAAGGCTTGGGCTGGGCTACTTTTGGTAATGGAGGAATGCCGGTCGTAGATGGTTACACCGGAGCAACGCCTTTGGCCTTAGCTTACCAAGGAGGCTGGGAACAGGTTACTGCTGTGTACAATCCGACCGATATGTGGTGGGGTAATATTCCGGGTTCTATCGGTGAAACTTCCAAACCATTCATTATCATTGGTGCCTTGTATCTGATTGCCATCGGCATTGCCAGCTGGCGCATCATGATTTCGATGTGTTTGGGTCTGATTGTGACAGGCATGCTGTTCAATCTCTGGGGTGTGAATCCATACATGGAAGTGCCTTGGTATTATCACTTCTACATGGGCAGCTTCCTATTTGCGATGGCATTTATGGCAACTGACCCGGTAACTGCTTCCTCTACTAATATTGGTAAGTGGTACTATGGTTTCTTTATCGGAGTCATCGGTATGATTATCAGGGTTTTGAACCCTGCATATCCGGAGGGCTGGATGCTGGCTATCCTATTTATGAACGTGTTTGCACCGCTGATTGACTATTTTGTATTACAAGCAAACATGAATCGTCGTAAGCGGAAGCCCAAGGCAGCACAACTGGCAGAAACACCACAGCCGGTTGCATCGGCTACGACCTCGGCGGCTGCACATTAATACATTTTACGGCGAACGGATTGAAATAATTGTTGTTGAAAATTTTAAAAATTAGCAATCGTGGATTCTACCAATTATATTCTTCGCTTTACCATCGTGATGACGATTGTTTCCTCGCTGGCATTAGCTGGTATGTTTTATGCTACTAAACCGGCAGCCGATAAAAATGAAGTTGCTTTTAACAAACGGGCAATTCTTTCGGCAGTAGGGACTCACCTGGATAAGCCACTCGATCAGATGAATGACCAGGAGGTACTCGATGTATTTGCCAAGCAAATGGAACAGCTTGTACTAAATATGAAAGGCGAAGTGCAAGAGGGTATGCTCGCTGAAAAAGTGGATTTAGCGCAGGAAAAGAAAAAACCTGAAGCCGATCGTTTACTTCCACTTTATATTTTTACCGCCAAGGATGGCAAGAAATACTACCTGCTCTCGATGCGCGGCAATGGTTTGTGGGATGAAATCTGGGGCACCCTGGCATTGGAAGAAGACCTGAATACAGTAGCTGGCGCTTCTTTTGACCATAAAGGTGAAACACCTGGTCTAGGCGCTGAAATTAAAGACAATCCGACTTTCCCGGCGCAATTTATTAACAAACGCGTTTATACCGATGCAGGTGAATTCGTGTCGGTTATTGTGCGCAAGGGCGGTGCTGTCAATAAGACGAGTGAGGTAGATGCTATTTCCGGTGCGACCATCACCAGCGATGGTGTAACCAGAATGATCAAAAAAGGCTTGGAAAATTATATGCCTTATCTGGATAAGCTGAAGGCAGAAAGTACAAGTACCAGCATGAAGTAATAAAAATTAAAAATTATTATAAATAGTTAAGATTGCTAAATGATCAGCAATCAAAATATTATAAAAGCGAAATATCATGGCGGAAACAAATGTGCAAACGGCTCCAGCTCCCACGCCAGCGGCGGCTCCAGTAAAAGAGCAAGAGCCACTCTTTGGTAAAAAAGAGCGTAAGTTATTAACGGATCCGTTCAACGATAATAACCCGATCACTGTACAGATTCTGGGCGTATGTTCTGCATTGGCGGTGACAACCCAGGTCTATCCTTCATTGGTAATGGCAATTGCAGTGACAATGGTTACTGGTTTTTCCAACCTGGCGACTTCAGCCGTTCGTCAATACATTCCGAAGCAGGTGCGAATGATTGTACAATTGGTCATCATTGCTACTTTGGTAACGGTAGTGGAATTGACGTTGAAGGCGACAGTTTATACCGTTTGGAAGCAATTATCCGTTTTCATCGGCTTGATTATCACCAACTGTATTGTAATGGGACGTTTGGAAGCATATGCGATGGCAAACAAACCCTGGCGTTCTTTCCTCGATGGCATTGGTAATGGCTTGGGTTATGGTGCAGTGTTGGTAGTTATTGCAGTAGTGCGCGAACTCTTTGGGAAAGGCACGCTCTTTGCCGGTAGTGCTATCGAAATGGCGATTATCGGAGCAGGTGACAAATTCTGGATTAATACTGCTGCCGAAGGTAGCTGGTTTGCATGGTATTCCAACAACGGTTTGATGGTGTTGCCCGCTGCTGCGCTTTTCCTCATTGGTATTTTGATTTGGATTCAGCGCAGTATGAACCCGAAATTGGTCGATGTTTCTTAAGTAAAATCCATAGACCAGAGGATGGCGTGTTATTGTGGAATTATCAATTGACAATTATCAATTAAAAAGAAATGGAAGCATTAAATGTCATTATACGTTCCGCTTTTATTGAGAACATGGTGCTCTCTTACTTCTTGGGCATGTGCTCTTTTTTGGCGGTTTCTAAGTCGGTCAAAACAGCATTAGGTTTGGGAGCAGCCGTTATTTTCGTGCAGATCATTACCATACCGGTGAACTGGGCAATCAATGAATACTTGCTCAGTGAGCGCGGTGTCTTTGGTATTGACCTGACCTTCCTGCGCTTCATTCTGTTTATTGCAACGATTGCGGCTATGGTGCAATTGGTGGAAATGGCAGTAGAAAAATTCTCTCCTTCGCTCTACAATGCACTCGGTATCTTTCTTCCGCTGATCACCGTAAACTGTGCTATTTTGGGTGGTTCGCTTTTCATGATTGCTCGTGAATACAACTTCTCCAACTCCGTTGCTTATGGCTTCGGAAGTGGTTTTGGCTGGGCATTGGCAATTGTTGTGATCGCGGCAATTCGGGAGAAAATGCAATACTCCAACGTGCCACCGGCGCTTCGGGGCTTGGGCATGGCATTCATTCTGACCGGATTGATGGGTATTGCCTTTATGAGTTTGATGGGAATTGATACAGCAAGTTTGATGGGTCTTACAAAATAAGCATTTTTCAACCTTCAATTACACGAAGTCATGATATTATTGGCGTCAAGCATTGTAAATATACTCTTGTCAGTACTGGTGTTCAGCGCTGTAATTTTGTTACTGTCTTTCATGTTGATCTATGCCAGAAAGAAACTGGTAGCACAGGGTGAGGTGAAAATCATTATCAACGGCGATGAAGAACACCCGCTGCTGGTAAAGCCGGGCTCGTCTTTGTTGTCCACCCTTTCTGATAAAAACATCTTTTTGCCTTCTGCCTGTGGGGGCGGCGGTACTTGTGCTATGTGCGAATGTCACGTGGATGCGGGCGGTGGCGATGTACTACCCACCGAAATGAACCACCTCACACGTAAGGAAGTAGCTGAACACAAGCGCCTTGCTTGTCAGGTGAAAGTACGCCAGGACATGCGTATCCGCGTACCGGAAGAGATTTTCGGTATCAAAAAATGGGAATGCGAGGTTATTTCCAATTATAACGTAGCCACGTTTATCAAAGAATTCGTTGTGAAATTGCCGGAAGGCGAAATCCTCGAATTCGAATCTGGTGGTTACGTGCAAATTGACGTGCCGGTAATCGAATGCGATTTCAAAACCATTGACATCACTTCGCACCCGCGTATGGGTAAAAAACCGGACGAATTCCAACCAGACTGGGATAAGTTCAAGCTCTGGGACTTGAAAATGAAGAACGAGGAGCCACAATTCCGCGCTTATTCGATGGCAAACCACCCCGCCGAGGGCAACATTGTGATGCTGAATATCCGCATCGCTACGCCACCCTGGGACAAGGCGACGAACAACTGGATGCAAGTGAATCCGGGCGTTTGCTCTTCTTACGTGTTCACGCGCAAGCCGGGTGATAAAGTAACAATCTCTGGTCCTTACGGCGAGTTCTTCATCAAGCCGACGAAGAAGGAGATGGTTTACATCGGTGGTGGTGCAGGCATGGCGCCGTTGCGTTCGCACATTTTCCACTTGTTCCACACGTTGAAAACCAAAGATCGTAAGGTCTCTTACTGGTACGGCGGTCGTTGGCAGCGCGAAATGTTATAAACCGAAGACATTAACACGAATGTAAAAG
>JBKBWT010000179.1:0-13062 GCA_046314415.1 Saprospiraceae bacterium
CCCTGAAAGACGTATCTTGTGGGTAAACGAAGATTTCACCTACATCACTGGCTACTCGCTCTCCGAAGTTTTGGGCAAGAAGCCTAGTATTTTGCAGGGACCTAAATCCGAACGAGAAGTGGTACGCCGCATTCGCAAAGGGCTAGAGAGTCAGATTCCGATTAAAGACGTGATTACCAACTATCGGAAAAATGGCGAAGAATACCCTTGCAAACTGGTGATTCACCCCATTTTTAATGAAAATCGAAAACTGACCAATTTTATCGCCTTTGAAGTAGATGGCAATGTAGTGGACTCAGAGGATGATATTCCGCTGATGCAAATCAACGAAAAATACAGCAGCAGCAGCCTCAAAGGTATTGAAGAAGTGAAGTTGTACTATCAGTTGAAAATTTTAATGGAGACCGAAAAATTATACCTGGACCCCAATTTGACCCTGAAGCAAGTGGCTGATCGACTCTCAACGAATACCAAATACTTGTCGCAGGTAGTCAACCATCATATTGGCACGAATTTTCAGAATTTTTTAAATGGTTTTCGCGTTACCGAAGCAAAGGAAAAAATCTTACAGGAAGAATTCAACAATCTCACCTTATTTGGCATCGCCTTACAATGTGGATTCAAGAATAAATCGACATTTTACAAAGTTTTTAAAGAAATAACCGGTATTACCCCACGTGAATACATCAAGCATACCCGAAAACAGGTCCTGATCGAAGACTAGCAAACTTCCTGGTCATCACTTTCTTTCGTTAGTCTGTCCGCATTTACGAATTCAGACTTTGGTTGTCGCTCAAAAGTTGCTTTTGCGTGCGAATAGGGAGAACTTTATACCAATAACAAAGACAAACAGAAGACATGAGCGGTATCAAAGATTTAGCGATTTTAATGCATTGGGTAGATAACAGCAAGCAGTCCACCCTGGAGGCGTCTTTGTTCAAAAAACGCAAGGTGCCTCGCGAGCGCCAGCTCATACTCAACGACCTGAAAGAAGAAGCGAGCCGAACCAATACGAACCAGCAGGTAAAAGAAGAGATAAGAACCAGTAAAGAAAAACTGCCCCGTTAATCGTTGCTTTCTATTACTAAAATGCTCAAATACTTATTGTTACTACTCTCAGAGAGCCGAAGTAAATACTTACGGCTCTTTGTATTTAAATAGAGATTATTTTAATATTAATATCATAATTCAGTCCTTTCTTTATATCCATCTTTATGATCAAAATCATATATTTTTCATCATAACATACTGAAATTCAATGCTTTCATCTGACTTCTGACCTCTAAAATATTACTTTACTGCTCCGCCTCTCACTTTCTCGCCATTTTTATAAATATATTCGGTGGTTATTTGACCTTCCGGATTATACGTGCGGTAAAAGCCATCCTGCACACCATTTTTATATTCGGCGCTGGTTTGAAGCACGCCGTCCTTCAAAGAATAAACATTATAAATGCCATCCAATTGACCGTTTTTATAATTGGCTTCCTCTAATACCCGTGCAAAACGGTATTTCCCCCAATAACCATGCAGTACATTATTATAATAATTTGCCAACATTACAATTTGCCCGCCTTCATTATATTCCATATAAACACCATTTAATTTACCGGCTTCATAAGTAAAAAGCTTACTGGGAAAGCGTTTCAGGTCATCTTCATACAACAACCAGGAGCCCACTTTTTGCCCGTTTTCAAAAAAACCGGATTCTATTACCTTACCGGCTGCATCGCGTTTAATGGCTTTTTGCCAGGTACTACCGGGTACAGTTTCGAGTTCGTAATCAGCCAAATTTACATTAGAAGCAGGTGCAATATTATTTGCTTCCGTCGGCTTTGTAGTGGTTTCATTTTTAGTATTACAGGCTAAGATTGCGCTGATGAAAAGCAGATAGCATACCTTTTTCATAGGATTATTCTTTTTTTTAAGTGTAAAGTTACTTTTCTCCTTGATATAAGAAAAAATCCACACCTTTTTTGTTGAAGCTAAACATTTCATTTACATAATCTCGCTACAAAGTGTATTTTAGCGGGGCATTGCGGTTAGAATCAAAAAATTTCACCAAAAACCACTCCTGCATGCGAACCGGCGTTTTTATTTCCTTGCTCATATTGGCGCTGACCGGCTATGGCTTGTACCATTTTTTTTCGCAACCCAAACCGCCTTTTAATCCTCCTTTACTGAACATCCGTCCAGGCGAAGTCACTTCCCTGCTGATTAGTATGCCCGGTGGCAGCAATGAAATTACCCTTTTGCGCGAAAGCAACGGCTGGATTGCCTCCAATGGTCAAATTAACATTAAAGCTTCATCTAATATTATACAAGATTTAATAACCGCTTTAGCAAACGTAACGGTTCACGAGGTGGTCGCCACCGAGCGTAAATTCTGGAAGGTGTATGGCGTGGACGCTGCCCAGGGCATTCGCATCCGCCTGTATGCCGATAAAACTTTACTAGAGGATTTTATCATTGGAAAGTTAGATACCGACCCCTCCACGCAATTGCCCATTTCGTATCTGCGGCTGCTGTCAGGCGAAGAAGTTTATGCAGTGCCGGGCAAATTAGCCCTTGATTTTAACCGCGATTTTAAAAATTTTCGCAATCCTTTGATCCTGCAAATAAATAATCCTTCAGATATTGCTGAAATAGAACTAGAAACACCTGATACAATATTTCAATACATTCGTACGCCGGAAGGATGGAAAAGCGAATCCACTTTTTTGGACACTTTACAAATGGAGCGTTATTTGCAAACATTACGCGAGATTCACTCCGATTCGTTTGCTGATGATTTTGACGAAGTAGCAGGTAGTAAATATTTATATCAAATTTTAACCATTAAAAATAAAACTAATACCGAGCCGTTCATCATCACCTGTTACCGGGATACCACCCGAAATCCACCGTTCATCATCCAATCCAGCCAAAATAAAGAAGCTTTTTTTGCCAGCGATTCACTCGGTATTTATCATACTATTTTCGGAAAAGTAAATAACTGGCATAAAAATGTAAAAAGAGATACCACCGCGCAGCGATGATACCTCTTTTTTGGTATCTGATTAGCAAAAATCCTTATAATAACCTTCGAAACTATCGAGCTAATCTAACTACCTGATAATCAGGCTTACATCTTCGGCAGCAATACCTTGTCCACTACGTGAATCACGCCATTGGATTGATAAACATCATATGTACTGATGTTCGCAATGTTGCCGGCTTCATCTTTCACCTGAATATTACGTGCGCCATTCATCATCGCGGTGAGCGTGCCGCCGCTTACAGTCTTGAGCGTTGCTTTGCCGTTGCCTTTCTTAATCTCAGCAGCGATGGCATTAAAATCCAGCTTACCGGCTACTACATGATAGGTCAAAACGGTGGTCAAAGTGCCTTTGTTTTCGGGCTTCAACAGCGTTTCAACGGTACCTTCCGGCAGGTCTTCAAAAGCGTTATTGACCGGTGCAAATACAGTGAACGGACCTTTACCTTGCAGGGTTTCTACCAATCCAGCCGCTTTTACTGCGGCTACCAGTGTCGTGTGATCCTTGGAATTAACGGCATTCTCCACGATGTTTTTCTTCGGATACATCGCTTCGCCACCCACGGTTACCGTAGTTTCCACTTTGGCTTGGCTCTTGGAAGTGGACGTTTGAGCTGACAGTTCACCAATGCACAGGAATGTCAGAGCAGCCAATGCTGCAATCATTACATTCTTCTTCATGTTTTTAATAATTTTTTTAAAAAGGATTAAAATGTTTACAGAGGGATATACGGGATGTGTTGAGGGATCGGTTTGACTTAAAAATTGTCTTAACTAAATTTTAACGGTTATGGCGTTTTTTATAAAATTTTAATGTCTGCATTAATAAAAAATCAATATTTTATAATAAATTTCAACAAAACTATAACAAACTGATCTTTTTTAATAAATCAGCGCCTAACTCCTTATTTAATTTTTCATCTTTTACCAATTCGACCAGTCGTACCTGACAAAAATACTCCTCCGCGTTTTCGCGCGTTGGCTGAAAAGGCACCGGCGGCAAATCTTCTAACCCTTGTACCTGCGGATATACGAGGACACTGTGCCGCGCATTAAAATACTGATTATAGACAAACATCTGTCGCAAATCTTCCATCGCAGGACTTACTTTTTGCAGTTTTTTCCATTTTGTATCTATCACAATATTTTGATTATCAATCGTCAATAAAATATCGGGTTGAATCGGGCGGCGATTCCAGAATGGTTTGGGCACTTGTCTTTTCACTATAATATTAACATTTTTTAATTTTTGTAACCGCCTAAAAATGAATTCTTCGAATAAAATATTCATATCAAATAAAATTGCCAGAACCGACAAACGCCCCGCCGACAAATCGGGTTGCATTTGTTGTAAAATCAATAAAGCGGTTTGTAATATATTTTTATACCGTAATGTTTGCCGGTTGAAACGCAGCTTTTCCCAGTCCGGCAAGGCTTGATTCCAGGGCTCCACTGGCGGAAATTGCTGATATAATTGTTGTAAATAAATGGCTAAATCCGGGTGTAAAGGCAAAGCTTGTAATACCTGCAACGCTTTAAAAATCAATCGATTAAAAGCATATTGATAAGAATAAGTAAAAGATTGGGTAAAGAAACGATCCGGGCGGGTACTATTTTTTACTAAATGTTGATGTAATATTATTTTGCCTTTATAATATTGCCGGTTTTCCTGCTCTGCCACATAGGTACGCAGCAAGCCTTCGCGCAGCAATTGCTCTACACCTTGTAAAAATTCCGTGATGTAAATCTCTAATAATGAGCCTTTTCTTTGACGTAAAACTGCCATAGAAGCCGTTTCTGGCTGTAGCAGTCGACATTCGCGCAACATCTCCAGCAATACGGCTTGCACATTCGCATCGCCCGCTTCATTTACTTTTGGTAAAACCTCCAAAGTTAATTCCCCAACCTGCAAGACGCCGACATATTGCTGTAATTGAATGCCATTATGCAGGATTTTATAATATCGTTCACCATTTTTTTGGGCAAATGCTACCAATGCCTGCCACTGCGGCAGCGACAAACCCTTTCCAATCAAAACTTTTTGATATTCAACTACTTGTAAAATCATTCCCGCCTAATAATTTCCATCCGAATGTGCTTCAACTCCCAATCGCCCTATAATATTTCATGTTTTATAAATATGAATAAAAGCTTCCTCCGTCAACGCTTCTATCGGGCACAATTCATACAAACGCTTCTCTGACAACTCACCGGCGTACGGATGTCCAAAGGGCGCAAACGCAACATCCACGGGCTTCTCGCGTACGAAATACCCGCCTAGCACCAAGCCAATCTTGGCGTAATCGTTGAAAAAATATTCTTGTAACAAGGGTATGATCTGTTGACTAAAAACCTGCTTCAAATCCTCCAGCGTCTCAATATTCAAAAAATAAGCATGCCCGATGCGGTGATCCCGATCTAATAATAATTCAATCCGATCATTTACTATTTGTAATAATTTAGCTAAATCTATGCCTTGTACAATGGGTTTATTTGCATATTTGGTAATAATATTCGGATCCGGTTCAATGGCTTCGAAAGCAAACCGTCGTCGCAATGCAATATCGAGCACGTCGGTGCTGCGGTCCGCCGTATTCATGGTGCCCAGCAAATATAAATTAGGTGGCACGGAAAAATATGTTTTGGAATAAGGCAGAGCCACTTTAAGCGCTTCGCTGCGTCCTTCGCGCTTGTCGGGTTCCAGCAGCGTGAGTAATTCTCCGAAAATAGCCGACACATTACCCCGATTGATTTCATCTACAATCAGCACATAGCGCTTGCATTTAGCGAGTAAATCATCCGTCAGTTCAGGCATATCATCTAATTCCGGGAGGCTACCGCTTTTAGCAATTTCGGCTTGCGCCGCTTCTTCCCGATACACTTGTTCAAAGCCCTTTAAGGTAGCAAAAACAATGAAATTCATCTCCTGCTCATTCTCCTTCATATTTTTACCCAGGTATTCATGCGCCTCCTCAATGTTTTCTGCCAGCGGAAATTTTTGATACAATTTACGCAACAGCGCTTTTTCAACGGTGGTAGTGGTAAAAGAAATGGGCTGCCGTACCGCTAAATCTCCATTTTGTTTGACCTGATGCAGGAAAAGCCGTTGCTGATCAGCAGTTTCAAAATATTTGAAATTATCACTTTGTAAATATTCGATAAATGCCCCGTATATCTGATTGAATTGCAATTGTTTTTGCTCCTGCGGGCGCTCATTCATCAGTGTTTCTACCACACACAGATGCGCACTCTGGGCGAGTAGGCGAAAAATGCCGAGCTCAACGGCATAACTCACGCTTCCTTCCGGTACGGTGACCGGCTTAATGCCTTCTACAAAGTCTTCATAACCAAACGATTGGTGAAACGTCACAAAGGAGATTTGTCCTTTATTCACATATTCGTCAAAACGACGATGTAGCTCACCCCGATTTTCCAGTGCCAGCTCTTCCAGGCTGCGATTTTCAATAATGGCAACCGCATAGTTTACGGTCTGAAAAGTTTTTCCGGTACCGGGAGGACCATGCAAAATCAAATTCAAGGGAAAATCCGGTAAATTCGGCGTTGCTGGCTGATAGGTAACCGCAGGTTCGGCGAGCACATCCATTTGTTGTGCCAGCGCGACCAAAGCCTGATATTGTGCTTCGGTTGCCGCAAAATTGGTACCTGGTAGCCCCGCGTATAAAGCAGCAAAAACTGGATTCCCCATCAAAAGGTCGCGGGTAATGGGTTTATTCCAAAGATTATAGTCCACTTTGAGCTTTACCCTGGCGTTGTCTTCTACTTCCGTTTTAAAGAAAGCTTTTTCTGCGGCGGAAACGTCCATTTCGCCGACTTCAGAAACGACGGTTGCCAAGCCGTAGCAGCCCGCCTCTTTTCCGCTTTGCCACAAGATCACTTTATCGTCCACTTTAATTTCCTGTTTGTGTGCCGTCACTGCAAAAGTTTGCAAAGCCTCTGCCTGTAAGGCGTCCCGGAGTCGAAACACCTGCGGATTTGCCTGAAATAACCAGTAGTTTGCCATATATAATTGGATGTCAGACGCTAGTACAAAGCCATCCGACCGTTTTGTAAGTTTTACAATGTTTTAGTAATAGCGAAAAATACGTGGAAAAGTTTAAAAACCTGAGCTGTGGTAACAATTAAATAAGTTTTTAAAGTGTGCAGAGCAAGCAACCTGATTTTGGGCAAAGGGGCGTTTCTATGCAAATTTGTAATAAAAACATCAATTTATGTAAAATTGAGTTAAAAAATGATTGCATTCATTAACAACAGGGTGTATTTTATTAAAATAACTCAAATGTCAACAAAAAATATGTAATGTTGGGGATCCGGCAAGTGGTGTTTTTGTCAACACTTAATATTTGAACGTTGACAATTGAATAAAGAACCTTGATACCGAGTAATTCGGTAGCTTACCAATTTATACCATCCAAGTTTTATAAAAATACCTTTTGGCTAACTCTTCATCCGTTTTGGCACAGCATGGTGCTTACCACGCCCCTACCTTTGTGGTATAAAATCACCTGATTATGAACAGATTATTTTTTGCAACCAAATCACTCGACACCATGAAAATCATGCATTTTTTCATTCTGCTTACGGTTGTAGCCGGTTTATTCACGGCTTGCAAGGAAACGAGCGGCATCACTGTGCCAGAGCAAGGTAATCCATTTAGCAAGTATTCCAATCAGGTTATCCTCGACTGGAATGTAACCGCTTATGATGCGATGGGTGGCGCTACGTATCAGCACTCGCTCCTGGCTTCGCGCATCAATGCCATGACGCACCTTGCCATGCACGACGCGCTCAATGCCATTGCGCCGGTTTACCAAACTTATGCTTTCCAGGAGAAAAACCTGAATGGCCGACCCGATTGCCGCTGCGGCTTCGGCTGCTTATGAAGTGCTGGTCAATGCGCTGCCCGATCAGAAAGCAATGCTTAACGAACGGCTCACTGCCTCCCTCGCACCAGTACCCGACGGCGAAGCCAAAGCGCAGGGCATTGCCTTAGGTAAGAAAGCTGCCGCCGCTATTCTGGCGCTGCGCCAAAATGACCGCGCTTTTGAAGACCCGATCAGTCCCGTAGCGCCTTCAACCGAACCCGGTGTATATCAAGCTGTTCCGCCGCTGGAATTTGTATTTGCACCGCAGTGGAAAACCATGCCGCCGTTTGCCTTGCAAAAGCCAGAACAATTCAGAGTAAAGCCGCACCCGGCTATTAACAGTGCTGCCTACACTACTGCTTTCAACGAGGTAAAAACGATGGGGCAGAAAGATAGTCCGCAGCGCAGCGCGACGCAAACGCAGATTGCCAAGTTCTGGTACGAATTTTCGGAAATCGGCTGGAACCGCGTGACCCGTGTAGCCGTTGCCAATCACAAAATGGATCTGCTTGCTACCGCCCGTTTGTTTGCGCTCGTCAACATGGCACTGGCAGATTCCTACATTGCAGGTTGGGATTCTAAATTTCATTACAATTTCTGGCGTCCGTTTACCGCCATTCGCCGCGCCGAAAATGATGGCAATGCAAATACTGCTGCCGATGTACAGTGGGAACCCAGTGAAGTGACTCCGCCGGTGCATGATTACCCATCTACACATAGTGTATTGGGCAATGCTGCCGCCACCGTGCTCACAAAGTTGTTGGGCGATCAGGTGGCCATCACCCTTGAATCCAATACAGCCTTGCCCGATTTTAAAACCCGTACTTTCACCAGCTTTTATCAGGCTGCCGATGAAAATGCGGAGTCGCGCGTGCTGGCAGGTATCCATTTCCGTTTTTCCTGTGAAGAAGGACAAGCCATGGGTAATACAATTGGCAAGTGGGTAGTCGAAAACCATTTGGCGCCACTGGACTAAACCATCCCTACTATTTCCCACCCGATGAAAGCTAGTCATTTTGCCGTCTTGTGTCTCCGTGTGGAGGTGCAAGGCGGCAAATGGTTGGTAAGAACACTCCTTTATGAAAAAGTTGGAAACATTATCAATGTTCTCTTTTTAAAGAAAAATAGCACCAGCCTCTTGGAGTATGTTTAAAATTCGTCCATTATAATCTTTTTTGACTAAAGTCCCCTTAGCACTTACCCACCCCCGCCATAAATGGCGGGGTAACTAAGCATGTTCTTCTGATTACCCCGCCATTTATGGCGGGGACCAAATAGCTAAAAAGAGGGGCTTTAGCCAAATAAACTAAAAACCCAAACAGATTCTTATATTTACATGAGTGCAATACAGACCTGACCTTTTTAATTGTTTTAGATGTATTGATTCTTTTTAATCATACATAATCAATTCTTATTAAAGTACTTTTATAAAAAAGTTAAAAAACCACACCACATGATTTTCAAAGCCCATGCGACCGATCTTGCCACCATTCTCCCTTTTCGTGAATTGTTCTTGCAGGAAAATAATTTTCAGATTCGTTATAATGCCTGCCACGAACGCGGATGGTCCGACGCTTATTTGTTGACAGTGGATGGCGTGGTGGTGGGCTATGGCTCAGTCAAAGGGCAGGAAATCAATGAACGCAATACCATTTTTGAATTTTATGTGCTGCCGACTTATCGAAAGTGGGCAAGTCCTTGCTTTCAGGCATTGGTAGCAGCTTCAGATGTCGCGCTCATCGAATGCCAGAGCAACGATTTATTACTTTCTTTTATGTTATATGAGTTTGCGCAAGGCATCCGCTCCGAGGTTATTTTGTTTGCCGATCATCATAACACGAATTATCAAATGCCGGAGCTGTTGTTTCGTCCTACGCAGGAGCAAGATTACCGAACTGGCTACAAGACGAAAGACCTGGGTTCTTATGTGCTGGAATGGGAAGGGGAGTTGGTCGCCACCGGCGGTTATTTACTGCATTATAATATGCCTTTCGCCGATGTGTATATGGATGTCAGGGATACCCAGCGCCGCCGCGGCTTTGGGAGTTTTATCGTGCAGGAATTAAAGAAAGTGTGTTATCAACATCAGCGCGTACCTGCCGCCCGTTGCAATATTCAAAACCAGGCATCCAAAGCAACCCTACTGAAAGCCGGATTTACCGTTGCCGGTTATATGCTGCTGGGAAAAGTAAAAAAGAAATAAACGGATCAAGGGTTGTAGTAAATAAATTGCATTTTAATTATAAAATATTTATATTCGCAATGTAATGATTAAACAATCCCCCTATCCATGAATTTTGTGGAATTAGAAACCCAAATCGAGCACTTTGTTGCAATGGACGAGATAGAATCCGCAATAAAGCTGCTATTAGCGCATTTTCACGATCACGAACGCCTCGGAGAAGTTATTCTGCTATCAGGCATTTATCATTCTTTATTAAAAAATACGGCAAACGGAGTTGTGGAGTTTGAAGAAGTGCAAAGGACTTTAAATCAACTGAGAATCAGTATTTTAAACTTTATAAAACTCGAAGCAAAAGCCCGGGAAATGCCCTTACCGGTGCAGCAAACAACCGAAGATTATTTATTGTCGCTCACCCGCATTACTATTTTATGGTTATTAAAAACTGAAGATTTATACGAAGAACCACTAAATATGACGAATATTCATAAGTTATCCGGCATTAAAAACCGACGACATATTGCCGTTTGCTTATATGAAATGGAAAATAATAAATTGGTAAATAAGGTAAAAATAGGCAAGCTAACTTGTTGGAAATTAACCGATAAAGGAATGGCTATAGCCCACGAGCTGGAACAATCGCTGCTTTTCCGAAAGGAATAATAATAATAAAAAATGGCTTACAAGCACTTCTCGGTTTTTACGTCTTGAGCGGGACGGTTGTGTCGTAAGCCCTCTCCAGCTCATCATCAAATTTGCAAAAATTGATATTGGATTTTTTCCTTTTCCTAAACTACACGTTATCAGCACAAAACTGCAGTAATGCCGCCTTTCAGCTAGTCTTAAAGTATCGCCGGGCGGCTTCGTTTTTCGCAGGATACATACCTGCCTACAATGTTGAATACTCATGATAAGATTTTTTAATTTTAATAATAAAAAGCATATTGTATTATGCTTTTAGTATAAATACTTACATAATACGCGAAACGCATATTTTGTAAAAATTATTCTTCTATCGTAAAAAAACTGATATTAAATAAATGTTAAAGCGAAAAAACCAACGAACTGCTTACACTTTGTCGCTTTTTTATTTATATTTTAGGCGTGGAGACCAGTAGAATCAACAAAATACGCTCTTTTTTCGGAATTATACCGCTTGAATCGTTCTCTTCCTAATAACGCAAAAAACCATCATTAGTAACATTTCATTTACCAAAACGGATGGCAACAAACACAGAAACCTCACCGCACCCGCTTTATGTCAGATTACCCTTAATTTTAGTTGGGATATTAACGCTTTTCTATATATTATATGTTGGTCGGATCATTATTGTTCCTATTGTTTTTGCCGCTTTGATCGCCATTTTGTTAAACCCGCTGGTCAATTATCTGAACGATCACGGTGTCAACCGCATTTTGGGCATTACTTTTTCCGTTTTGCTGACGATAGCCATCGTAGCCGGGCTGATTGCTTTCATTTTCTGGCAGGCAAAGAGTTTTAGTGATACATTTTCCCAACTGGAGGAGCGTTTTGATTATTTTTATAATGAAAGTCTAACCTGGACTTCCGAAACATTTAACATTGCTATAAAAGATATTGACGCCTGGGTCAACCAAATCCGCCGTCAGGTGACCGCCAACAGCGGCATGCTGATTGGTAGAACCATTACCACCATTAGCGGTATGCTTGCTTTTGTCTTTTTATTACCGGTTTACATTTTTATGATATTATTTTATAAAACTTTATTACTGGACTTCATTGCGCGCTTATTTCGCCGCGAACAACATGATGCAGTCCTGGAAATACTAAATGAAATTAAGTTTATTATACAAAGTTATCTGGGCGGATTATTATTAGAAACGGCGATTGTGGCGGTGCTAAATTCCATCGGTTTTCTGGTGGTAGGCTTACAATATGCGATTTTACTGGGTATTATCGGGGCGATTTTGAATCTCATTCCTTACATCGGCGGTCTGGTGGCGATTTCGCTGCCCATGATTTTAGCGCTGACGACCGAATCGGTTTCCACCGTTGTAATCGTTGCTATTATTTATTTAGTAGTGCAATTTATTGATAATAATATTATTGTACCGCGGATCGTAGCTTCCCGCGTGCGCCTCAACGCGCTGGTTTCTATTATCGCGGTATTGGTGGGGGGCGCCATCTGGGGTATCATGGGTATGTTTTTAGCGATTCCGCTGGTAGCCATTACTAAAGTAATTTTTGACCGGGTAGAAGGGCTACAGCCCTGGGGTTATTTACTCGGCGATGATATGCCGCCTATTACCAAGCAGATTTTCCGACCTTTGCGAAAACGCGCGCGTAAGGCGAGTTAAATATATCGTATATTTATTATTTTTAAAGTAAAACCTTTATATTTTGTGCTTGTTTATTATAAAATTTGACCGGTTATGTCAACGCCTTCCGAAACATTTACCACGATATTAGATAAATTTGATTCCAATCTCTGGGGACATCATATTAACGTGCCGGATGTAATTGCACAGCCTTTTATTACTGCTGAAGGCGAGCGCCGCGTCGTTTGTACCCTCAATGATACCGTATCATTTCAATGTGCCCTGATGCCCAAAGGCGAAGGCGGTTATTTTATAAATATTAATAAAAAAATCCGGGATTCACTTAAATTAAAAGTCGGCATGTCGGTGCAAGCCAGCTTGCGCAAAGACGAGAGTCAGTACGGGCTGCCGATGCCCGAAGAATTTGCGGAATTATTACAACAAGATGAAACAGGGAATCGCTTGTTTCACGCGCTCACGCCGGGCAAGCAACGCACCTTATTATACATCATCGGCTCGCCTAAACGCTCCGAAACCCGCATCAATCGTGCGATTGTGATCGTAGAACATTTAAAAGTAAATAACGGCAAAATTGATTATAAAATGCTCAATCAAGCCATGCGGGAAGGGTGATGAGGGGGTGACCATTTACCATTGACTAT
>JBKBWT010000180.1:0-13019 GCA_046314415.1 Saprospiraceae bacterium
GCAGTGCATTCCTATCTCACCCGCGAGCAAAAACTAGGTGCCTCCAAGCGATTACCCTCAGAAATAGCTGAGTTGGCTGCCATGACCATGGAATTACTAACCATGGAGCACTGGCAGGTATTTTTTACCTCCGAAGAAGACCTGCGCCGCGCAAAGATCAGTCAATTGGAAAATGTATTGCGCATTTTGCCATGGATTGCTACAGTGGACAAATTCCAGCATTGGCTCTATACCCACCCGCACCACAACCGAGCCGAGCGCAAAGCAGAGTGGTTGAAAATTTACATAGAATTCAATCCGGATAATATTGATCGCACTGGTTTAGAACACTATTCTGAATACCTGTGGCACAAGCAATTACATATATTTGAAGCACCTTTTTACTCCATAGAATATGGCATGGCGCAGTTAGGTGCCATTGCAATCTGGAAGCACTATCGGGAAAATCCTCAAGAGGCTTTACAAAATTATATCAATGCCTTAACCCTGGGTTATTCTAAACCTATCAATGAAGTGTACGAAACCGCGGGCATTCGCTTTGATTTTTCGCAGAAAGCGGTGAGCGAACTAGGTGGTTTTGTAAAACAGGAATTGGAAAAATTAATTCACGACTAAAGTTAGAGGATGAGATGGCACCTAATGCAAAAGAAGATGCCATCTCATTTTTATTTAAAACTCATCCGCCTCTACTGCTGATTCTACCCCATCTAGTTCTGCAACTTTACTATTGGCTTTCACCAGCGTACCGCTCGTCAGTTTTTCTTTTACCTTGAGTTCAATTTCTTTGGCTACTTCCGGGTTATCGGCCAGGAATTGCTTGGCAGCTTCACGCCCCTGAGCAATTTTAGCGCCATTATAGCTGTACCAGGCACCACTTTTCTGAATGATGTCGGTATCCACACCCATGTCCACAATTTCTCCATTTTTGGAGATACCTTCGCCAAAAACAATGTCAAATTCGGCAACGCGGAAGGGCGGTGCCAATTTATTTTTTACCACTTTCACGCGTACGTGATTACCGAGGATATTGCCATCCTTATCTTTGATACCTGCGCCGGTTTTGCGAATATCAATCCGAATAGAAGCATAGAATTTCAAAGCATTACCACCGGTGGTTGTTTCAGGATTACCAAACATCACACCAATTTTTTCGCGCAACTGGTTGATAAAAATACAGCAGCAGCCAGTACGTCCAATGGTTGCGGTCAATTTACGCATGGCTTGTGACATCAGACGCGCCTGCAGACCCATCTTGGAATCGCCCATTTCGCCTTCAATCTCGCCGCGTGGCACCAGTGCCGCCACCGAGTCAATAACGATGACGTCAATTGCACCGGAGCGAATCAGGTTTTCCGCAATTTCGAGGGCTTGTTCGCCATTATCCGGTTGGGAAATGAGCAGGTTATCCGTGTCCACGCCCAAAGCTTCCGCGTAGAAACGATCGAAGGCGTGTTCGGCATCGATGAAAGCCGCAATACCACCCGCCTTTTGACATTCTGCAATGGCATGAATAGCGAGCGTAGTTTTACCGGATGATTCCGGTCCGTAGATTTCAATTACGCGTCCTTTGGGGAAACCATTGACGCCAAGTGCCACATCCAGACCCAGGGAGCCGGTCGGAATTACTTCCACTGCTTCTACCTGCTTCTCGCCCAGACGCATAATCGTGCCCTTTCCGTAGGTCTTCTCCAGGCGGTCCACCGTGGATTGGAGGGCTTTGAGTTTCGCTTCTTTATCTTTTGACATGAATGCTGTTTTTTAAGCAAAAACTTTTTGTTGTACAGATGTGCAAATATAAATTTTTTGTTGCATTACAGCAACTTTTTGTCATTCTTTTTATTAGACGAAATTTGGATAGAAAAGTAACGTAAGATACAACAAATTTTAAGGTATTTTGAGAAGCATGGCGGTTTTTAAAACAATTATTGGAAAACGGTTCAATGGTGCTGATATTCCACCAGGGTTTGCCATGAATGAACGCCCCAAATAAAAAGCCCTTAATCAACCACTTGGCTCATTAAGGACTTTCCCGTTTACCGATGGAAATGCTGCTTATGCCTGTTTTTCAACCGCAGCTTGCTTGCTGTATGCCAGAATATTCTGGATGGTTTTGCTCGAAGGGCGGAACGTTGCCTTGGGCAATTGACGATACGACTCGTGCAGCCGCTCGTATTTATTCCAAAGTTGGTCGTCCTCCCGCAAAGCAGCTTCAATCGCCAGCGTTTCGCAGGTTGTAGTCTCCCGGTAAATGTAACGGAGTAAGTGATCAGATGTAAAGGTTTGCTTCATGAACTACTTTTAGGTGATACAATCAATTCCAAGATTCAACTTATTAACCAAAAGGTAAGGCAAAATATTGTATAATTCAATTTTTTTTTATTAGAGCCGAGAATTTGGTTATCAGTTAATAGTTATCAATATATACCCTAGGCAATAACCATTAACCAATAACCAATTCACCCAATCGCTCACTTTACTTTATACCAGGTTTGCGTACGGTACAGCCCAGTCCAATGCTTGCCGCGTACTTTCAATTCATCAGGCTTGCCTTCCTCAAACCAAATGCTACAGCCATATTCATTGCCGGTTTCAGGGTCAAGAATCGAGCCGTCGCGCCAATAACCTTTTGAAAATGAGAGCCCTTCAATGACATTCATGCCGATCAGCGGCTTGTTCTTCTTGTTACCCGGGCATTTTTCACAGACTGTGTCGGCTGGTTTGCGCAATAGCTTAGTGATTTTGCCGTAAAACTTGCCATCTTTTTCATAAATCTCCACATGCGATTTGGCTTCGCCGGTCTTATCATCAATGGTTTTCCACATTCCCACCGGCGACGATTGCGCGAGCGCTACGCTAATCGTGCAAAAAGTAAAAACCAGCATACTTGCGATCCACTTCATATACAAATGATTTAAAGTTTTAATAAAAAATTAAAGGGTTAAATGAAATTATATTTAATTATTGATTTTCAAATTTTTATAAAATTATAAATTTAAGAATATTATATAGTCCGCCTTTGAGAAAATACGTTGTGCTGATCGACGCATTTTTAATCTTTCAACATTCAATACTGCCATTCTCTGCTGTAAACTGTTAATTCCAAAAATAGCTTACCGCAAACGTTCGGAAAACTGTAGTTTCGTGTTCGGGTGAATCCAACCATAAACTCCGTTAAAAATTAATAACGATTAATCGGCAATATATAATTGCCTTATCCCAAACCGATTATGACTATGAACTTTTCGACACGCCTGCGTCGGGAAAGCCGATGTTTATTTTATCTCATTTTATTGTTGTTTTTCAGCACGCCCCTTGCCGCCCAGCGTCTGGTGCGCGGATTGGTGCAAGACGCCGAAACGGGCGAGCCGCTGATGAACGTACTGGTCACGGTTAAGGGCAACCCACAAAAATACGTACGCACCAATCGCGATGGCAAATACGCCATTGAACTCGAGCGCCGCGAAACCATTCTGTTTTTCTCCCGCGATGGCTTTCGCACCAAAGAAACGGAGGCATACCTGCGCACTGTCGTCAACGTTCGGCTCGACATAGACCCACTGGCGCTGAACACCAAAATTGCTACCGCGCTCGGCTTGGAGCGAGAGGAAAAAACCTTGGGCTATGCTGTGCAGCAAATCAATGGACGCGACCTTGACCGCGCACGCGATCTGAATTTTACCAACAACTTAGCCGGGAAAGTGGCAGGATTGAACGTTATCAACGTGCCATCCGGCGTTGGCAATTCCAATTTAACAATTCTGCGAGGGGAACGTTCTCTGAGCCTCAGCAATAATCAGCCTTTGTTTGTCATTGATGGGGTACCCGTGACCAATGAAACCTTCGGTTCGTTCGGACGTGGTTATCAGGATGTTGATTTTGGCAATGGCGCAGGATTTTTGAATCCCAACGACATGGAGTCGGTCACCATTCTCAAAGGTGCCAACGCGGCAGCATTGTATGGCATTCGCGGCAGCAACGGCGTGATTTCCATCACTTCCAAAACCGGTAAAAATACACGGGGCATTGGCGTTTCGTTTAACACGAGTATTTTGTTTGAAGAACCCTTGCGTTTGCCAAAATTTCAGGATCAGTACGGACAAGGTTTGGAAGGGCAGTTTCAATTTGCCGATGGCAATGGCGGTGGCTTGAACGATGGCGTGGAAGAAAGCTGGGGACCAGGTTTTCAAAACATTCGCTTACAACAGTTTGATAGTCAGACCAGTAACAATCGGCGGGGCGGCGATGTCGGAAATTTAATACCGGCAATTGCAGCGGTAGATTTAGCGGCGCAACTCCAGGAACGCGGGGCGGTTGATTCTTCCGCTTGGACCGCATTTCCGCGCAATGCCGCTAAATTTTATGAGACCGGGGTAACTCAATCGTATCAGTTTGCCGTAGCCGGTAGCAATGAACGCGGTGATTTTCGACTGGCATACAATTTTGCCGAACAAAAAGGCATTGTGCCGAATACAAATTTAAATCGTCATAATGTATCGCTTTCCGGCGGGTATGAATTAAATCAAAAGTTGAAAGCGCGCGCTACCTTTAATTACTTACGTAGCAACAGTTCAAATCGTCCAAATTTGAACGAAGGCACTGAGAATGTGGCGTTTATAGTAAATGGTAATTTACCGCCAAGTGTCAATATTGCATCCTTGCGTAATTACTGGCAGGCGGGTCGCCGTAATTTAAATCAATTTAATTTCAATTACAATTACCTGGATAATCCTTATTTCACCTTGTTTGAAAACACCAATAGCCAACAGTACGACCGTCTGTTTGGCAATGCTTTCCTCAGTTGGCAGTACCGCCCCTGGCTCAATCTTCAATTTCGCGTAGGCACCGATGCCACCAATGAATTTCGCGCGCGCCGCCGCACCTACAGCACACAGGGTTTTCCGCTCGGTGGCTACCGCGAGGAAGAAATTCGCCTGGATGAAACCAATCTGGATGCGCTGGCAAGCACCAGTAAGGGATTTTCGCCCAAATTCAAGATTTACGCGGGTTTGGGTGGTAATATTATGCGTCAGAATGTACGTATTTCCGACATCAGCGCGCCGGAGCTGACCGCGCCGGGTGTGTATAATCTGGGTAATTCAAGATTGCCATTGGAATCGTACAATTTTCGTTCGGAAAAACAGATTAACAGCTTATATGCCCTGGCAAACCTGAGTTTGCAGCAATTCATTTACCTGGATTTGGCAGCCCGCAACGATTGGTCGAGCACACTGCCAAGTCAAAATCGCAGTGTGTTGTCTTATTCCGCGAGCCTTAGCGCAGTGCTCAGCGACGCCCTGAAAGCTGACCCTGAAGGTTGGCTCTCGCTCGCGCAGTTACGCGCCAGCTACGCGCGCACGGGCAACGATACCGACCCTTACCGCCTGCAAACGATTTATTTAGCACAATTGCCGGTACTGAGCGCCCCAACCTATGCAGAATTTCCTATTTTGAATAATCCTGATTTACAGGCAGAAAGCACCACTTCGCTCGAAGCCGGCGTTGACCTGCGTTTTTTGCGGCGGCGTATCGGGTTGGATTTCACCTATTTTCAAAGTCAAACCGACAATCAAATTCTATCGCTCCCGCTAAGTAATTCCAGTGGCTACGATGCACGTATTATCAATGCAGGCAGTGTAAAAAACACTGGTTATGAAGCAATTGCAACATTTGTGCCGATTCAAACCAAAAATTTCCAGTGGGCGATCAACGTCAATTTTGCGCGTTATCGCAGCGAAGTACGGAGCCTGTACCGCGATTCACTTTCGGGAGAAGCAGTCGGCAATTATGTTTTAGCAGATCGTTACGTGACCCTCGAAGCTCGACCGGGCGAGCGCGTAGGCAATATATACGGCACTGGTTATGAGCGCGTTAGCAATGATCCTAACAGCCGCTTGTACGATGCAACGGGCACTTTCGTCGGGCAAATTTTATTTGACAAAGAAGGCAAGCCGATTCCTACTTCCCAAACCATTTTATTGGGCAATTATAATCCTGACTGGATAACCGGCTTTGCTAACAGCCTGACATTCAAAGGTTTTAATTTTTATCTTTTATTTGATATACGTGCCGGTGGTCAGGTGTATGCGCGTTCGCAAACGCTGGGATTAGCCAAAGGCACGCTCGCCGAAACCTTGTACGGACGCGCCAGCGGCTACGATCTTGATCTGGCGGGCAATGGCATTGTCGGCAAAGGCGCCATTCAAACCGACGACGGCAATTTTGTTGAAAACACCACTAAAATCAGCGCCCGCGAGTGGTACAACAGCTTCACGCTGAGCCGCCCGATTGATGAAGCGGTCGTACACGATGCCACGTTCATCAAGCTGCGCGAACTGCGCCTCAGCTATACGTTTTCCAATATTTGGCTCGGCAAATTACATGTGCGCGATGCGGTGGTGTCCGTTGTGGGCAGGAATTTATTGCTTCTCACCGGCGTGCCTCATATTGACCCGGAGACCGCAACGCTGTCCGGCGGCGTGATTATGCCTGGCGTAGAATCATTTGCTATGCCGTCGCTGCGCAGTTTTGGGGTGAATGTGAGTTTTAAATTTTAGTGGTGCCATTTCATAATTGGCGCAAGCATGATTAAAATATAATATTATGAAAAATACACTTATAATATTCCATATCATAATTTTAAGCTTTCTTATACCTGCTTGTAATAACCTGGACGAAGTGAATACCAATCCGAATTCACCTGAAACCGTCACGCCAGATTTATTATTACCGCAAGTCATGCGCGATGCAATGAATGCGCTGGTGCTGGAAACCTGGAACATCGGAAGTTTGGTCGTGCAGCACACTGCCAAAAGTCAGAATGTGAATGCCGACCGTTATGTATGGACGGAGCGAAATGTAATATGGAACGCCGTTTATGATAATCTGCGTGATGTAGAAAATATTATACGGCAGAGTGAAGAGAATAATTGGCAAAATTATAGAGGGGTGGCATTGGTGATACGCGCCTGGCTGTTTTCACTCGCCACAGATTGTTACGGCGATATTCCCTACACTGAAGCCTTACAGGCACGCGAAGGAATTAATTTTCCAAAATATGACCCACAAGAAATTGTTTATCAGGGCATTTTAAATGATTTAAAAACCGCGAATGAAATTTTAGGCACGAGTAATGAAAAAGTCAGCGGCGATGTAATATATAATGGTGATGTAATGAAATGGCGCAAACTGGCGAATTCATTGCGCATTCGCTATTTAATGCGGATTGCTGATAAAGTAAATGTGGCGGATGAACTTAATCATATTGCAAGTAATGCTGATTCGACGCCGATTTTTCAAAATAATAATGACAATGCCGTTTTCAATTACCGCAGTTCGCCGCCCGATCAATACCCAATTTTTCAGTTGAAAACCGGTTTTTTCAATGAATTCCGTGCCAGCAAAGGCTTGCTGGAATTGATGGTAGAATATGGCGACAAGCGCGTAGAGCTTTTTTTCCGCCCCACGCCCGCCACCGAAAACACCGCCCGCCCACAGTACGCCGGCATTCCCAATGGCTTGCCCGATGATGCCGCCTTATCATATAACGGCGGATTAGAATATCAATCCAAAATTGGGCGCTATTTTTATGAAGATGCCATTACACCGCGCGGTCTGGGCATTGCCAAAGGCGTCATTATGACGTATGCAGAATTGCAATTTTTATTGGCGGAAGCCGCTGAAAGGGGCTATTTTTTTGCCGATGCGGCGGTTTATTATAAAAATGGCATCAAAGCCTCCTTTGAATTTTATGGCTTGGATGCAACTGCTTATCTCAATGGCGGACTAGCAAATTATAAAGGATCGCAAAGCGACAAGCTCAAATCCATCGGTTTCCAAAAGTGGATTGCCCTTTATTTTCAAGGCTTGGAGGCTTGGTTTGATTGGCGACGCACGAGCGTGCCCGACCTTTTGCCTGCCGAAAGCAACCAGAATAACAATCGCATCCCGCTGCGTTTTCCTTATCCACGTATAGAACAATCTTTGAATACGAAAAGCTATTACGAAGCCGTACAGCGGCAGGGCGCAGATGATGTCAATACAAAAATGTGGTATCTGAAAGATTGATCATTTACTATTGATTATTTACTATTGACCATTTATGATTTTTAAATGTAATAATTTAAGACTTATTTAAGGATACTTTAATACATTTTAAAAAATTTTCGGATCGGTTTAGCAGTTTTTACGGCGATTTTTTATTCCAAAACCAAAAAACACTCGTATGAACTGTAAACACCTTTTGTTTGCCCTGGCTATTATTAGCACGCTTTTTACCGCTTGTGAAAGTGAAGAATCTGCTTCGGTGGATCAGAACAAAATCTACACCACGTACGAACTGCTCTACGACCAGAACACCGACAAAACCTACGCCCGCGCCCAGTTTCGCTTTGGCAATGCACTCGGCACCATCCTGCAACTCTCCGCTCCGGCGGAAGTCCGCTTTAACAACGATGTACTAGACTACAAGCCCATTCTGGCATATTACGAAAAAGAGTACGCCGGTAAAATAACGAGTGGCACTTTTACTTACGAAGGCACGGATGGCGTCGCTTACAGCAACAGCGTGAACGGCTTACCAAACATTGATTTTCCAGCGAA
Organism: Saprospiraceae bacterium; assembly: GCA_046314415.1. Taxonomy (GTDB): domain Bacteria; phylum Bacteroidota; class Bacteroidia; order Chitinophagales; family Saprospiraceae; genus JADJNW01. The sequence goes on from JBKBWT010000180.1 coordinate 8,599, forward strand.
TTTCACCGCAGTAACGCGCAATCAAGCCAATGATTTTGCCTGGACGGGCAGTCCGCTCGCCGCACGCGAGGAAGTATTTCTTTTCCTGCGCAACACCACGACGACTAATTTGCAAACTTTTTATACCAATGCAGTGGGTGCCACTAAGATGGTGCTAAGCGCGGAAAAACTCAACAATCTAGCGCCGGGCGTAGCAGCAGAAGCCGATTTGTACCGCGATCGCATTGACAGTCTGAGTCAGAAAACAAGTGCGGGTGGTTACCTTAAAGTCAATTATCGGACTAAAAAGAAAAGCATTACGGTGAATTAATATATTATTTAATTAACAAAGTAATTAAAACTAATAAAATACTGATTTTTAATCATTTAAAAATTAAATATTTTCACATTTTTATATCAAATTTGGTATATAATTTTCATTCCTTTTTCACATAGTTCACGGATTTTGGATGAGTCGTCTTTCTTATGGCTCATCCATTTTTTTATTGGCAGAATCCGTCTATTTTTGCAGGCAAATTCCTGTTGCTTATGGCGTTTACTTACAAAACCCTGTTTATTCCCTCTTCCGAGATCAAGCCGAAAAGTGCCTTTTCTACCGCTTTACCAGAGGTCAATGGCGACCAACTGACACGCGATGTACAGGCGGCACTGGTGGAAATGGAAAATGAAGGATACAAACTGCACTCTATGTCACCGGTACAATCCGCCAAATTATATATGAGTAGTTTTGCTTATAGCTATACCGATGGTATTCTGTTAATTTTTGAAAAAATACCCGCTTAATGAAATCCATTTACTTTTTTTTCATTGTTATTATATTCCTTATAATAAGCTGTGCCCCGGATAAAAAAGAAACAGCCAAACAACAATCGGATGCGCCTAGTAAGGCTGCATCACCTTATGCCTGGTCGCTGTTAACACGTGAGCCGGGCTATTCACGAACCTATAATTATCAAATGTTTGCAGTGGGCGATAAAGCGTATGTTTTTCACCCGGATGGCGTTTGGGAATCATCAGATGGCAGAAATTGGACGGCGACGGGGCTGAAGGATATTATTCAATCGCAGGATTTTCTGGACTATGTGGTGTTTAACGATGCAGTGTATGCACTTGGCACTTTTTCCGGTAAATTATTCAGTCCTAACCTGTCGAGTCAGATCGCACGCACGACCGATTTTAAGACTTGGGAAATTCTGAGCAAAAAAAGCAACCTGCCGGCGCGCTTTTTGTATCGTCCTTTTGTTTTTCAAAATAAAATTTGGATTATAGGTGGCAATAATGGTCAAACGATTTTTGCGGATGCCTGGAACAGTGCTGATGGTATCAAGTGGGAAAAAGTAGCCGATGACCTGCCTTTTGGCGCGCAGGACAGCCAACATTTTATCGTATTTAAAGACCAGCTTTACATGCTGGGATCACATAATATATGGGTGTCAAAAGACGGACTTGACTGGAATAGACTACCCGCACAGCCCGGTGGAGAAACACTGAGCGGCTACATGCCAGTGGTATTTGACGATAAAATCTGGCTTATTGGCTCCAATCGGGGTGGTGAGCAGGGACGCCGCGTTTATTATTCGGAAGATGGCGTGAAATGGACCTCAGAAGAAGCCCCCTGGTCGGCTCGCGCGATGGTGGCAGCCTGTACTTTCAAGGATCAAATTTTGATTACCGGTGGCAGATACGGCGGTACTGAACAAGTGAAACCTGAGATGGAATATGTGAATGACGTGTGGGCGATGCGCAAGAAATAAAATTCATTATAAAATTTTTATTCTTAATAACATTCGTGGCATACTTTTGCCTTTTTACAACATCATTTGGCATAAGCCAATAAAAGTTTGTATTTTGACCTCGAAAGGGCAGCTATGCCCGGAGAATCCTTGCTTTCCTACACAAACACCGGCTGCACTAACAGGCTAAGTTCCTCAATCTGAATGCCTATGCAGAAAACCATGGTTTATCCGCGCTTGCTCGACGCCAAAAAACAAGGCAGCAAGCAATTGGCGGTGCTCATTGATCCTGATAAAGCGGAGCAGGAACACCTCGAACGGCTCGTACAATTGTCGCTTTTGGCAAAGGTCGATCTATTCCTGGTGGGTGGTAGCCTCGTTACCCGCAACGCGCTTGACGATTGTCTCGATTTTTTGAAACAAAATAGTTCGATTCCCACCATTATTTTTCCGGGTAGTGTACTGCAAGTGAGTGCCCATGCCGATGCCATCTTACTCTTGTCTTTGATATCCGGACGCAACCCGGAATTACTCATTGGTCAGCACGTAATAGTGGCGCCTTATTTGCGCGAAAGTGGCTTGGAGGTCATTTCCACGGGCTACATGCTGGTGGATGGCGGCGCGCCAACGACGGTTTCTTACATTAGCAATACGACGCCTATTCCGGCGAACAAGAATGATATTGCCGTGTGTACTGCCTTAGCCGGTGAAATGCTGGGTTTGAAAATATTATATTTGGATGCTGGTAGCGGCGCCCAATATCCAATTCCGGAAGCCATGATTCAGGCGGTGAGCCAAAACACTGATATTCCATTGTTGGTGGGCGGCGGCATTCGCACCCCGGAAAAAGCTTTTGCCAATGTGCAGGCAGGCGCAGATGTGATTGTAATCGGCAATATTTTAGAAAAAGACCCGCAGTTATTATTAGACATGGCAGCAGCGGTGCATGCTGCTTCCCGAAAAGATGAGGTTATAAATTCTTGATATTTTATTATATACAGTATAATATTTTTACCCAAATAACTATTTATCAATTACTTACAAGATATAATATTTGATTTCAGCATTTCATAAATTATAAAATATTGCAATTACATTAAAAAAGCCGATTCGCGGGGAATTTTGTAGCTTTACAAACTGTTACTAGCGAAAAGTCTGTCGGACTGATAAATTTTTAGATGCAGAAAGGAATCGTAATCAAATCAACGGGGCTGTGGTACCAAGTGAGGCTGGCGGACGGCAGCGTATGGCAATGTCGCATTGTAGGCAAGTTTCGCCTCGATGGGATGAAGTTGACCAATCCGGTGGCGGTGGGTGACGAAGTGGAAATGGAAATCGAAGACCGCGAGGAAAACACCGGCGTTATTAAACAAATTTTGCCCCGCAAAAACTACGTGGTACGCCAGTCGCCGCGCAAAAAGCACGACTTGCACCTGCTGGCGAGCAATATTGATCAGGCATTGCTGATTTCTACGGTGGTAAATCCCAACCTCAAGCAAGGCTTTATTGATCGTTTTTTGCTGATGACCGAACCGTACGAAATTCCCGTCACGATTGTATTCAACAAAGCCGATTTGTACGACCAGGAAGCACTGGAGATTTTTGGCGGCTTGAAATATATTTATACCGACATTGGTTATCAGGTGCTGCTGGTATCCGCTGAGAAAAAGCGTGGTTTGGAGGAATTAAAAGCCATTTTAAAAGATAAAATCACGTTGGTCAGCGGTCAATCAGGCGTAGGCAAATCCAGCCTGATCAATGCCATTCAACCAAATTTACATCTGAAAACCAGTGAATTATCCGATTATTCCGGTAAAGGGCAGCATACCACCACTTTTGCCGAAATGCACGAATTGGATTTTGGCGGCTCCATCATTGACACGCCAGGCATTAAACTATTAGCTTTCAATAACTTAGAACCCCAGGATGTAGCCCATAATTTCCGGGAATTTTTTGCGGTAACGGAAAACTGCAAATTCGGCGGCAACTGTCTGCACCGCAATGAGCCGGGCTGCGCTGTGAAAGCGGCGATTGAAGAAGGAGACATTAGCGAATTGCGTTATATGAATTACCTTACCATTTTAGAAGAAATTGAAGACCAAAATTATTGGGAGCGCCACAAGGAAATGTAATTTTGTACAATAGTGTTTTTCCAACCCAAACACTATAACACCAAAACACTATAACACCGTAATACTAAAACACCATCCACATGTCTTACCAGAGTCGCTTCCGAAATTACAAAACCCGCCGCGAAAAGAACGAATCCACCCGTCGGGTCACCCTGCGTATTCTACTATTCCTGAGTATCATGCTGTTGCTTTGGATGTTTATCAATCGCGTAAGCTTGTGGGATTGGGTAAAGACTTATTTTTATTAAAAGGTAAATAATGGATAAAATTTATTGTAACCTATTAATAAAAACCACTTAGACAGCGTACATCCACCACGACGCCCGCCAGTTCCAGCCTGTACTTCCACAAGAATTTTTATATCATTTTCCCTGTTTAAAATAGTTTCAAAGACAAAATGCAGAGAATAAATGAAACGTTTTGTGATTTATGTTGAATAAGGGGAAATTTTTTGATTTAGTATAATATTTACAGGGTTTCCGCACCAAAAATCAAGAAAGCATCTGTTTTAAATAACTGATATTACGCAGCGCATAAATTTTGAAAATTGAGTTCA
>JBKBWT010000181.1:0-13014 GCA_046314415.1 Saprospiraceae bacterium
AATGGTATTGGTGAAGCACCAGGCGCACCACCGGGCGCAAATGACGGTTATTATGCGTATTTTGGGAATGAAAGTACCGGGTATTTATGGTCCGTCAAGTGAAGAGTGGGCGGCTTTGGGAATACCGGCAATGGAGTAGGGGATAGGGAATGAATAATCAGGAATGGAAAAAATGAGAAATGAATAATTAAAAATTAGGATATTATATTAAAGTGCTTGTAAAATTATTTGTTAATTGTTTGATTTATAGCAATTTATGGATTGCTTTGGCTGCGTTGACAATGACCTGGCAAACGCAATTACTGTTGACCAATCGCTTCTTTATTACCGAATTCACCGTTTTTGTATTTTGCGCCACTTTATTATTATATGCCGTACATCGGCTGATTAATTTACAAAAATCAGCTATCCTACAGCAGCAAGCAAGGTTTATTACCATTACATCCTTCCAAAGAGTATTACAAACTGTTGGTTTTCTGTCAGTTATAATTGTAATATTTTTATTTTTCAAATTTGATGCATGGCTGCAACTTGCTTTATGCATTCCCATTTTTTGCGCCGCTGGCTACGCATTGCCCATTTTACCAGGGCAAAAGAGATTAAGAGATATTAATTTTCTTAAGAATGTATTAATTGCCGGGGTTTGGACCTGGATTACTGTTGTTCTACCGGTTTTGGAATTGCAGATGCCTGTTAATCAGGGTGTTGTGTTGATGGGTGTGGGGCGTTTCTGCTTTATTTTTGCCTTGTCTTTGGCTTTTGATGTGCGCGATGTCAACCTGGATCAGCAATCGCAAGTACGCACGATTCCGGTAGCCATTGGCATTCTAAAAACTAAAATAATCGCTTTTGCATTAATCGCGATAACATTTATATGCGTATCAATCAACTGGTTGTCAGTCTTTTATAATTTTAATGATTGGCTGGGAATCAGTATTACCCTTATCATTACATATTATTTAATTGCCAATGCAGCGCCAGAAAAACCTGACTTTTATTATGCTGGTTTATTAGACGGAACAATGATATTACAATTTTTATTGGTTTGGCTACTGTAAAGTTATGAATGTATAATATTATTTTTATAAATAATGTTATATTGAGAAAATTAACTTTGATATAATATAAAATTAATTTAAATAGCGTTCGTGAAAGATTTTCAAATGGTTACGTTCGTGTCCGTATATAATGTATGCCAAGGCGAGTACCGTCACCGGATTATTATTAGCTGAACCGGTATTTTGCCACATTTCGGGTATAAAATTTTTATATAATTGAATGCTGGCGTCCCGCACGGCTATATATTCGCTGATGATAGAGTCCCAGGAACGATTGGCAGCATTGGACGCAGGCACGTAGGCATCTTGGTCGAAACCAGATAGGGGAGTGCGGTCGTTGCGGGCAATACGCAGCGCCCGGTACGCGAAAATGCGCTCACTATCAATGAGATGCAACATGACCTCCCGGATGCTCCACTTGTCTTCGGCGTAGCGATAATCCCATTTGTTGGGCGGAATAGCTTGCAGCAAGGCGATCAATTCGTCTTTTGCCTGTATCAACAATTCAACAATGTCACCATCAGGCACCAGATCAATATATTTTTGATAAAAAGGTGCGAAATCGCCGGGTTGAGGTCTCATGTGATGGTATTATAGTGTTATAGTATTATGGTGTTATGGTTTTATAGGTGTTGTGGTCAATTGCCGTATTGGGTTTCGTAATAGCGTTGGTATTCACCGGAAGTGACATGATCGAGCCACTCGCTATTGTCCAGGTACCACTGAGCCGTGCGGCGCAAGCCTTCTTCGGGTTGGATGGTGGGTTCCCAGCCTAACTCCCGTTTGAGTTTGGAAGCATCAATGGCATAGCGTCGGTCGTGTCCCGGGCGGTCTTTCACAAACGTAATCAATTGGCGCGAGGTGCCTGCCGGGCGACTCAGCAATTCGTCCATCAAATCGCAGAGCGTGTGTACCAGATCAATATTTTTACGCTCGTTATTACCACCAATATTATAGGTCTCACCAATTTTACCCTGATGAAAAATCAGATCAATTGCCGCAGCGTGGTCGCCTACCCAGAGCCAGTCACGGGTATATTTGCCATCGCCATAAACCGGCAGTGGTTTGAGTTGCTTGATATTATTAATCATCAAAGGAATCAGCTTCTCCGGGAACTGATAAGGACCATAATTATTGGAACAGTTGGAAACAATCACGGGCAGATCATAGGTATGATAATAAGCCCGCACCAAATGGTCAGAACCGGCTTTTGACGCGGAGTACGGCGAGCGCGGATCATAAGGCGTTTCTTCGGTAAAGTAGCCCGTTTCGCCCAGTGAGCCATACACTTCATCGGTAGAAATATGGTAAAAAAGCTTATCGGTTTTGCCCTGCCAAGCGTGGCGCGCCGCGTCGAGCATACACATGGTGCCGATAATATTGGTTTCCAGGAAACTCAGCGGGTTGGCAATCGAACGGTCAACGTGCGACTCCGCCGCAAGATGTATAACCCCGTCAAAATCATAGCTGGCAAATAAATCCCGGAGTAAGTCCCGATCGGTTATATCACCTTTTATAAATATATAATTAGTTTGATTTTCAATTGATTTTAAATTTTCTAAATTGCCGGCATAAGTGAGTTTATCCAAATTTACAATGCGATAATTCGGATATTTAGCCACCATTAATTGTACTAAATGCGTACCAATAAATCCCGCGCCGCCGGTGATCAGAATATTTTTGTCAAAAGTCATAACTGACTGTTTTTGAATGAATTGGTGTAAATTGTTATATTGCTATTAAAATGCAAGCTAGAATATTACACGCTAACCGAATCTTTTACTTCAACTGCCGATTTAAAATATTCATACGTTTTAATCAAACCCTCACTCCGGGGTACTTTAGGCTCCCAACCCAGTATTTGTCGGGCTTTGGTTATATCAGGCTGACGTACTTTCGGATCATCGGCGGGTAAATCTTTATACACGATTTTCGCCTGCGGATTTTGGACCATCTCCAAAATTTCTTCTGCCAGTTGCTTCACCGTAATTTCATCGGGATTGCCAATATTCATCGGCAAATGATAATCACTTAACAACAGGCGGTAGATACCTTCTACCAGATCATCCACGTAGCAGAAAGAACGCGTTTGCGAGCCATCGCCAAACACCGTCAAACCCTCGCCGCGTATAGCTTGTGAGAAGAAAGCCGGCAGTGCACGCCCATCTTCTACACGCATCCGAGGACCATATGTATTAAAAATACGTATAATACGTGTTTCAACTTTATGATAATTATGATAAGCCATGGTAATGGCCTCCAAAAAGCGCTTCGCTTCATCATAAACGCCGCGTGGACCTACAGGATTCACGTTGCCCCAGTATTCTTCCGACTGCGGATGCACCAGCGGGTCACCGTAAACCTCCGAAGTAGAAGCTACCAAAATGCGGGCGTTTTTCTCACGTGCCAAACCCAGTAGATTGTGGGTACCCAGGGCACCTACCTTGAGGGTTTGAATCGGCATTTTCAAATAATCAATCGGGCTGGCGGGCGAAGCAAAGTGCAGGATATAATCGAGTTTGCCCGGTACATGTACAAATTTGGTCACGTCGCTGAAATAAAACTCGAATTCCTTTACAGGAAAAAGATGTTCAATATTTTTCAGGTTGCCAGTCAGCAAGTTATCCATTCCAATTACCTGGTATCCTTCGCTGAGAAAGCGGTCGCAGAGGTGAGAACCCAAAAATCCGGCAGCTCCGGTGATTAGCACTCTTTTCACTTGGTACGATTTTATATTTTAAGTAACAAATATATTATATGCTATACTACATTGAATAGCATTTTGTCGCAAAGATAACGGAAATTGCCAGTAAGCACGCGAAATTTGCATAATCTGCTTACTTTTACCATAAAAAAAATGCGAATCGGACTCTGGAGTGTTTGTTTTTTGTTGAGTTTACAACTGACTGCGCAATCCGAACCTTTAAACAAAGGAACGGGTATTTTAGTACATTTTGGTTTGGGTGCGCAAGTGCCGGGCGGTGACCTGGCAGATCGCTTCGGTTTTAATATGAATGTGGGTGGCGGATTGGAAGTGCTCACCGCAGAACGCAATTTTATCTTCGGTTTGCAAAGTTATTTTCTCTTAGGTTCTGATGTTAAAGAAAATCCACTTGCGAATTTAACTAATAATGAAGGTTTTATTGTTAGTGGAGAAGGAAATTATGCGGATATTCAGTTGCAGGAGCGCGGTTATTACATTGGCGCAATGGTCGGAAAGCTATTCAGTCTTTCTACTAAAAATCCCCGCTCAGGCATACGCGCTACGCTCGGGGCAGGATTGTTACAACACAAGATTCATATACAGGATGATCCGGTGCAGTTTGTGCCCCAATTGCAGGATAATTATAAAAAAGGATACGACCGACTGACGAATGGTTTGGCGATTCATACGTTTGTGGGTTATCAAATGCTGAGTGTCAATAAACGCATCAATTTTTACGTCGGTATGGAGTTGACGCAAGGATTTACACAAAATCGCCGGAGTATCAATTTTGACACGCGTAACGTCGATTCTACCCAACGCACGGATTTATTATTAGGCGCAAGAGCCGGTTTGATCTTACCTTTTTATGGCGGAAAAGGCGCTGCCGAAATATATTATTAAAAACACACATTATAAAGCATTGATTAACAAAAATATGTAAGGATATTTTTTGAATATCTCCAACAAATTAAGTTGGAATTAAATTTTACTCATTCAATATTTTCTGCAAATATAAATTTTATTATTTGAATTAGAATACACCAAAACTGAAGAGATGATTCATTAGAATTTGTCGTATTCTTACCCAAATCTTGCCTCTCTGAATTAAAATATTTGGTAGGATTGCCTCTAGGTACAAAATTTGCTTATTTTTGGTCAATTCTATTCAAACCAACACTTAATTCCAAACGAAAAAAAAATAATGAGAGCAGTTTTACCCCTGTTTTTCTTCGTACTAGGAACACTAACCGCTTATGCTCAACCCGCCAATGACAATTGTACTGGCGCGGTGAGCCTTAGTCTTTCAGCTACTTGTGGCACCAATGTTTTTACCAATATTGGCGCTACGACTTCTAACATTGGCACGAACAATAGCCCATCCTGCTTCAATGGCGGCACTACGCAGCGCGATGTGTGGTTTTCCTTCACGACGCCCGCTGATACCCGGCAGGTAACGATTACCGTGAAGGGGGTTGGTAATGGTTCGAATACCAAGGCTATTGTGAATCCGCAAATTGCGATTTATCGCGGTACCTGTACCGGTTTGTCCCAAATTGGCTGTGTTTCTGCGGCTAATGGTAGTTCAGAAGTTCGACTCGATGCCACGATGTTGACACCAAACGTGACATATTTCTTACGGGTCAATGATTATGCGGCTACGGCTACGCCCAATGCCGGTGATTTCAATATCTGTGTACAGCCCTTTATCCCGTCTATTAATATGGGAACTGCCTCCAGTACTACGAGCTGCTTCGGTACGCTGTATGATTCAGGCGGTCCGAATGGAAATTATAGCATTCTGGAAGATTATACTTTTACAATTTGTCCTTCCGAGCCGCATTCCTGCATTGAAATCAATCTGGAAGATTATGATATTGAACCAACGATTTTAGGTTTTTTTGGTGATGCGCTTACGTTTTATGCCGGTGTAACGACATCGGCGCCGGTTATATCGCGAGTAGAGGGGCAGGATATTGGTACAAATTTTAGAATTCAGGCATCTTCTCAGTGCCTTACGGTGCGATTTCAATCGGATTTTCTGTCGAATTATCGCGGTTTTAAACTTACCTGGCAGTGTTCGGCAACGGCTTGTCAGAATCGTAGCTTTAGCAATCCAACTCCGGTGAGCAGTTTACCATTTTCTGATACCGGGGTAAGTACCTGTGAATCAGCCTCTACGATTGCTAATTCACCTTGTGCATCGGATGACTTTTTGAATGGACCAGAGTATGTCTATGCGTATAATGCTCCTGGTAATACTTGTGTGAGCGTAGATGTAACGGGTGCAGCAGCAGAAACAGGCGTCGTGATTTTAGATGGCTTACCGGGTGCTGCGGGTACGAATTGTGTGGCACGAAGTGCAACGGGTAAAATCAATTCGGCGAATTTGCTGGTAGCCGGCACTTATTATATTGTTGTTGCCAATGGCAGAGGATGTACGCCTTTTAATATTAATATCCAGGAAACAACCTGTGCGATCTCTCCTGCTTTGGTAAATGCCTTGTGTAACCCCTTGAATGGCTGCGTGCGTTTGGATGGTTTGCCAACTGTTTTTGATTTTGAGGATGGTTTTCAGGATATGCAAATTGAGGAGGATGTAAACAATGGCTGTTGGCTGGGTTTTGGCGTAGAGCCTAATTTTTATTGGTTTACCATCCAATCACAAGCGGACGGACGCTTTGGTTTTATTTTAAATAGTGCGAATCCTGATACGCTTTCTGACCTTGACTATAACGTTTGGGGACCTTTCACGCAAGATCAGGTGTGCGGTAATCCGCAACAAGTCATTACGTTTATTCGTAATAACCAGCCTATTCGGAGTTCCTGGTCACCGACTTCCGGTCCAACCGGTTTGACCGATACGCATCCTACAGAGGGTTATCGCATTACCGACCGTTATGATTGTGGCAATGGTCCGGAAGACGCCGGGGCAGATGGCGATGATTTTGTAAGCACCATTTTGACTAAAAAAGGCGAAGTTTATGTAGTACTTATCAATGATTGGGAAAACCTGATTGGAGATCAGGGCGTAGCAATTGACTGGTCGCCTTCGGATCCGCCGGTTTTAGAGCAGCTTCCGGCTGAAGTTGTAGCGGGCGATACTGCAGTCTGTTTGGGTGATTCGGTGCGTATTTTGATTGAATCGCCAGTGAATTCCATCACTTGGTTAAATGATACCGAGACTTTATCTTGTAACAATTGCCCCAATCCGGTAGCCAGACCGCTGCGGACGACCGAATATCGTGCCCTGGTAAATGCCGTTTGTTACAACGATACCATTTCGGTTACCGTTCGGGTATTTGATTTGGATGCCGGTCCAGATGTGACGGTTTGTCGCGGTGAGAAATTTGATTTGATCGTTGGAGAAGTCTATGAAAATGCTACTTACAACTGGACGGTTCCTGCCAATATTGAGCTAAGTTGCACCAATTGCCCTAACCCGACCGTCACAGCTCCCACCGCGGGTAGCTATCGTTTGATTGCAACGCTGACGGCGCCCGGTTGTACCTTACGCGATACAGTCAATATTACGGTTCGTGCCGAAACCGCGCCGGTTTTCACGATTCGGGATGATATAGCTATTTGTGAAGGAACTACGGTGGACTTAGGTGGACCGGCAACCGACGGGGTGGTGTATAGTTGGACATCGAATCCGGCAGGATTTACTTCTACCCAGGCTAATCCTCGTGTAACCCCAACACAAACAACGACTTATATTCTTCGCGCTACCAATGCCACTTGTCCTTTAGCCTCTTTGGACAGTGTAACGGTTACCGTTTTTGCAAAACCAATTATTGAGGTGGCAGCGGACACCGCGGTTTGTCAGGAATCCCCCATTCAATTGGGCAATACTACAGTAGAAGCAGATGTAATCTACGAATGGACCGGACCAGATGTGATTGAAAATCCTGCCAATGCCAATTCCCTGGCATTCCCCACCAGCACAGGTGCTTACGTACTTACGGCGTCGCGCGGAAATGGGGTTTGTATAGTAACCGACACGGTAGATGTGCAGATTACGCCGATTGATATTGATATTCAATTAGAAGATACTGTGCAGGTATGTCGTGGAGTACCGCTACAAACTAATTTTAATGTGGTGCCGACAGGCACTCCGGTTGTAATTGCTTCTACCGATGGTTTGTTCCGCGATACGGTACAAAATACGATTACGCTTTTGCCCGATCGTGCTACCACTTATATTGCCAGTGTAACTTCACAGGGCTGCGTACGCTTTGATACATTGACGGTGTTGGTCGATTCCTTGCCGTCCAATCTGGCAATTATGCCAGGTGATACGACCGTTTGTCAGGGAAGCCTGGTTTTATTGACTTCAGAAATATTTGAACCCAAAGATTTTCCCAATATCGAATTTGAATGGTTGCCCAGGAATGGTCAGCAAACGCCAGATTCTTTATATAATATGGTGATTCAGGCAGATACAACTACGCGCTACTATCGGGTTTCGACCAGTGGTGTTTGTGTGGATACGGCTTTTGCGAATGTGACGGTGAATCCGATTCCGATAGTAGAAATTATGCCTTCCGATACAACGGTTTGTATTGGTGAGCGCGTGAAATTTACAGTGAAAACAACTCCTGGTGATGTCGAAAAACCTATGTGGGAACCAGCAACTGGATTGAGTTGCGTTGAATGTCTGGAACCAACGGCTACAGTCCTTTCCACTACTACTTATACTTTGAAAGTGGAGTATCAAGGATGTCCTGGTTCAGGGTCGGCTCGAGTAAAAGCACCGATTCCAGATTTCAAATTGACAAACAAAACTCAGATTTGTCAAGGTGATACGGTTAAATTAAATTCAATAGCGAATCCTGATGTTACTTATACTTGGACTTCTCCAAACGATCCAAACTTTAGAAACAATGACCCATTTTTGGTAGTAAGACCGGATCGGACGACAACCTACCGCCTCGTAGCACAAGTTCCTGGTTGTACTCCAGTTGAAGGGCAAATCACAATTACTGTAATTTCGCCTCCTAATCTTAATGCAACTGCTGACCCGGCTACAGTTTGTAGAGGTGGTTCAGTAAAATTAGTGGCTACTTCCAATGTACCCAATAATACTTTTCAGACTTTTACGTGGCAAGGAAATAATACGACTTTTACCGGTGCTGAAGTAAATATTCCTAACCTTCAGAATACAACGGATTTTATTCTGACTTACACTTATGGAGTGAATAACCTGAATCTTTGCGGAACTTTACGGGATACAGTCAGAGTCAATGTAATAGAAGCCGGAAACATTCAAATCATTCCAAGTGATACCACTATTTGTGAAGGACAGCCCGTAAGATTTAATATTGTGGCGTCAGGAGAGGTGAGGAATCCAAGTTGGACTGGAGAAGCACTTAGTGCCAATAATATTTTAAATCCTATTGCTACTCCTATTTCTGATATAGCTTTGTATGTAATTAGGGCAGAAGTTGGTAATTGCCCCGGAACTTTATCTGATACAGCAATTATTAGGACTATTCCCTTGCCTGCGCTTGCCTTGAGAAGAGATACTATTTGTCAAGGAGAAACTATTGAGTTAAACCAAGAGTTTACTCCCGGAGCTATTTACAATTGGACATCTCCAAATGATCCAAATTTTAGAAGTAATAGTCCAATACCAGTAGTCTCACCCACGCAGACAACCACGTATCGGGTATCAGCTACTAATCGGGGCTGTGGACCAGTAACTGGTGAGATTACTATTCCAGTCACTATTCCAATACCAATAACGATTGAAGGTCCAGAATCTATCTGCAATGAGCGTCCATTGGTGCTTAGTGCAAGGAGAAATCCATTACCGGGAATTCCAGAAAGTTTTTCTTGGAACGTAGGGGGTACTACTTTCACTGGGGAGCAGGTAAGCATAGAAAAAATAGAAGCCAGGGATTCAATTGTAGTTACTTTGGTCTATAACTATGGAGGTTGTACAAGCATTGTAAGTAAAGTAATCAAAGTGCAAAACTGTTCTATTCAGGTGCCTAATGCCTTCACGCCTAATGGCGATAATAAAAATGATTTCTTTAATTATGTTGGCGATGGCACAGAAACACTCATAGAATTTAAAGTTTTTAATCGTTGGGGACAAGTCGTTTATAATAATACTAATCCAACTCAAGGTTGGGATGGACGCCATAATGGAAGAGACGCACCATCAGATGTTTATGTTTATATCATTCGTGTAAGATATATAGATGGAACTGAAGAATTGAAAAGAGGAAACGTTACATTAATTCGATGATAGAATTATAATATTATAAATATTAAGCATAATGCCACACTTTTTAGGTGTGGCATTATTTTTTTAATACTTCCGGGCTTTCAGCGCATATACCATCGGAATTTTGCCCTCTAAGCCTTTGATTTGCCATTGGTTTTCAGCAATTTGTACGGTATTCACAAAACAATTATAAGGTGAATAATCGTACTCGGCAAAATGCTCGATGCGTAAGCCCTGTCTCAGCAAAGCACCTAGGACTTCGTCCAGACTGTGATTCCAGGAAACGGATTGTCCTACAATCGGTGCGCTGCGGTCGGCATATGATCCATGTACCTCTTCTATAATGTCTTCCCGATTGAAATAGCTGTACTGAATGTATTGAAAATCATTGTCAAACATCCACACAACCGGATGAAACTCAATCAGGTGAAATTCGCCACCGGGTTTTAAATGATTCGCAATCACTTGTGCCCACTTTTCCAAATCCGGCAACCAGCCGATCACCCCATAAGATGTAAAGATAATATCAAATTGCCGGGCTAATTTTACATCATACACGTTGCTTTGTATAAAATCAGCTTCGATATTTAGTTCTTGAGCTAAATGTCTTGCGGCTTTAATCGCTTCGTCGGAAAAATCTATACCTGTCACGCTAGCACCCATTCGTGCCCACGAGAGCGTATCCTGTCCAAAATGGCATTGCAAATGCAGCAACGTCTTATTTCGGACATCGCCCAACTGCTCCAATTCAATCGAATTCAGTGAGGATTTTCCTTTTTTAAATGCTTCGACTTCGTAAAAATCCGATTGGAGATGATACTGCGTTTTGTTGTTCCACAAAGCGCGGTTAACGTCGAGGTAGTGTTCAGCAGAAGACATGATTTTAGGCTTTTATTTGCAGCCAAAAACCAAAGAAATGTTAGAAGAGTTCCGAAGCTTTAAAAACTTCGGAACTCTGTACGCACTAATTTTTAAACTCCTCATTCTTGCCTGCCAAATCCAGGATAAACGCATATTCCATCGCAATTTCCTTCAAGGCGCGGAAACGCCCGGATGCGCCGCCGTGTCCGGCTTCCATGTTGGTATGCAGCAGCAGCGGATTTTTGTCGGTTTTCATTTCGCGCATTTTAGCCACCCACTTTGCCGGCTCCCAATATTGTACTTGCGAATCATGCAACCCAGTGGTTACCAGCATCGCCGGGTAATCTTTTGCTTCTACATTATCATAAGGAGAATACGATTTCATGTAATCATAATATTCCTTATTTTTAGGATTGCCCCATTCATCAAACTCAAACGTCGTGAGCGGAATGCTTTCGTCGAGCATTGTGGTTATTACATCTACAAAGGGTACTGCGGCAATCACTCCTTTAAACAGGTCAGGACGCATATTCACCACTGCACCCATCAGCAAGCCACCAGCGCTACCGCCCATTGCATAAATATTTTCTTTATTCGTATATTTATTAGCGATTAACCATTCTGCACAGTCAATGTAGTCAGTAAATGTGTTCTTTTTCTTTAATAACTTACCGTCTTCGTACCATTGGCGACCCATTTCTTGTCCGCCGCGAATGTGGGCAATGGCATACGCAAAGCCGCGATTCAACAAACTCAGGCGCGAAGAGCTAAAGCTCGGATCCATGCTCGCACCGTAGGAGCCGTAAGCGTAGAGTAGGAGGGGACCCTTCCCGTCTTTCTTAAAGCCTTTTTTGTACACAATCGAGACCGGTACTTTGGCACCATCGCGAGCACTGACGTAGGTGCGTTCCGTGACATAATCACTTGGATTAAAACCGCCTAAGACCTCTTGCTGCTTGAGCTGTTTGAATGCTTTCGACTTCATGTTGTAATCAAAAGTCGTATTCGGCGTTGTCATCGATTGGTAGCTCAGGCGCAGCAGGTCGGTGTCAAATTCACGGTTAGTCGAAGTATAAGCAACGTAGGCTTCTTCGGGGAAATCCACATAATGCTCCGCACTACCATTCCACGGGCGAATGCGAATTTGGGTAATCCCATTTTTACGTTCTGACAGCACCAGATAATCTTTAAAAATGTCCATGCCTTCCAACAGTACATCCGTGCGGTGCGGGATTACCTCCTTCCAGTTTTCTTTCGTCGTTTTGCCTTCCGGGGTTTCCATCAGTCGGAAGTTCTTGGCATCCAAGTTGGTAAGTATATAAAATTTATCCCCATAATGGTCAATGCTGTACTCCAGGTTGCGCTCGCGCGGCTGAATTACGCGGAATTTTCCATCGGGGGTATTGGCATCCAGTACCCAATATTCACTAGATACCGTTTGAGAAGAACCAATTACAATATACTCCTTTGATTTTGTGTTATAAACAAATAAATTAAATTCTTCATTTTTCTCGTGAAAAATCTCCTTGTCCTGTGAGCTAGGCGTGCCCAATACGTGCTTCATTATTTTGTAACCGCGCAGGGTTTGCAGGTCTTTCAGCACATAAAACAAGGTCTTATTATCATTTGCCCAGGCGGCACCGTAGCCCTCAATGCCAGGAATCTGGTCGGGCAGCATTTCGCCGGTTTCCAGATTTTTAAAACGCATGGTGTAAATGCGCCGACTCAGCGTATCTTCATTATATGCTAAAATTTTGTTATTCGGGCTGACGGACAATCCGGTTACATTAAAATAATCGTACGGCTTTGCTAACTCATTGACATTCAGCAGTGATTCCGCTTTGGCGTCCAGATTACCTTTCTTGCGTTCATAAATCGGGTACTCGCTGCCCTGCTCGTAGCGCGTGATGTAAAAATAGCCATTATCTTTATATGGTACACTCTGGTCATCTTCTTTAATCCTGCCCTTCATTTCCTCAAAAAGCTTTTCCTGAAAGGCTTTGGTGTGTTCGAGCATTTTGTCCTTGTAAGCATTTTCGGATTCCAGGTAAGCGATGACATCCGGATTCTCCCGCTCATTGAGCCAGTAGTAATTGTCAATTCGGTTATCACCGTGAATGCTCAGCTCTTTAGCTACTTTTTTGGCAGTAGGCGCC
>JBKBWT010000182.1:0-12697 GCA_046314415.1 Saprospiraceae bacterium
GGAAGTTTTATTCTGGGTTTCGACCACACCTTTAGCCGATGATCCACAAATGAGCCGGGCTTTGGGATTAGGAAGACTCAATCCTGAAATTATAAAAGGGAATCATATTATTGGGCAAATTGGTTTCGCGAAGGGCAAAGTAAATGGGGACGCTACTTTTTTATTTAAACCTGAATTAGACGCGGTTTTTAATACCTTTTTTAATGAGGATTTCCGATCAGCAAATTTTACCCGGTACATTACTGATGAACAACGGGATTTTTCCTTTTTCACTTCCCTGAATTTATCAGGTATTTATAATTACGCGCTTTCCAAGCCCGATCTGAAAAGTGCTGTCGAAGCAGCATTGATGAAGAATGGAATAGATATTAAAGATTTATTTCGTACGTTCAGTGGTGATTTTATGGTGACGACCTATCAGGCACCCGATGGTAATCCAATTGCACCCAGAATATTTGGTACCCGCGTTTTTTACCCGGAAAATGCCCGTTCGTATCTGAAAATGCTTGCCAGCACCGGGGTTATTCAAGAAGTGAATCCTGATATTTACCTGACACCGTTTAAAGCCGGAATCATTGGAGCAGACACGGCAGTAGTAGCCGATGCTCCACCTTCCTATTTTTGGGCAATTCTGAAAAATGATTTCTTGTTTTTTACCAACAATCGAACGATCCTGGAACAGCTGAATAATGGCGGGTATGCCGCTAGTCAACAGTCAAAAATCGATATTGCTAAAGCAATGAAGGGTAATTTGATGGCAGGGCAGTTGGATTATTCCAGGCAGCTAAATTCAAAGGGTAACACCAGCGACTGGGAATACTTTTCTTTTCACTGGAATAAGCAAAATTTTGAATTTGAACTGGTGCTGAAAGATAAAGCGGTGTATGCATTACAAAAACTTATTGAACAAAATTTGTAATTGTTATTAATAGGATATAATAATTTGTTTTTTATTGTAATTTTTTGAAACGACGACCAAATTTATTATATAAATTTTAAGCTCTGTTATCTCATGAAAATAAATTTTACACGGTATCAATGGTGTATAGCCCTTGGCTTGACTGTACTTGCTGCGTTCATTGCTTACTGGATTTTTGCGCCGACTGGAGCAGCCGGTGTCAGAAAGCATCCCCAATCATTACATACTTACCAAAAAACATTTTATATACAGGAAGATGAAAGTGGACGCTATCAGGCAACGAGTCCAGTACAAAACCTGAATTTTGTTTTTGCTTCTAATGCCTTTAAAGTCAGATCCGACGAAACTTTTCGCGGGAATAACTGGGATGCGACTTATACGCTTTCAGGTATTGCGGTGAATGGAGAAAACCTGCCAACCTTGCTCTCGCCAGCGTTTAGTACGCACGAAAATCGCTTGTCCCAGCAGCATGGTGCAGCATTTCGAGTAGATTTTACGAATGAGGTAGAAGGCTTGCGGCAAGACTTTGTAATTCTGGAAGGTCCGAAAGATCAGGCAACCTTTGAAGTGTCATTACAATTGAAAACCAACCTGAAAGCACAGCCTGTTGGTGGTCGTAGCTTGTTGTTGTTGGATCAAAATACCAATCGTCCAATTATTTCCTATCAGGATTTGCAGGTTTTTGACGCCAGTGGAAAAAACCTGGCGGCAGAAATGCGGATAGAACCTACGCAAGATGGGATTTATGAAGTGCAATTGATTGCTTCGGGTAGCGATTTGACGTATCCGGTGACCATTGATCCGCTTACGGCGGCGCAGTGGTCATTCGAGCCAAGTTCGGATAGTTTTAGTCTGAATGCGGGCAATTCAGTAGCCGGTTGTAATGTCAATGGCGATGCTTATGGTGATTTGATTGTAGGCGTGCCGGGTGCGCGGCGCGATAGTGGGGAAGTGCGGATTTTTCTGGGTTCGGCTTCGGGCTTGTCGAACACGCCTGCAGTTGTCCTAAGAGGTTTCCAAACAGGAGGTAGATTTGGATTTACGGTGGCTTGTGGCGGCGACCTCAACGGCGATGGCAGAGAAGATGTATTGGTGGGCGCTCCTTATTATGATGAAAATTGGAATATTGCGGTGGATACCCTTGCCAATAATGCTGATCGGGATGAAGGAGCAGTTTTCATTTATTATGGGGAGATGGCTGGTTTAAGTCCGGGCAATTCAGATACGCTTTATGGAGAGCGTGATACGATGCGCTTTGGTTTTTCTTTGGCGAGTGCCGGATATGTTAATAATGACGGGCGACCAGATATCATTGTGGGTGCACCGAATTATTCGGCTGGTGTAAACCAAAGTGTGGGTCGGGCACAATTGTTTTACAGTACCATGAGTGGTATTCCTACCAATGCGGCGGCGGCTTGGACGGGTACAGGTACCCAACCTTATGGATTGTATGGTTTTTCAGTATCCGGTGCCGGAGATCAAAATAATGACAATTTTGACGATTTTCTGGTGGGAGCACCTGGCGAAAATATGGCGCGGGGTAATGTCTATTTTTATAATGGTGGAAATCCGCCCGATGCAACTGCAGATGCAACCTATACCGGAGAACACAATGGGGCTCGACTAGGCGTTGCGGTGGCTTGCGTCGGCGATTTTAATGACGATGGGAAATCGGATTTTGCCTTAGGCTCGGATGGCTTTGTCAATGGCTATGTGAATGATTCCACTTCCATTGGAGAAGGTGCGGTGTATGTTTATCTTAACCATTTGCCGCCGTTTAATAACAGCACCCGACCCCGTATTCTGGGTCCCGTTTCCGGTTCACGCTTTGGTGCCTCTATTGCCAAAGCAGGCGATGTGAATAATGATGGGAACGATGATTTTATCGTCGGAGCGCCTTTGTATTATTCATCAGGGGTGGATGATAGGGGTGCAGTATTTGGTTTTTATGGCGGCAACGCACCGAATACAAATCCTGACTGGTTTGTCGAAAGTGATAGCACCAAAACCCGATTGGGCAATGCTGTAGCCGGATTGGGAGATGTCAATGGAGATGGCGTAGATGATGTGGCTGCCGGTGCTGCTTTTACCTTGTCACAATTTTACACCCGTAACATCACGGTGCCCAACCAACAAGGAAACGACAGTACCTACGTGGGGCAGGTTCGCTATCAGAATGGAGCGGCTTATGCTTTTTATGGTATTAACGGTTGTGGTTTACCCAAGTTTGATCGTCCGGTATTTACCTATTTCCTGGATTCTTTGCTGACCAATGATACCGTAATTCTCGTGGCAGCGCCGGGCGAGTGTGGTGCCGTATTCTCCTGGGCGGAGCCTACCGTAGATGCGAATTGCCCAAATCCTACTTTACAGCGTACCGCCGGATTGGCTTCTGGCAGCACTTTTCCGATCGGGACAACTATCGTAACTTATCGGGTAACTGATAGCCAGAATAAATTTCGTGATTCCAGCTTTTATGTGATAGTGCGCGATGAAGAGCGCCCGATAGTAACTGCTTGTAATGAGACCATCATTGTAAATTTACCAGCCGGACAAGCGACTGCCACTATCAATTACCCGATTCCTACTTTTTCTGATAACTGCCCGAGCGGTTTACAAGTGAACCGTGTCACTGTCCAGCTTCCGGCGAAGCGCGATCTTCAGGTACTTATCGCATAGAATATCGGGCGACGGATGCCTCTGGTAATTCGGCTTCCTGTGTTTTCAATGTATTGGTGTTTGAAGCACAAGGACCAGGTAGAACCTGCAATCCACTTGCGATACAGGATACCATTGAAGCCGTATTTCCGCTGGTGGGAGGCGATGCGAATAACCGCTTTGAATTTACCAGGCGCTTCTCTGATTTTGTAGGCAATAACCAAACCTCTATCGGTGCCAGTATTTTATTCAAGATTATAGAAGGTTATCTGGGGGTGGATATTCCTGACTTCGTAGAACAAGGACTAGGCGTTTCAGCCAACGGCATCAACCTGGCTTTTGTGAACATTAACTGGGGCATCACGCCTGGCGTGGATTTTCGTTTTGGCGTTTATGACCAATTGAAGGAGGCAGATTCTGCCAAAGTGAATATCAATTATCAGGGATTGCTATGTGTCGGGCACCCCGAAGCCAAATTCTTTGGCTGTAATGATACCATCAATATTACGACGAGTTTTGATCCCAGACCGGATTTATCCACTTTGCAGGTTGATCCGGGGGTTTTGCAGCAGGAGATAGGAATGTTGATGGATGACCTTACTTTTGGATTAAGGTTCTTCCTCAATTTTAGTGCTTGCATCGGTATTCCCAATCCAACGGGCATTGGTCCGAGCTGTATCGGTTATCGAGTTCGTTATAACAATTCATGGGCGCTCACGCCGGAATATACTGTCGGTACTATTGGTAGCCAGGCTTTGCTCCGAAACTGTGATGAGGTGTATAAAGATGGAGCCAATCTGGGCGATATGTTGAGCTGCTTTGGCGCCAGTCTGGATGATGTGCCAGATTTTCTGTTGGAAGTGATTAAGGCTTATGTGTTAGCGCAAACTGGTCGGCAGCTATCCGATCAAGACATTATTGACGGTACGGATGCAGCACTTACTGCACTTTCTATGGTGAAATACGACCCCAATAAAGATCAGGTGCGATACCGATTGCCGCCTATTCCGGGTCAAATTGTACCAGAGTTTGATTTTATTGCAGGCAGGCTGACCGAACGCGATTTGCAGCCGCCCCAGTTTATGCGGGATACCATGACTGTGAGCGGTACCGAAAGTGAATTTAGCTTATTCCGGGTGGACGTTTCTTCTTTCATAGATTATTTGATTCCAGCGGCGCTGCGGGATTCTACGCTTACCGGTTTTCAGTTTGCAACCCGGATTTCTATTGGTAAAGGGCTCATTGTCATAGACTTAGTGGATTTGAATATTTTCTTGCGCAATAGTTTGCAGGGAGATTTTAAATTTATTCCTAATGTAACATTGCAATCTATTGATCTGGGCATCCCTATGGCTTACCGGGTTGGAAACGGAGTATGGAACAGTGGTCAGATTATCAATAATGTAACTACCGGGGATTCCATCAAACTGGTGATACCTTCCTTCCCGGCGAATACGGTTCCACCTGATTTGCCAATCAATAATGTTTACGCTTTAAATGGCAGCAAATTTACCGCGCAAACCCGAAGTCAGGCCTTCCTGGACCTAGGCATTCGGTTTTTGGAATTTGGCGGATTGCTTTTTGGTATTACCGGTGGAGATCAGTTGCTGCCGCCATTATACAAGAATGACCGGGTATTTAGCAACAGCATTGGAGATACAAGAATACACCAGGATTATTCCAAAACGTACCAGAATAATGAAATTCCACTACAGAATGGCTCCTGGCTGCTCGACCCGGATGATATTCCGCCGATCGTTGCCTGCAAGGATACTACGGTTTATCTGAATGAATGGGGCTATGCGCTGGTCACACCGGAGAGCGTTTTTGACTCATTGAATAGTTATGATCTACCCGTCGGGGGCACTGGGAAAGTCAATATTGTAAAGGTGATTCCTGATACCATTTTCTGCTCGGATTACCCTGAAGTGGAGGGGCGGTTGGTCACGGAAGATGATAACTGCAATTATGACACCTGCATTTTTACCATCACGGTGCGTGATACGCTGAAGCCTTATATGGGCTGTCGTAATTACACAGTAGCGCTGAATGAGACTGGCGTACACAAGCTCGATCCGGCGAAAGTACTAATTGGCGCGATTGACAATTGTCGGGATATAACCGTCACCATGACTCCTGATGTTTTCACCTGCGAAGACGTGGGTGAAATCAACCTGGTAGAAGTAACTATCCGCGATATTGCCGGTAATACCAATACTTGTATTGATACCGTTTTTGTAATTGATACCATCCCGCCGGCATTAGTATGTCCATATCTGCCCAATTATCCGGTGACTCGCTATGTGGATCAGGATTTGTGTACCTATACGCCTGATGCAATAGAATTTTTACCATTGCTGACCTATAATGATTGTGATGTAACGATTACATATACGTTAACTGGAGCCACCACCGGTTCAGGAAATAATAATGTCGGTGGCGTACCTTTCAATCTTGGCACAACCATAGTGACATATACTGCCACCGATGCCAGCAACAATTCCGTAAGTTGTTCTTTTACCGTAATTGTCAAAGACGATCAGGCGCCCGCCTTTACGCCGACGATGGAACCGATGGACCTGACGGTGGAGTGTGATGGCATGGGCAATAACGCTCAACTGCAAACCTGGTTGAATAATCATGCCAATGCTGTTGCAACGGACAATTGTACGGATATGGCAGCCCTGGCTTGGAGTTATAAACTGGAAACCATAGATGATAATTGTGGTGGAACGGTTATTTACACGTATTCCTTCACTGTCACGGATCAGGCTGGCAATTTTGCTACGGCAATGGCGCGCTTTATCATTGTGGACACGCAACCTCCAGTCATTAGTGTACCTGCTCAGAATATTCTGGCGATTTGTAAAAATGGCTCACTGGGCATTGAAGCAATCCTCGATTGGTTGAATAATAATGGTGGCGCTGTAGCGGATGATGTCTGCGGAAACTTTACCTGGACGAACAACTTTGTATTCGATCAGGCGAATATGCTCTGTACTCAGGGGTCGATTGACGTAACCTTCGTTGCAACCGATGAATGTGGGAATGCTGATTCTACCACAGCAACCATCGTGATTGACGGACTTGATTTTGGTGATTTGCCGGATGTTGCGGATAATGGACAATACCCGACTACGTTTGAACACAATGGCGCTCGCCACGGTGTAAGTCCTAATAGTGCACGTACTTTTCTCGGTGCCAAAGTGGATACCGAATTGGATGGTAATCCTAATCTGCTGGCAAATGGCGATGGGGATGACGAAGATGGCGTCGTATTCCTGACACCGCTGATGCCGGGGCAAACTGCTCGTATTCGCTTCAACGCGACCAACCAATTCAATCAGCCTGCTACCATCTATGCTTTTGGCGACTTCAATGGCGACCGTGTACTCGAACCAATTACGTTTACAACCACGCCCACCGTACCGGCGAATGGCGCCTTGGTCAATGCGGATTATAGCTTTACCGTGCCAAATATTTCCAGTGCAAATGCCGGTGTATTGTACTTCCGTTTCCGAATTTCAACTGACCTCGCTGCTGCACAGCCGACCGGTTTAGCCACCAATGGTGAGGTGGAAGACTATCGCGTCAATCTGGCGAAAATTGGTAACCTCGTTTGGCAAGACGTTAATGCCAATGGACGACAAGACCTCACGGAAGAAGATTTAGGTATCAATGGTGTGCGGGTGGCTTTGATCTTTGCCGGTCAGAATGGCACTTTCGAAACCAATCTCAATACCTTCCCTCCGGTCGCTGTGGGGGATGACCAGGTTTTCCAAACGACTACCGGAACCTATACTTTTGTAGATGGCGAGCAGAAAAACGGTATCTACTACTTCAATGCCTTAATTGAAGGCACTTACAATATTGTTTTTGAAAATCCGAAAGACCTGACGCCGACACGACCGAACAACATCACCACTTCCCAAGATGAAGATAAAGACAGCGATGGCTTGCCCATCGGCAATACGCTGCTGGTACAAACCGGAGCATTCACCTTGCAAGGACCACTCGTGGAAAATGAAGCGGGCATTGGCGATCAAGACCTGGCGAATCTTATTGATGTAAATCAGGTAGATGGTTTCCCGGATAATCGGGTGGATCAGCGTTTTGACGTAGGTTACTATGGTTTGGATTTTGGTGATCTGCCGCAAGTGGCGGAGCGTTCAGGCGTAAATTATAAAACGACTTTGGCTCAGAATGGACCACGTCATATCATTCGTCCGGACTTCTTCCTCGGTGTTTGCGCCGATGCCGAAGTGGACGGTGCGCCCAATGCCGAGGCTGGTTATAAAGGCAATGGCGCTGACCTGGGCGACGACGCTACGGATAATGATCCAAAGAGTTTCAAAGTCGGTGCTAATTGTGCAGATGATGAAGATGGCGTTAAATTTATCACACCGCTTATTCCGGGTTACGAGGCTTGTATTGAAATTACCTACGAACTACCGGACAATTTCAACGGTCCGGATGGGTTTTTAAATGCCTGGATTGATTACAATGGCAATGGAATACTCGACGCGAGCGAGCAGATTCGCTTTACAAAATTAAATAATATCGCTGCTCCGCTTGAGCCGAACACCAATGCACTTCGCCTCGAGAAATCATACATCACTCAGGGTAATGGCAAAGTTACACTTTGCTTCAATGTACCGGCGGATGCTCAGTATTTTCAGGGTGATATGTACGCCCGATTCCGCATCAGCGATAATCCGCGCCTGAGCCCGGATGGCATTTTACCGGCAGAAACGAATTATCCGCAAGGTCGTATTCCGTACGGTGAAGTGGAAGATTATTTCATTCCGCTGAGCAAAGTGGGCAATCTCGTTTGGGAAGACCGCGATTTTGATGGCATTCAGGATGCCAATGAAGCGAATCTGGGTATTAATAATGTACCGGTTGCCCTGATTTTCTCCGGTGCCGATGGCATTATTCAAACGACAAATATCGCACAGCCTGTCGGCGATGATCGCGTTTATCACGATACAACCGGTACTTTCAACGGAACAAAAGGCATCTATGCTTTCTGCGGATTACTAGAAGACGGCGTCAGTGCAAATGAGAACTACAACTACCAACTGGTTATTCAAACACCGAAAGATATGACGCCCACGCGTCCAAATCGCCCGGCTCCGGGCGCAGCCCTGGGAAGTGCGGGTGATTTTGTGGACAGTGATTTTGCCGATGGCACACAGAGTGACCAAGTGGTTGATAATGTGCTGATTGGCAGGGTGTTACTGAATTTTGATATTCCATATGGACAAGCGGATAACCGTCCATTAAATGAAAATGGTATTGCCGATAAAGGGCAACTCACACCGCCAAATGACATGGTATTGAACTTCCCGGATGAGCAGAATGATGAAACGTTCGACGTTGGTTTTGCCGGTTTGGATTATGGTGAGGTATTGGCTGACAATAATCTGTTTGCACCAGATGGCAAGAATGATCCGTTAGAAAAACTGCTGGCAACAGTACTTCCGCCGGTACACGTCATTCAGCCCGGTAAATTCCTCGGTACTTGCGTAGATGCCGAACAGGCGGCAAAAGTGGATCCACTCGCCGGTTCTATCAATCAAGTGGCAAATCCACCACTGCTACCAATGGGAGATGATAACATGCAGGGTGCGGTTGGTCAACCATCCAATATCAACGAAGCGATTGGTGCAGTGAACTGTACTGACGATGAAGATGGAATTACCTTCCTTACGCCAATTGTTATGGGCTATCAGGCTTGCATCAGTGTAAGATACACGCTTGATCCGGCGCAATTAAATGGGGAAACCTGGTACTTGCGTGCCTGGAGCGATTACAACGCCAACGAAACGTTTGAAGCCAACGAAGCTATTTCCTTTATTGGTTTGACCAATAATGCGCTCACGCCAGGGGTGAATCAACAGGTACAATTGTGCTTCAACGTACCCAATGATCCGAACTTGTATCCGGGTGGGCTAGCGTATTTCCGTTTCCGTTTGACCAATAATCCAACCCTAGGTCCCGATGGTCCTGAAGTATATGGTAATGACCCAATGCCGGCGGGCGAGATAGAAGACCATCTGGTAACCCTTGGCAAAGTAGGCAATATCGTTTGGTTTGATAATAATCTGGATGGCATCCAGGATGGCTTGCCGCATGAACCCGCCGTGCCTGGGGTGAAAATTTTCCTCGATTACGCCGGTCCGGATGGCAATTTTGCAACCACCGCCGATAATACTCGTTACGAAGATGTAACTGATGCAGAAGGACGCTATTTCTTCTGCGGTTTAATAAAAGGGAATTATCGCCTGACGCCAGAGAAATACGACAATCTGGCACTGGCTTATGAGTCAAAAGCGCATATTACACCGGTTCATCATATCCTTACTGTTCCGAATCAAGGCGCAGATGATGACAAGGACAGCGATGGCACACCGGCTATAACTTTTGCGGTACCGGATTTATTGCTCACAAATTGGCGCACCGGCGAAGATGGCTTTAATGATCAGGGCAGTGTGAATGGCTATCCAGATGCTCGCTATGACGAAAGCAATGATTTCGGGTGGATTCCAGAACCCAACCTGGAAGGCATTATTACCAATGTCGGTGTGGACTTCCCAACTAGTTTGGAATGTGGTAGCTTCAATGTCCTCGCCGATGTTTGTATTAAAAATACGGGTTATAAAGAAATAGACGGCAAGTTGATTGGGGCAAGTTTGGAGAAATTGCAAGCTACCCTTGATCTGGATGCGCCCAACGCCTACGGTGCTGCGTTCAAAAAAGTGATCAAAGTAGAAATTGCAACCGACAAAACGACCGCTACCATTGCGCCAACCGTGAGCGGCGCCTACAACGGTACGAATATTACCAATCTGTTGGATGGAATTAGCGGCATATTGAAAGCAGGCGAGGTGGTGTGCATTCGGGTGACATTTGAAATTAATCCAAGATTAGGCAGTGCACCGGCTATGCCGCAAGCGCAGGCATTGGTGAGTGGTAAAGCAGTTAATCTACAAGGTATTGTCATCCCAGATATGTGCAAATCGGGCAATCCGCAATTTGTAGCGGAAGACCTGACCAGCAACAAGAAAACGTTTGAGGCTGACCATGCGCCGGATTTCCCAAGCAAGTACCACGATATGGACGGGCCACTGAAGCTGGATGATTGCTGGAAGAAATTGGAAATTGACGTATCACAAAACTTTGTGGTAAATGTCACGCTGGATGAGGAATGCAATGCAAGCCTCAGTGCAGCCCAATTGATTCAGCGCTATTTCCCAGAATGCGACCTGGAATATCCGTTGGGTGGCTTCTATCGGGTACAGATTTTGGATAAGGAGGATAGAAGATTAGCATTAGGTGCAAATGCAAAGTTCAATGCCAAGGATTTTGTAGGAGATACGCTGCGTGTGCAGGTGTTCAACGTGGCTGACTATTGTAATGGTGTGTGGGGTTATGTGAAATTTGAGGATAAGACGCCTCCAAAAGTAGTTGAATGTCCACCTGCTATCGTAGATGAAGTAACTGTAAAAGTGAAGGTACAAACGCTGAACGGTACCATTGGTAGCAATGCTGCGCTTGATTTCTCTGGCTTTACCTGCTATGCTGAATTGGGTCAATTCCCGGCTTGCCAGCGTTTCTATAATGTCATTAGCGGTATTGAGGTAGATAAGGATGATAAATATACATTTGAGCTGGAAATGCCGACCGATGCTGGTATGTTCTCGCTGTACCAGGGCAGCTTTGATCCGGATGAACCATGTTCTAATATCATCGCTCAAAACAACCTGACGGCTTATGGCTCTATTATTGCCAATCCGCTGGAAGCCAGAATTCGCATTGCCTTGCCGTTGAAAAAAGATCAGAAATACACACTGGTGGTGACCACTTCCGGTGCAGATTGTACACCTGGAGATCCGTTCAAAATTTATGCACTAAGTGATGGGGATGGTAAGATAGTAGGCGGTGGCTTCGGAGCAGAACAAGAATTGGATCGGACTTATGATTTGTTGTGTAGCGACGTGCCATTTATCCATCGCAAACCCGGCAGCGAAGTTTATACAGGCGCACCGGTTATCTTAGATAATTGCTCGATGGACATGGTTGAAAAATGGTTTGTTGACGGCGATTTGATTAATTATGGAAAATGCGATACTACTTACTTCATTCGTAAATGGTACGCAAAAGATCGTTCTGGTAACACCATCGGACCCGTTTGTGAACAACACATCAAATTCCGTCCGCCAAGCATCCTCGACGTACAGCGTCCATCCATGACAGTGCCGGTAGAATGCGATGAATATATCAAGCTTGATCCAAATGGTAATCCGACGCCTGACATTGCCGGACGTCCATTTGTGATATCGGCTTTTGGTTTGCACGAATTGGATGAGGTCTATTGTAACCTCGGCGCTACATATGAAGATGCCGCTGAAATCGGTATTTGTAAAGGCTCGCGCAAACTGATTCGTAAGTGGACATTGTACAACTGGTGTGGTGGAACCTTGACTAACCCATTGCTACTCAACTGGAAACAAGTGATTAAAATGGGCGACTTTACTGCACCGCTGATCGAATGTCCGGAAAAAGATCCCTGGGATTCCGTGCTGACGATTTCTACTGGTCCGTTCGATTGTACCGCTACCTTCCTGCTGCCTGAGCCGAAGATAACCGAGAACTGCTCGGATTACACCGTCAAAGGACAAATCATTCAGGTGGTACTTGATAAGGAGTACGATTTTCTCGGTGCCTGGACGGGCAAGTATATTCCAAGAGAGGTGATAAAAGCCGAAGCAGTACCTGGCGCTATTGTTAATAATATTGACACCGGTACTTACATTCTGCGCTATCTGGCAGAGGATGGCTGTGGCAATAAACGTAGAAAAGATTGCACCTTGCGCATTGAAGATCGTACGGAGCCACTGGCGGTAGTAGATGATCAGATTAATCTCTCCATCGGCGGTCCTGATGCAAAAGGTATTGGCGGCACTACGGTCGAAGATGTTGACGAAGGTAGTAAGGACAATTGCGGTCCGGTACAATTGTATGTAGATCGGCAGTTCCAGGATATTGCAGCACGCGATGCTTACCTGCGCGATATTTACGGACTGATTTTTGAAGGACTATATCAACGTACTGTTC
>JBKBWT010000183.1:0-12690 GCA_046314415.1 Saprospiraceae bacterium
GTAGCTTTGCATCCAGCATTTCAGTGATGTTGTGTTTTACAAATTTTCTTTTTCCTCTTGTAAATTTACAACATCACTTTTCTTTCATATTATTCTTTTTCTTTAATTTTAAACAGATTCTCTGAATATGAATACAATTTAGAACTTTTTAGGAAAATGAAAAGCCAGACGTACGACAATTTTTTTCTTTTAAAGCTTACGCAGAAAAAGGACGATTGGATTTTAGAAAAGTGATAAAGCGGGCGAATGAATTTTTGCTAAAAAACAGGGAATCAGCCGATTTTGGCAATTTTATACATTTAAGTACGACATAAATGAATCATAGCGCTCTCGGAGGGTATCGAGGTATTCCGCTTCATTAAAAGAAGCTTTGATAATATAATTAAATCGGGTAAATGTAGCGGAAATAGCGCCAATATTTTGGGTATTTACTTTAATGGTGACATTTATCTCCGTATCATCCGGTGCCGAGGAAACGAAGGAACTCAAAATCACTGCATTTTCTGACTCCACAATGCGGGCAATTTCTGCCAGCGAGTAATCATGCCGGTGGGTTTCCAGCACAATAATACTGCCAGGATCGCTGAAAGCCGCCATATTTGCAAAATAACGCAGTAAGTCTTCCTGTGTCACTACGCCCACATAGTTGCCATCCTGATCCACCACCGCTACCAACGTAAGCTGATACTCTGCCAGCACCCGCATCACCTCATAGATGTGGTCGCGCGCCTGCACGTAGGGATGACTCATCGACAAGCTGTAAGAGCCCACCGGCTCCGTCGCATCGAAGTTAAGAATATCGTCTTCCGAAATAAGCCCGAGCAATTGCTGGTTATTTACAATCGGCAGATGCCGCACATAAAACTCGTTCATCATACCAAGTCCATCTTCGCCCGTGTCAGAGGTGCGAAGGGGTATAATTTCATCCGATACTAATTCTTCTGCAATCATGTGAGGGTCGTCATTTTTCGATAAAACGAATCGCCACCGTACTGTGTTGGCTATCAAACTGTTAAAAAAGCATCTTGCTGGTAGGATTAAAATTAATTTTCTTTAACGCTATCAATAAAGCTACTTTTCTAAAAGATTAGACAACCGTTAACAAGGTTGTATTCCATTTTCAACTGGATCTTATTGTTGCTATTAACCACACCCATCAACCTAGTAATTTCTTCTTCTGTGCCGCAAATTCTTCTTCGGTTAGGAGTCCTTTTTCGCGCAGGTCGCCCAACCGTTTGAGTTGCTCCAGCAGGTCATTGCCCTGCAATTCAAGCACCGTTTCATTTTCTACCGGAATTTCCAACGTTTCCTTCGCCAGATCAACTGTCTCGGCGGTCTGCTGTTGCAAACGGAAGCCATTTTTTTCGAACTCTTCAAAGTCTGGTTGGATGCGCAAATAAGCCAGCGCGTCGTGATTTTTGATGCGTTTGAAGTCATTGAAACCCAACTCTACCGCTTTATCGAGGTGGTAAAATGCCTGCTCGGGCTTTTCATTCAGCGAATAAGCGCAAGCCAGATTAAAATGCACCGCAATATCGCGGGGGTCGAGCTTCAAGGCTTTCTGAAAATCTTCGATAGCACCGTCATAATCGAAATCGCGGAATTTGCGAATACCGCTGTTTTTCAACTCACTGTTATCTACCCGCACAGGTGCAGGACTGCGTTGCTCCCGCCGATGTTCTCGATATTCCTGACGCTCCTGGCGTTGCATATTGCGATCATAGTAAGGTCTTTCCCGCTGGAAATCAGGATTGCTGCGGCGTCTTACTTCTATAAATTGCTTATTGTACTTGGCATCAAAGGTATCTTTATCGGTTGTAAAAAATACAATTGCATCAATGATGCCGATGACCCACATCAGTGGAAACCAGCAGAAAATAAGGTAAAAAAAGCCTAATCCACCCTGCCCCAGATAAAACCGATGCACGCCAAAACCACCCAGGAATAATGCCAAAATACCAGCTACATTCTTATCCTTCATACGTATTTGTTGAACCTTATAGACATTAGACAATACATGTTAGCTTATGTGGATTGATTTATTGCCTGGAGTCTAACATCCATTGTCTAAATCAGCGATTAATGTACAATAATAAAGGCATTTATGCAAGAATTGTTGTAAAGCGCGGTTAGGTACCATCACTTTTCCAGCATTAATTCAGCAGAATTTTACAGGTCAGAATGGTAAAATCATCTGGGTAAGTCTGCTCACCTTTAAAGGCTTCAATCTTGTCCATCAACAACTTATTAAAAATAGATGCCGAGAGATCGTAGTTATTTTTTACAAAATCATGCAGCATTTTTTCGCTGAGGAACTCCCCGTTCTTATTGCGAATATCGGTCAAACCATCGGTAAAAGCCAGAATCAGCGCCGATTCGTCGAGGTAATGTTCGCCTACTTCGATTTCCGGTAATTCGGTAAATGATCCCAGCATGGTACAACCCTGGTCCAGGAAATAAAATTCATCAACGGTAGCCACTACCGGCGGATTGTGCCCGGCGTTGACGTAGCGGAGCTTGCGCTCGTTTATGTCGTACTCCGCAATAAAAAAGGTGATGAACCATTCGCCTTCGGTAATCAGATTCACCGAGCGATTCAGGTCGCGCACAAAATCGTCGAGCGTAGAACGTTTATTAATCAACGTATGAAAATTCGCTTGAAAATTTGCCATTAGCAAGGCAGCTGCTACGCCCTTACCGGAAATATCACCGACGCAGAAAACGATTTTACCGTCATCAAATTCAATAAAATCAAAATAGTCGCCACCAACCCCCATCACTGGTTTATAAATGCTTGCGAGTTCATAGCAGCCCTTATTTGGCAAAGTTTTTGGAATGAGCCGCCGCTGAATTTCGCTGCCGAGTTCGATTTCCCGCTTGAGCCGTTCTTGTTCCAATTGTCTTTTGAAAAGGCGCTTATTTTCAATGGCTACCGCAATAATATTCGTAATTGTTGTAATAAATTGCACCTTGC
Source organism: Saprospiraceae bacterium (assembly GCA_046314415.1). GTDB lineage: Bacteria > Bacteroidota > Bacteroidia > Chitinophagales > Saprospiraceae > JADJNW01. The sequence continues at coordinate 2,975 of JBKBWT010000183.1, forward strand.
TGTACATGTCTTCTTCATCGCTGAAGCCACCAATAAAAACATACGCAATGGCATGTTCTTTATGCCGTACCGGAATGACTACATCAAATTCGCGCAGCAGCGGATGGTCGCCATCTTCCACATTTTTGAGATAGGTATAGCGTTGCAGGTACAACGATACGTCCAGATTCAACAACTCCTCCGAGATGCCCAGGGATGCCTCGCACAGCCAACCCCGATCGCCCTTCACATACAGCACCATTTTTTTGATGCTCAACTCCCAGCTCAGGAAAGATTGGTACATTTGGTACAATTCCTTAGCGGGCACATTGCTGTTGATAGCCTGCGTAATACTCAAAAGGCGGTTTATTTGGAGTTGTTTCAGGTTCAGTTCCCGCTCCAGTCGTTCCAACCTCGACATGTTCGTTTTTATATCCGAAAAATTAGACATAGCCATTATTCCCCTCGTATCCTCATTCTTTTGTAGTAAAGATATAAAAAACCGATTTGCCTTTCTATTTTTATGCAAATTCACTTAACAAATATGAAATGTGAAATTTGAGCTGTGAAAGCTGGGATGTGAAATGTTGAAAAGATTGCTAGAACTTCCTTTTGCGTATTTCCAGTTTCATAACTTCCACATTTTAATTTTTATTTCAAATTTCACCTCTCATATCTCATATTTTAAAAGATGAAATCTATAACGTTTCAAGAGAAAAAAATCGCATACCAGTCCGAAGGAAAAGGCGCGCCGGTCATATTTGTTCATGGGTTTGGGATGGATAGTAGCGTTTGGGATGAATTTAAACCGGAAATCGTAAAAGCTGGTTATCAAGTAATTACCCTGGATTTGCCCGGCTTTGGCAAGAGCGAAGCGGTGGAAAATGCGAGCATCGAAATAATGTCGGACATTATTCACGAATTACTTTCACACCTAAATATTACCAAAATCGTATATATTGGTCACTCGATGGGCGGCTACATTGGCATGGCTTTCGCCGAAAAATACAGCAATCAACTCCTGGGATTGGGCATGTTCCATTCGCATCCTTATGCGGATACGGAGGAAAAGAAAGAAGGACGCCGCCGGAGTATCGAAGTAGTCCAAACTAAAGGTACCCCCTTGTTTGTCAAGCAATTAATTCCGGGATTTTTCGCTGCGAAATTCGTCAAAAGTAACTCCTTTTTGGTGGACAAACTGGTGCATCGCGCCTCTGCTTACTCGCCACAAGCTATTATTACGGCGCTGCAAGCCATGCGCGATCGCCCGGATCGTTCGGCGGTGTTACAAACCTTCAAACAGCCCGTATTATTTATAATTGGCAAAGAAGATACAGCGATACCACAAGACGCCAGTATGAACCAAATGACTTTACCCGATATGAGTTCTATTGTTATCCTGGAAGAAGTCGGGCACATGGGGATGTTTGAAGCGCGTAAAAAGACCCAACAAGCCGTGATAGAATTTCTGAAATGGTGCATTAAATAGATACTTTTGATACCATGGAATGCTGTTGTAGCTATAGTCGCTCTTGACGCTGATTGTTGATGTAGATGATTAGAGGAGTAGCGAGCACATTACAATAACCGAAATTTAAACCGTGAAAATACCAGTTGTTGATCCATTGCTAATTTTGCTTGCTGCCTTACCGGGCTTATTAATCTGCTGGTATATTTATCGTACCGACAAGTACGAACACGAGTCACAATGGCAGGTCTTGCTGGCTTTCACGCTGGGCGCTGCCGCTACCTATCCGATTATCCAATTGGAAGAATGGATCAGCACGCATTATGTGCGCAGTTCCTATCAGATTGGCAATTTGCTGCTGTTTTCTTTTCTCGCTGTTGCCTTACTCGAAGAAATCATCAAATTTACGGTCTTATTACTCTTCTTTTACCCGCGGCGTTTTTTCAACGAACCCTTGGATGGCATCGTATATAGCGTCATCGTGGCAATGGGTTTTGCTACTGCCGAAAATATGCTTTACGCAATGGAATATGGCTTAGGTACTACCATTTTACGCGCTTTTACTGCCGTACCGGCGCATGCCGTTTTTGCAGTTTTAATCGGCTATTACGTCGGCAAAGCCAAATTCAAAAAAGCGGTTCAAAATCGTTTACTAATCAAAGGCTTGATATTTGCCGTATTGGCACACGGCTTATATGATGTGCTTATTTTCCAACGTATTTACGAAGGTCTGCTTATTTTGGTGATCGCCTTCATCTGGGTAGCAATTTACTTTGAACGGGAACTCATTAAAAAACAACGAGAGGAATCGCCTTTTAAAGAAAGTCAAGAATAAACTTCAGCTATTCATCCAGCTTGTAAAATCTTCTTTTTTTACTCCATCCAAAATCAGCATAAAATAATTGGGTTTATTTTTTTTGTTAGTACTTGGTACTCAAGGCTATACCTAACAAATACCTAATTTGCTACCTAAGAAATACAAGTCTATCATTTCGTATCAATACTGTTGCAACACTATTTTTGCAGCGAAATTAGATTTTGTCTAAATAAAGATAAGTTCAATGAAACGGTTTTGCATCGCTATTTTTACAACGATTCATTGTATCACCTGGCTAACAGCACAGGATATTAGTAAAGATACTATTCAAATTGAAGAAGTGACTGTCTCGGCGCTGCGTTCGCAAACGGGGGTAACGCGCTTTGGTGCGGTAGAAAACGGGCAGATTTACGCCGGCAAAAAGAACGATATTGTACTGCTAAGTCGTGCACACGCTAATCTGGTGACTAACAACGCCCGCCAGATTTTTGCCAAAGTGCCTGGTATAATGGTTTGGGAAAATGATGGCTCCGGCACTCAGCTCGGCGTTGCCACCCGCGGCTTAAGCCCCAATCGCTCCTGGGAATTCAATGTGCGCCAGAACGGCTACGACATCACGCCCGACATTTTCGGCTACCCGGAAGCCTACTACACACCGCCGATGGAAGCGCTGGATCGCATCGAGGTGATTCGTGGGGCGGCATCGTTACAATACGGTCCGCAATTTGGCGGCTTGCTCAACATGCGCATCAAACAAGCGCCCACCGATCGCAAATTTATGTTTGAAACCTCCAATACCGTTGGCAGCTACGGCTTGTTCAGCACGTTTAATGCCATCGGCGGCACGGTCGGCAAATTCAATTACTACGGCTTTGTCAATCACCGCTTCGCCGACGGCTGGCGTCAAAATAGCGAATATCAGGTTACAAACGGCTTTGTACGATTGGGTTACAAATTCAACGACAAGTTGGAAGCGTCGGTAGAAGGCACTTATTTTACCTACGAAAATCAGCAACCCGGCGGCTTAACGGATGCCCAACTCAATGAAAATCCCCGCCAATCGGTGCGTGCACGCAACTGGTTCAATGCGCCGTGGTTTGTGGGCAATGCGACGCTGCGTTATACGCCTTCCGCCAATTTCGAGGCGACACTGCGCGTTTCCCACATCGAATCCGAAAGAAACAGCGTCGGTTTTGTCCGCGCCATCACCATTCCCGATACCTTGAATGAATCACTTGGCACGTTCAATCCGCGCCAGGTGGACCGCGATCTGTACAGCAATTGGAGCGCTGAATTGCGCACCCTCACCAAATACAACCTTTTTGGTCAGCAACACGCCCTCGCCGCCGGGGCGCGCTGGTACACCTGCGACACCGACCGTCTTCAATTAGGTATTGGTACTACTGGAAATGATTACGATCTGGCTGTTGTAAATGATCTTTTCCCACGTGATTTACAATATACCACCAACAATCAGGCATTTTTTGCCGAAAACTTATTCCAACTCACTGATAATCTGTCTATTACACCAGGCGTGCGGGTAGAATTCATCCAAAACGACGCACAAGGGCGCATCAACATTGCCAACGGCAATCCGGTGAACATCGCGCCGCAAGAGGGCAACCGTACGGTCGTGCTCGCGGGCGTGGGCGCTGAGTGGAAAGCCTTTTCGACCGCTGCGTTTTATGCCAATTTTACCCAAGCCTTCCGTCCGGTACTGTTCAGCGATCTGACGCCAGGCGCTACAACAGATGTGATTGATGAAAATTTGCAAGATTCTAAAGGTTACAACCTCGATTTTGGTTTCCGCGGCGCGGTCGATGGCTGGATGACCTTTGATGTGAGCGTTTTCCAATTGTTTTATGACAATCGCGTCGGTACGCTGGCGCAAATCGGTGCCGACAATCGCCCCTTCAACCTGCGCACCAACGTCGGCGCTTCGCTATCGCGTGGGGTAGAGGCATACGCTGAAATTGACGTCATCCGCCTGCTGGCAAAAGGCAACCGCCTGCGCCAAACTGCCCTTTCTGTATTTGGCTCTTTATCTTTCCTCAATGCCGAATACGATGATTTTCAAGTAATTAGCTACAATAGCCAAACCCAATCGCTCAGCGAAACCAATCTCGACGGTAAAAAAGTAGAATACGCCCCGGATTACATCCACCGCATTGGCGCGACGTTTACGCATAAAAATGTGTCGCTATCATACCAACATAGCTTCACCGGCGAAGTATTTGCCGATGCTGCCAACACCGTAGCGCCCAGCGCCAACGGGCAGGTCGGTCTGATCCCGGCATACGACATAGCTGATCTGAATCTGCGCCTGAGCTTCCTGAAAAACTACGCTATCCGCGCCGGCGTGAATAACTTATACGATGCAACCTACGCCACTCGCCGCGCCGGAGGCTATCCGGGTCCTGGCTTGATGCCGGGCGATGGAAGAACTTGGTATGTGTCGGTGGGCGCGAAGTTTTAAGCATTGCATTCAATGTGGCACATTTTAAAAATGTGCCACATTGATCTATCACAAACTCCTGAAAGGCGGATAATTGAAAGATTTATTTCTTTTCTTATCTGTATTTTTTACTAAGGAACAAAGCCATTCATAATCTTCCTTTACCAAATAATCCGCTGTGAAATAAAGCCTTAAATACTCAAGGTGAGTTTTTTCATTACCTAAATTTTTCCAGAATTCATACTTATTTTCGATTACTTCACTTAGTCGTATAGCTAAACTTTTGCGTAGTTTCTGCATATGAGCATCCAAGCGCTCATTCAAAAAGTTATAATGCTGCTCAATAAATTTTCCAATGGATAAATCGCGCGAGAGATTCTCACGAGTTTCAACAATGTAAGAAAGTCCACTCAAAATCGAATTTATTATAAATAACTGATCTTTTCTTATAAGTGGTTTTTTTAAGTTGCCAGGATCCATATTAAAATGAATACGTTCTTTAAATTGAATACGTTCATCACTATCAAATTTTCTCAATCTTAGGTTGAATTTATTTTTTTTAGTTTTAACTGGCAATACATTATTTGGAATAGCTCCAAGTACTATATTTTGGTGTATTTCTCGCAGGTATTTCCAGTAATTAATTCCCGAAATAGCCCAAATGAGAAAAAGAAAAACCGGTATTGTCGCTACAACCACAGCAGTTATAAAAATCAGAAGACTTCTGAATGAGCTAAAGCGAATTGAATGATAGTTTTCATCAAAAATAGCTTTAAAGGGTAATATATCCTCTTTTTTTACTATTTGCCTTTCAATAGCTCCTACTTTATTTAATTTATTAATAAAAAAAGATATATTTCTTAAAGAGGTTGTTTTACTGGCTACTAAATAGGCGTAAGAGCTAAGAGAAGAGACTCTTATAGTGTCACTATTATTTATTATATAAGTAAAAAAATTGGGTTTGATTTCCATCTGATATCTTATTTTGATATCTTCTATAAATGAGGGATCAACATCAATCAATCCAAATCTCTTATCTTTATCATTGAGTAATCCTCTTACAGTTTGATTTTCAACCCCTGTTAAAAAAAAGCAATATCAAGCGAACCATTTTCTAGCCCTTGGCGAGCTTCATCATATTTGTAATCCAATATCTGTGGTGTATTTGTATCTGAAATCTGCTCATTAATTTTGGAAAGAATTAGACTTGATAAATTTTTAGAACCACTACCGGCTGCCCCTGTGTTTATTTTAGCATTAGCAAAAAACGCTAACATGGGTTCTGACATATTATTAGAAATTACTATATTATTTAAGGAACTATCTTTCCGATATACAATTTGCAAATGTTCGGCATATAGAGGTGTAATAAAGTTAATATTTTGAGCAACAAAATCGCTCTCATCAAAAGCATGTCTTTGTACTAATCCAAAAGCATTTTTCTCACTCAGTACTTTTACTGCATTTTCATAACCACCCCCCGTTGTTATAGGCTCTATTCTAGGGAAAACCGAACTCTCCTGCATAGCAATTCCTAACTCATTGTAAATTCCTCCTGGGTTTCCTGTATAAAAAATAAAAGTTAATTTTCGAGGATTTTCAAAAAGGTTCCAGACACTCCACAAGTTGGCATCTAGTGGATTGATAAAATATTCATAAATAGCAATAGATAAAGCTAAACTAATTAATAAAAATACTGTTCGGAGCTTTCCGAGGCGTTTCAGTGGCGCATTAACAAACTCGGTAAGAAAAGAAAAGGCATCTCCCATAAATTATTCTTCAAATTCGTTTTCCAAATAATCAGCAGTAATTTTGAGTGTTTCTTTTAAAACCTCGGGTTCTAGTGGTATTTTTGGATGCGAAATAGAATCTATTTCTTGAACATATAGCTTTATACTTGAAATTATATCATTAATATCTATACTGCTACTATTTACTGAATCAATTATTTCTTTTTTGAGTTCTTCTTCCTTTACTTTATCATTAATCAATTGAATAATTTTATCCTTAGACATCCCATTTTGAGGAAACTTCAACCGTATTTCATTTTCTAAATCCCTTGATTTTGTTATTATTTGATCCTTTAATTCCCTTATAAACAGGCTTCTAAACAATTTATTAAAAGTAGTTTCATAAACTTCGATTTTCTTATCAAATCTTCTACCTGATTCTAGGCTGCGTATTTGAACAAGTGTTAAAAAGGCGAGTATAATAAAGGATACACCGATAATAAAGTTGTAAATGTACTGCCTTTGAATAGTTTCAATCCTTTTATTAACTACTTCTATTCTAAGTTTATACACCTCCGTATTATCCTTATTTTCTAATGAATTAATAGGAAAATCTCTGTATAAATTTCCTATATCATTATCGAATTTACTTTTAATATCATTTAACCAATGACCTCCTATCCATAACAAAATGCTTCCAGAAACTATAAATACCAGTGTCATGAGAAAAAATCTAGGGTTTTCCGGTTCCATTTTTTGAAATATTTTCATTTTTTAACTGGTGTATAATAGCTCGCTAAATATACAAAGTACAATATAAAATTTAATACTATTTTGAAATTTATTTTAATTTTCTCATTAGCCATAGCTTCAGTAAAAAACCGCAGCGCTTCAAAGCCTCCTTCGCGCTCTACTTCTCCATAGGCAGGCAAACGATCCTTTTCAATTCTTTCCTTCAGCGCATCCCTTCCCTTCTCCGACAAAATTTCAACTTGATACAACTTTTCTGCAAATGCAAGCGCCTGATCTTTCGTGAGTTGCTGGGCAGTCATGATATGAAAGGTTAATGTGAAGGATGAAAGCAGGAGTATCGTTTTCATTGGTTTTGAATATATTTTATGCGTATAAATTTAGCTGAAATTGAAGTGCCAAGGAAAAATCAGTTGATTTTTTTAATTTTCAAACGTCAATTTTCTTTCACCTTGAACCTAATTCATCAATATCATGGCAAAATCCATTACTAGAAAAAAATTCTTAAATGATGTCGGCACGGTTGGCGCGGCGGCGCTGATTGCACCTGCTGTTTTACAAGCGAATCCGTTCCCGATTTTTGATAAAAAAATCCGGGTAGCGATCATCGGCTGTGGCAGTGTTTCCGGGGTTTACTTGCCGCACTTGAGCAAATCACCGTACGTGGAAGTGGTGAGCGCTTGCGACATCAAGCCCGACCGCGCCGCGAAACGCGCTCAGGAATTCAACATTCCGAATCAATACCCGCATATTAATCAATTGCTGGCAGGCGCATCTTTTGATCTGATGATTAACCTGACCAATATGCAGGAGCATTATCATTTGAATAAACAGGCGATTTTAGCGGGCAAACACGTGTGGAGTGAAAAGCCACTGGCGAATACCTATAAACAAGGCAAGGAATTGCTGGCATTGGCGAAGCAAAAAGGCGTGCGCATCTGGGGCGCTCCGGCGGTGGTGAATAGTCCACAATTTGCATTTATGTCCAAAGCGATTCAGGAAGGCAAGCTTGGCAGGGTCTCCTGTGCGCATGCGCATTACGGGCATGAGGGACCGGGTTGGTCGGCATTTTTTTATGAAAAAGGGGGTGGAAGCTTACCGGATTTGGCGGTGTATAATTTGGCGACCTTGTCGGGATTGCTGGGTCCGGTGAAATCGGTGGTGGCAATGACGAATATTATCACCCCTACCCGTAAAGTAGATGACAAAGGCACCATCAAAGTAGAAGCCGAAGACAACGCCATGGTACTCATGGAGCACCGCAGCGGCGCGCTCTCGCACGTGCAAAGTGGGTTTAATTACTTCGACCCGTACGGTCACGGCGGCACCGGGCAGGAAAAAGCGACGATTTCAGTGTGGGGCACGGAGGGCAATATCCACATGATTGGCTACGACTGGGCACCCGGCGGCGTGGACATGGCGACCAAAGCCGACGAAAAAACCAAACGTTATGTGCCAGACACGAACGGCTACGTGTGGGAACAAGGCGCCAGTGTCGTTTGCGAAAGCTTAGTAACTGGTAAAGAACCACTTATAACCGTGGAACATTCTTTGCATGTGCTGGAAATCATCGAAGCAGCCCGTAAATCGCAGAAAACCGGCAAGCGCATTCAATTGGAATCGGTGTTTAAATATCCGGTGGTATAATTGTTTATTTATAATTGATTATTGATTATTCTGGCATAAGCGCGAATGATAAAGAATCGGAACGCAAATAATAATAATTGGCAAGAATCGCTTATTTAGTGTTATTTGCGTTTTCTGCTTCTACTGCTTATGCACTTAAATTTTAAACAATTGTCTTAATTTATCTGCTAGCTCCTGATGATAAGTCGAAGGCAATTCTCCTAACGCTCTACGAATCAGACTAGTCGGAATTGTCACCAAACGATGCAGGCGGATAGCCGAGCTAACACTTAAACCGGTTTGTTGGAAATCTGCGTCGGTTTGCGAAAGTACAATGTCACTCTGTTCCGTAGCATTTTGTACCTGACTGGTAATAAATGCAATGACAACATGATTGTAAATGCTAATTTTTTCAGTAAGACAGATGGCAGGCCTGACTTTACTGGCACTTAAATCATCGAAAGGGAAAGGCACCAGTACAATTTTATACTTCATTGAGTTAGAAAGGTTTGCCGTCCTCTAAAGTGTAGATATCTTCTGCTTCATCCTGCAAAAAATCAAAGGCAGGATTAGTGTTGATTCCCTTCAACCACTGGGCATCATCCAGCAATTCTTCTTCCGGTATCAAAATAATCACTTGTACCTCCTGATTTCGATACCTCAGCGGCGCTTCCAGCGTTAAAACGCCATGCTGATCAATCATTCCTTTTATAGCAACGGCTTTCATCGTAGCAGTTTTTAACAAAACGAAAATAAAGGAATCCAAGTTTCAAAAATAAGCTTATTTCTGAGTAGGGTTTCCGCACCAAAATTAGAAAGATTGCAGGGGAAATAGGAAATTTGGGGATGGAGATAGGCACATATTTTACAGAAGTAGCAGACTTCCGAGTG
>JBKBWT010000184.1:0-12631 GCA_046314415.1 Saprospiraceae bacterium
TGGCATTGGCAGGTATTTTTGTGCTGACCAGCCTGGTTAGTTTTTGCCCGCTTTATGCACTGGTTGGCATCAGCACCTGCCCGGTGAAAGAAGTAAAAAACAGCTAATTATTACTAACATAACATTGAAAATCAAACACTTAATTTTAATAAAAAATTGAGGAGGATATCACTGTTACTAAAAAATCGTATCATATATCCTCCTTAATAAGCTATTTGCATACACTTTTCGGGCTACAGTGCGTTTTATAAATATTACACACAAAACACGCTTCTACCATGAACATTTACAAATCACTCCAGCTGCTGCTGCTGGCAGCCACCATTTTATTGTCTTGCACGGATGATAGTAACGATAGTTTTACCAACAAGGATGATACCCTGACGAATGCCGGCATTTGGCGCGTGACGTATTATTGGGATAAAGACAAAGACGAAACCAGTGATTTTGCGGGCTATACTTTTGTTTTTGAGCAAGGAGGCGTTTTTAAAGCGACCAAAACCGGCACCACCACTACCGGCAACTGGCAAATCAATTCAAGTGGTAATCGATTGATTATCAATACCGGTGTAACGACCAAACCGCTTGACGACCTCAACGATGACTGGATTATCACCGAAAAAGCTAACAAACGCATTAAGCTCAAAGACGACCGCGACGGCGACGATGGCGATGAATTATTGACGCTGGAAGTATTATAATATTAAAAAATATTTAAATTAAAATAAAACCTTACAAGCTTTATATAAAAACTCAAGTTTTTATTACATTTTCACAAGTTTAATAGCATAAATCAGCCTGGATTGTAGCAACAGCTCCGTTATTTTACCTTTTCTATTACGTACAGGCGTAAGCCCAAATCCTTCATTTTGCACCAGCGTTCGCAGGGATACCGGCGTTTGCCAGCCACTTTGCACGTATAATTCATCATTTTTTCTGATAATATTATAAAAAACATCCAGTTCTTCACTATAATAACGTCCGGGAAATTCCTGTAAATCCTGTTCGGTAAAAGCATGTTGCTTTGTTTCTAAAGCACTGGAAATCAGCGCAGAAGCAGCCTCCGTAAAATGCGATTCTAATAAAATATCGGCTATTTTATAAGCGAATGTAGTCGGTGTAAATTCAGCAGCATTTCCTAATATGATAATCGAAAAGCGCTGCGCCGGAAAACGCACATAATAAGCCCGATAGCCCGCCAGACTCCCCGTATGCCCCACCGTAGCCAAGCCGCGATATTGACCATTGACCAGGGCAAAAGCATAGCCAGCCGACGCGCCGTTGTTGAGTTTGCCATCGGTAAGCATGGTATCAATCAAACTTTGCTGTTGCTTGCCCAGCCGATTATGATAATAATTTTGATCCCATTTAAATAAATCTTCCACCGTAGTGTAAAGTCCGCCGGAACCAACCAGCGCAAAGCGCATGAACAAAGGCTCGAAGCCACCCTGCGCCTTGCGTTGATAACTAAATGCGCGATTATTTACCAATTCATATAAATAATCATTAAAAAATGAATGATTCATACCCAGGGGTTTAAAAATATGTTCCTGCGTAAATTGTCGGAAACTCATGCCTGACAGGCGTTCCACAATCGTTGCCAGTAACAAATAACCCGAATTGGAATAAGCATACTGCTCACCGGGATTAAAATTTAAGCCCTTTTGCCGAAAAATTAAATCCAATGCCGCTTGTTTATTTACATAATCTAAATAACTCCGCCCGGATAATTCAATCAGCGCTAAATAATCGCGCAATCCGCTGGTATGATGTAACAAATGCCGAATCGTTATTACTTTATTATAATCAGGTAATTCCGGCACGTATTGATGCACCGCATCATCCAGCGACAATTTACCGGCTTCGGCGAGCAAAAGAATAGACATTGCCACAAATTGCTTGGAAACTGAGCCTGCATAAAAAACCGTATTAGGCTGAATTGCAATATGATGTTCTAAATCAGCCATTCCGTAGCCTTTTTTATATATGATTTGTCCATCTTGTACAATTGCCAGGGCACATCCGGGTGAATCCGTGCGATTCCAGTTGGAAAAAACGGCATCAATCGCTTGCTGCTGTTCCAGGGAAAGTTGTGCGTGCAAAGGCAGGATAAAACAAAATAATACACTTGAAATCAGTAATTTACACAGGGTCATAAGTATTTATTTATACTAGTGAATTAAATAATCCGCCAACAAGAATATTAAAAAAATAAAAAATTTTGCTACAAGGCACAAGGAATTTTACAATTTAGCATCCAATCTGATAAAGACGATCAGATGACGAAAGCCAGCAATCCTTTATTCACCGGCGAAAACACATTTTCAAGCGTTGTAAAATTATTACCCTTGGACGAAAAACAGTTTATCCAGGCATTGCAGCAAGGGTCGCAGCAGGCATTTTCTCGCCTGGTGGAGCAGTTTCAGCAGCAGGTGTTGAATACCTGCCTGGGTTTTGTGCCTCGCTTGCAAGATGCGGAGGACCTGACGCAGGAGGTGTTTTTGGAGGTATTTCGTTCGATTGGCAATTTTCGGGCTGAGGCGAAGCTGAGTACCTGGATTTATCGGGTGACGGTCAGGAAATGTCTGGAATACATTCGGTATCAAAACCGGCAGAAACGCTGGGCTTTCATGAAGAATTTGGTGGGGCTGGATACGCCGGAGGCGCAGTCGCTCGCGTCCGGCATGGATCATCCGGGCATTGCCCTGGAAAATCAGGAACGTTCAGCTATTCTTTTTTTAAAAATGGAGGAATTAGTTGACAATCAACGCACTGCGTTTGTTTTACACAAAGTGGAAGGGCTGAGCCACCAAGAGATTAGTGAAATTTTACAGGTGAGTATCGCCTCGGTAGAATCCCTGATTTTTCGGGCAAAACAGCAGTTACAAAAGAAACTGGAACGTTATTATCAGGATTTAAAAACCTGAATAATCACATCATATAACAAAACTTGCACTTTGTTTAAAACTGAAAATCAATTATTAACTTAGGAAACATTCTTTTGTTAAAGTATAATATTTTAAAACATGAAAAAGCGACAAATTGAGGAGGAAGTTCAACGTACGCTGGCATCGCTGGATCAACTCGAACGGGCACAAGCCAATCCTTACCTCGCTACCCGAGTGCTGGCTCGCTGGGAAAGTGCGCAGGAGGAAGCTGCCCAAACCCGCGGCGCCTGGCGGTGGCAGTGGGCATTAGTAGTTGTTCTGCTGATCGTCAATTGCTGGGCAATCCTACCTAAATGGGTCAATTTCAATGCGCGGGAGGATTATTTAAACAGCGTAGCGGATGATTATAATTACAGCACAGTAGTAAATGAAACAACTGATTATTCACCCATAAATTAATATTTTTAAAATTTCATTTAAATAATGAATAAAAAAACTACACCTTATATAATAATTGTCGCCATATTGGTGCTGATGAACCTGGCTACGCTAGCCACCCTTTGGCTGCGCCCAATGGGACCGCCGCCGCCGGGACGCCCCGGTGCAGAACGTTTCTTGGTCCATGAATTGAAGCTGAGCCCTGAGCAGGTCAACCAATTTCAGCAGTTGCGCGAGCAACATTTTGCGCAAACGCAAGCACTTGAGCGCGAAGTGCGCGATGGTCGGCGTCGCATTATTGAACAATTAGCGAAAAATCCACCGGATACCGCCGCTGCCCATGCCATCACGCGCCAGAATCAAGCCAATTTAGTGGTGCTGGATAGTTTGTTAATTCAACATTTCCTGCAATTACGCACTATCTGTACGCCTGCGCAACAGGAAAAACTAGGTCGGGTCTTTCAGGAATCCATGCGCCCGCCGATGGACCGGCATCACAAAAGAAGGTAAAATCTGTTGAACATCATTTGATAATCAATACTTTAAACTTTATTTATTATTTTTATAAAAAATGTGACATAAATGCTGATATTTATAACATTATTTATTTCATTAATTTTAGTGCAGCCCTGAACCGGTGTCAGGCTTAAAAAAAAGCTTACTTGGGCGCTAAATATTGCGCATACACTTTTTCATATTGTTGATAGCCTTCATCTGTTAATAAAGGCAGCAATTCATTAATAAAAATACGATAGTAATGGCGAATCGTCTCCTCAGGATTACCGTCAAAATGGATTTCAGCATAAGGAATCCAGCCCTCCGTGAGAATGAAAGCCCGCTCGGTTAAATATTCATAATAATGGGGAAATGGCTCAGGCACTAACCAGCCTTTCGCAACCATGACTTTCATTAACTCTAATTGTTGCTGGCGACGTATTTTTATCAAGGCGCGGTGCTCTTCCCTGATTTGGGGAATACGCCGCATAATGCGCACTAAATCAAGCATTAGAAATTTATACTTGTATAAAATATGAAAGCTGGATTCCCCTACTTTAATCATTAGTTCCAATTCTGATACTGCTTCCAGGGCTTGTTGCAGGATGCCACTCATTTCCGCTACGACCTGCCGATACAAAGCATGAATAATGACATCGGTATTGGCAAAATGATAGCATAAATTGCCATGACTGATGCCCAACTCCTGTGCAATGCTGCGTACCGTCACTGCATCGGTGCCCATTTCATTGAATTGGCGGCGTGCTGCCTCCAGAATGCGCGTTTTGGTATCCATCCGGTAAATTTAAAAAAATTTTTGCCTAGAACACTTGTTCTATATTGACAAAATTAGTACATTTGTTCTAAATTTAAACAACATGAAAACAAGAATATTGCCCGACTCTTCCACTTCTACTAACCAGTCGTTGGAACAACTGTTCAAAATGAAAGATTACGTGCAAAACCTGACGCGGGCGCAGGAGGAAGATTCCCTGTTTATGCTGGGTTTGAAAGGTTTTGGGCAAATACTGCTGATCGTACTGATGATCCTGCTCTCACCCGTGTTGATTGTCGGATTAACCATTGCCTTCATTGCCGTTTTCTGAGGATGCGTACCTTGACACAGCCCGTTTTTTTGCTCCTGGCGTTGGCGTTCAGCCTGCATCAGTTGTTACAAAAGGTATGGCACCTGCCGTTGCCCTGGCTTGATAATTATTTAGATTCTTTAATATGTATGCCGGTGCTGCTGAATTTATTGCTCGCAGAACGTCGGTGTTTTTTTCAGAAAGGTGATCAATATCGATTGACGAATCGGGAAGTCATACTAGCGCTGGCGTTACTAAGTTTCTTGTTTGAATTCGTTTTCCCCAAATTAAGCGCCGGTTTTACAGCTGATTTTGGCGACATCCTGGCTTACAGCATCGGTGGATGCTTTTTTTATTACTTTTTAAATCAGCCCTTGGTGGAAAAAGCGGAAGCATAAATAGTTTTAAAAAATTTACTTAGGCATATAATATGGTAATTTACTATTACTTATTTTTTGTTTTTTTAACCAAATCCACCCAGCCGTCGTTCCAGCGCAATTGTATGCTATCATACTGTCCCTCAGTATTTTGTATATAAGCAATTTGTAATTGGGCATCTACCTGAAACAAGGTAGCGGAGATCGGTATCAGCACATCCGTTTTATTTAGTTGGTGCGTATTGGTACATATTAATTGCTCGTCTTTTATGGTAATAACAAACTCCTCATATTCCCCTATATAATTACTTAATTCATTAAGCGGAATAGTAAATACTTCGGTTTTTGTCTTTAATTCATCTAGTAGCCAGGTAATTTTTCGTTGCTCGGTTTCATCCTTTGTCATTTGGAGTTTTTTATTTAAAATGGCTTGCTGAGTATATAACATAGCATTTTCTTCTGATGTATAAAAATTAGGAATAACGCCGGTGCCCTCCCAATCTGTCCCGGTCATCACCTGTTCGCTGCGGGTGTAAGGAATAAAGCCGACAAAACCATTGCCCAGGTTGAAACTACGCGTCAAATGCGCACCGCCGCGGGTCGTATCACCTATAATGATTGCATTTTTTAAGTATTTTAAATGATAGGCTAAGCCTTCTGCGGCTGAAAAGGTACGCTTACTGGTTAAAATATAGGCCGGCATATTTAGTTGTAATCCATTTGTTATTGCAAAATCATTTACAATCCACTGTGCTGTCCATTCATTGGTTAAACGATTGTAATTACGTCCGATCAAGGTTTTTTCCGCAAAAAAATAACTCAATATTTCATTCAACATGATCCCATTACCACCGAAGTTATTACGTAAGTCTATAATAAGTGCATCCGTATTTGCCACAAATTGCAGGGCAGCCCGCACCGTTTGTCGGGCAGCTTTGCTGGTATCCGCAAAATTGGTAAATTCCAGATAACCGATATTAGCAGGTAAAATTTCTACTTTTTTAAAATAAAAATTGTGTTGTTTTTCTCGTTGATAATCAGTTACATCGGGTTGTTTGGTCGCCAAAAATATTTGAATTCTTTCTGCTAAGGCTGGATCATAGCGAATTTGTAAATGTCTATCATAATAAACCGCACGAATTTGCTTGGTTATTACATGCCCAATATCATTTGGATTCGTTAATGTATCAAATAGCTTGAGTGTAGCCTGTTTTTTTAATAAATGAATCATCGCTGCTGCTTTATCAGGATACACATAATAATGGCTCAATGCCTGAGCCACGCTATCCAGCACGGCGTTTTTAGTGTTGGGATCAAATGTCGTAGCAGCCGGATTTTGCGCCATTAATGTATGAATCGTACCATATAAAAACAGTGTAATAATTTTGAGATAATGCATGTAATACTTTTTAGTTAACAATGAATAATATGGACAAAACTACCACTGCCCCGCGCTAAAAACCCTATAAAAAACCTTGATAAATGCTTTAGAAAACCTTTAGATATGCGGCATTCCCGGTAGGTTTAGCAAAAATTACCTAATTTTACCGCTGTTTAATATAATATCATATGGAATATTCGGCTTTTTATATCAACCATCAATTTTTGGTAGAACCGGCAACGCATTTGGTTACGGAAATGAATAGCGCCCAGGAGACGCGGCTGGAGCCTCGCCTGATGAAGTTGCTGTGCCTGCTGGCAGAACGGGCAGAGACGGTGATACAACGGGAGTACCTGATTCAGGAAATCTGGGGTGATTACGGTGGCGGTGATGAAGGCTTGACGCAGGCGATTTCTTTTTTGCGCAAGACGTTGAATGATACGGATAAAAAGATGATAGCGACCATTCCGAAGCAGGGCTACATTTTACACGCTACTATAACGAATGCCCCAATAAGCAAAATTAATCCCATCCATCATAAAAAGCGCACTTATTTAGTCGCTTTATTCACAATTATCTTTATTTTATTAATAACTGGCGCTGTTATTACAATATATTCCCGGAGCAATGGCAATTCGGCACGGAGCGATAGCCAGGCGAATTTAAATACGGAGATACAGTTTCCTGATTTACAGGCTAATAGCACCGAAAATTATTATAATACGGTGACTACGACCGATTCCGCCGGCGTTACCTACCGCTTGGTGCTTATCGGCGACCGCCGCCCCCAATTTTATATCAATAATCAGCTTCAACCCGACGATATACCATCGAAATATTTTCCTTTGCTGGATCAACTCAAACAAGAATTGCAACGCCGGAAAAAAACAGTGGAATAAACGTACCGTTTGATCGCCCGTAAACGCTGCATTTTGCTGCAATCCAGTTAATGCGACAACTGAAATGGCGTGAACGGCACCGCCCCCATTCTGCCATCCATCAGTCCGGCTTGTAAAAACTTGCCGCCACCGCCCTGGAAATATTCGATTTTAATTTTATGCTTGCCCGCCGCTAAAATCGTCTGCCCGGTTTTCTTAATGGCACTGTGATCTCCATCATGGTCCACGATCAATGCATCATTCACATGGAGCTTCGAGCCGTCGTCGGTATTCAAAAAGAACGTGTGCAAGCCGGTTTCAGGAATATCCACATATCCTTCCAGCACCACTCCAAAATGTTCGTCGCGCGGTGCAATTTCTTCCAGCCCCAACTGATTTGTGATACCCGTTTTTACTGCTTTTTGCTTAGAAAAGTCTGGTATCACTTGCCAGTCCCCTTCATAATACGTATAACGCAAGCCCTTTTCGGTCTTTTTCACCTTGGCAGGCGCTTGCGGTGCCATCTTGCGCAGGGGCATTTTGATCGCCCGGCTGGCGCGACCATCAGTGGTGTAAGCACGCGTCACGAGGGTAGCACTTTGGTTGATCGTGAGCGGCTGCGTGTAGCGCGGACTTTGGCGCGTCGGCTCGGTTCCGTCGAGGGTGTAGTGAATTGCCAGATTATCAAAAGCTGCTTCCATCGTCACGGTCGTCTTATCCTGATACAAAGTGCCGGTTGTGGTCACATGCGGCGCCGGTGGCTGCACCACGCTGGCTTGTCTTTGATCAGTGGTTTCTTTTTGCATTTGAAACGCGTCCATCAGGCGTCCTTCATGGTCAATGGCTTTGAAAATCAAGTTCTTATCATAAATGGCGAAGGTACAATAGTGGTGCACCGACTCCACTTCTACGGTGAACCAGCTTCTGGTGGGTGCGAAGTTTTCCAATCCGCCGCCCGCGCCGCCGGAATTGATATACACCACGCCTTCTTTCATGTTGATGCGGTTATCTTTCAGGGGCCAGGTGCGTTCATACAAATGCGTGTGTCCAAATAAGCAAAAATCCAAGCCATAGCGCTCGTAGAGCGGCACTAAATTACGCGCATTCGAGCCTCCTAACGTGGACAAGGCGGCATTCGTATTGCCATGATCGTCATTATCAGAAGAGTAAGGCGGATGGTGGTGTACGGCTATCTTCCAGGTAGCAGTGGACTTTGCCAATTCCCATTCGAGCCATTCGTATTGTTCAGAACCTTCCGACAAATCGCGGTTGCTGTCCAGCATAAAAAATTGCGCGTTGCCGTATTTAAAAGTGTAATAATATTCGGGTTGCGGCGCTACAATGTATTGATAATAAAAAGGCGCATCCTGTTCATGATTGCCCAATACCGGAAAAATCGGTACACGGCTCATCAGTTGCTGCCCATTTGGAAAGAAATGCTCGGTCCAATCGGTTTTCTTAAAACCCTGATCTACCAAATCGCCCGCCAATACTACAAAATTGGGGCGGTCTTCCCATACCTGCTCTGCCACTTTTCCCCAAGCCCAGGGTGTTCGGTTATTGCGCTGCGTGTCGCCGATTAAAGCAAATAGGTAAGCGCTGCTATCCTGCACCGCCGTTTTAAAAGTATAGACCGGGGTTCTCAAAGTATCTCCCTTTTCCGTTACCGCAGTCACTTGCCAAAAGTAATTCGTCTCCGGCTTCAAGTCATTTAAAAACAATTCGTGCATGAGGCGAGTGCCATCCAGCTTCACCGAACGGTCTAATACCGCTTGCGGCACATTCCAGCGTGCTTCGCCGAAGTCCACCCGCGAAGTGGCGTTGGTTTTGGTTTCCCACAGCACGTACATGCCATTTTGGGTGGAGAATTGCAGGTAAGGCTTGACTAAAAACTGGTCTTCGTTCATCGGTTGTGCCAGCACAACAACTGTATTCAACAACAACAACAGCAATGGTAACAATAGGGCTTTCATAAATTATAAAGGTTTAAGGCGATGAAAAGCAGGCGCGAAGATACCCTGACAAGTTTAAATAAATGTTTCGGCAGATTTATGTTTGTATTAAATTGACAGGAATACAAGAGTCCCCCTTCGCCATGGCTCCGAAAAGCTGCTACGCCCGTGGTGGCTTTTTTTATTGCCCGGAAGATACAAAAAGGTAAGTTAAAGAACCCCGACAGGTAAGTTAAAGAACCTTCATAGGTTGAACGGAGAACCCCTATAGGTTCAATGGAGAACCTTTGTAGGTTGAAGCAAGAACCCTTATAGGTTCAATGGAGAACCTCCATAGGTTCAATAGGTTACCTTAAAGGTTCTTTTGAGCAGTACCATGCAAAAAAGCGGACGAAAAATGCGCATATACGGCAGGCTCCCGTATCGCATGCTGGATACCCGGCAGTAGCGCCTGCTTCCGGCAGGTTGGAAAAAACTTTTTATGGCTTAGGTACGATCTTGAAGGAAATGCATTGAAAAGGCGGCTTTTGCGCGGTGCCAGGGAAGGAAAGAGCGAGGGAGTTGAGGTTTTTTGGGTGGGTGATTAATGATTTTTGATGGATGCATCAAAATAAACTGGAAATTGCGCGAATAGGAGGTCTGATCTTTGTTGGTTTTGTTTGGTATGAAGATGGGAATTTTTGGGGTGTGGTGGGGAGGAGTTTTTATAACCTGTATAAAACTTACAACTATTGTTTAAGCTTGAGGCATAAATTCTTTTACATAATTAATTGATAAGACTTTATATATCCTAGCTAAAGAGTTATTTAGTTTTTTATTTTCTTTTAGAATTTGAGGATGAATTTGAAAAAAATTAATAAGAAGGTCAGTGGACAGCATAAGTGCGTAATATGATGGTAAAAGTCCTGCAAATTTATTTTTTTCTGAAGTGTATCGTAATAATCCATCATGCGCAGGGTTTATACTCCTTTCCAAATGATATTTTTCTATTGCCCTCCAATTACCATGTATTATATCCGAAGTTCTTTTATAAATTGTAAAGTAGAACATTGGTTCATTACCACCAATATCGTCAGCCATATCTTTGATATTCCTTTCAAAAGCATCACCTTTTTCAATACCAAGGCTGTGTTCTTCAATTCCTTCTTGCATCATCATATTATGTAGTTGATTTTTAAGAATGTTATAATACTCTTCAAGACCTTTAAAGTTTTCGATTTGACTTTTATAATGTTCTACAAAAAGATTTTCTCTACCAACTCTATATTCTTTATATTGCTTTATAGTTTCAATATCTTGTTTGGTTATGAGCCAAAGAAGCTTTAGTCTGTTCTCATATAATAAGCGTAATGTCGATTCAGCAATTTCCCCCTCATGCCTTTCTTCTTGCTCGATAACCTTCTCAAATAAGTACTGTTGTCGCGATACAAAGCCCATTATAACTTCGGCAACATAAACGTCAAAAAATGACAACAGGTCAATTTTTTTGAATTCTTCAAAATGTACTGAAAGTTTGTGTTTGAACTCATTTAATTTGCTTTTTTTGAAATTCTTTATTTCTCGTTTCAGGTCGGAAGGTTTTGTTAAAAACGGGAGTTTGTAATAATTGTATTGCCAAATAAACTCTCCGAAACTTGTATCAACAACATTATGAGTTTGGTCTACAATCAACCACATTGCTGTGATACTAGAAGCTTTTTCAGGAATCAATATTTCTTCTCTTTTTTCATTCAGTAAAAGTTCGCTTGGGTCATTTTTCTCTAATAATTTAATAATAACAAACTTACATAAAATTGAAATATCCTTTTTTCTTTCGTTTGTATCTATATAAGCTTTATAAACATATGTGTGTGCTAATAAATTGCCCTTTGGAACTTTGATATCAAAGAATTGATTATAAGTTATAAAAAGGAATTTAAATGGTGCATCGAAAACTGTATTTTTGAAATCTGTAACAATTTCAGGCTGTTCTTTTGCAAGAAGAAATATTGTCGATAAATTACCTTTCCAATCAATACCAAATTTTGTAAATCTCTTTTTTAATTTTTTTAAATCAAAAATTATTTGTTCAGGTTCTGAATTTTGAAGTGCTATTGCTATATGTAAAAGCTCAATACGGGAATACTGCCACGATGATGCAGGTAGAAATAGGTTGCAATGCTGCTCCAAAAAGTGATCCCATTCTGATACTATTTTCTTTATTTTCCCTTTTTTTTCTAATCCTACTTTGTTTTGCCATATTTTATCAAAAGTATATTTACTACGTACAACATTTATAGTTACTTATACGCCACCCCCTCAAAAACGTTTCACTTTTTGCTAAAAAATCTCATTCATGCCAACTAAGGATTAACCCCGTAGGGGTAAAATAATTATAGCACAATGATAATCAATTTGTTATGGAACCCCAGCGGGGTGATACAATGATGTAATGTGTCACCCCGCTGGGGTTTTTCTAAATATTCTTTGATAAATTAGCTATAATTATGCCGCCCCGCTGGGGCTTTGGGGTTTATTTTAATGTTATATCTTTAATTTCAATCTTTGGTTCCTATCATTTAGCTGTTTTTTATTACATTCAATCCAATATCATTAATCAAAAGGCAACAACTCCGGCTCCAAATATTCCTTTTTGGCGCGTTCGGAGGTAAAGATGTCGGTGCGGTAATGCGAGCAGAGGAGTGCTTTGAAGGACGTTTTCAGGCGTGGATTTTCTATGATAAAATCTTGAAAATGATTGGTTTGCGAGCGCAGCATAAAATGATACACCGCCCGAATCGCAGCAATGGTAACGGTTTCGTTGTATTTATCCTGTGCACCCAGCGCAGCGGTGAAGTTTTTCAGTTGCCGGCAAATGTTATCAATGGCTTGGTCAATGCCGTATTGGGTCAAGTGAATCCAGGCGAGCCGCAGGTGCGCTTCGTGGCTGAACAGGGCAGGATCAAGGGTGCAGTCGGCAAATTGTTGCTCAAAGGTGCGGTCGTCGAGGGTGAAGTGCTTTTCCATTTTTTGGTGTTTAATTGTAATACGTTTACGAAACTTTGAAAGTTTCGTAAACGTATCACTAAATCCCCCTATTACCCTATCCCCCCATCAACTACTTTACCACCGTCGTCCTACTGCTCCTTCCTTTATAA
>JBKBWT010000185.1:0-291 GCA_046314415.1 Saprospiraceae bacterium
CGTCCGGTAGCTGAGGTGCATAATAATCAGCGCGACGGCTACCACCGACAAACCATTAATACCGGTAAAACCAATTATTTTCCGAATTCGCGCGGTGGCGGTTGCCCGATGATGGCACCGGAAAACCGGGGTGGATTTGTACATTACATGGAAAAAATAGATGGAAGTAAAGTGCGCGGACGCAGTGAAAGTTTCAAGGATTATTACAGCCAGGCAACGCTGTTCTGGAATAGCATGTCATCCGTTGAAAAAAAACATATCGTCGAAGCCTTCCATTTTGAACTGGGCAAG
>JBKBWT010000185.1:301-9381 GCA_046314415.1 Saprospiraceae bacterium
ACATCCGCCGCAGAGTAGTGGAGCATCTCACCTTTATTGATATGAGCTTAGCCGCTCAGGTAGCGAAGGGTATCGGTGTGGAAATGCCTTCCGGCAAAACGGAAATTGAAGATATGGTAAGCGATGTAAAAACTGCCGTCCATATTAAGCTAACTAAAAAACCTTTATTGGATCAATCACCGGCGCTCAGTATGGAAATCACTAAAAAGACTCCATCAAAGGGCGCAAAATAGCCATTCTGGTAGATGATGGATATGATGCAGATAGTGTAATGACTATTAAAAAAGCTATAAAAAAAGGTAATGCTTCGGTCGAAATTATATCCAAATATCATGGAATGAAGAATAGCGCTAATAATGGCACCATCGAAACTGATAAAACGCATATTACAACTGCTTCGGTGCTATATGATGCCGTATTTATTCCTGGCGGACGTGCCAGCGTGGAAAAAATGATGCAACAAGGTGATGCACTGCACTTCATTCTGGAGGCATATAAACATTACAAACCGATCGGCGCTACAGGTGAAGGCGTAGATATGCTGAGAAATGTCTTTCTCAAAAATGTTCAACTTGCAGTGGATGAGCAGGATGATGTAATAAGCCACCTCGGCGTAGTAACAGTTTGTGATAATTCCAAACTCGACGATTTTGCCGAGGCATTCACCCGTGCCATTGCCTGGCACCGCCACTGGGAGCGGGAAGGCGTGGAAAGTATTCCGGCTTAAATTATTTATAAAATAAATGGCGTTACAGAACAGTTGGCAACAGTCACATCACGATTGCCAACTGTTTTTTTATTCAACATAAATGCAAAAACTTTCTAAAATTCACTGCGCAAAATCTTCTCCATCTTCTTCCCTTTTGCCAGCTCATCGACCAACTTGTCCAAATACCTGACTTTCTGAGTCAACGGATGCTCGATGTCCTCTACCCGATAGCCACAAATTACCCCTGTAATGAGGTGTGCATTGGGATGTAATATTGCATTTTGAAAGAATTGCTCGAAAGTCACTTTTTCATCAATTTGTGCTTGCAATTTTTCAGCATCGAAGCCGGTTAACCATTCGATTACCTGATGCAACTCTGTTTTGGTTCTGCCTTTCTTCTCCACTTTTGCCAGATACATCGGATAAACCGAGGCAAAGGTCATTTTGGCAATCCGCTCATTGTGCGTGTTTGTGTTATTCATACCATGTATTTTATGTTGAGTTTCAAGTCATTTTAAGATTTGGGTACACATGACGCGGCAGGACGTGTTCCCTACTACCACACACCGCTATGCACGTACTTCAAAATTATCCTGTTTTTTCCACAAATTCAACAACCTAAGAAATAAGCGCTAATTTCCAAAGAGGAATAAAAACCGTACATTTCTGCACAGGAAAAAATTCCATTTGGCTTTTCTTTCTCCTAAATTGCCATATATTTGGGTGTACGAAATACACTAACTAAACGGAGCTTGACAATGGCTAATTTAAATATTGCAGCTGCTAAAAAGAATAAGTTCGATGCAATTGTCATCGGTTCGGGCATGGCGGGCGGCTGGGCAGCAAAGGAATTGTGCGAAAAAGGCTTGAAAACATTGGTATTGGAGCGTGGCAAGGACGTAAGACATATTACGGATTATCCTACTGCTAATAAACATCCATGGGAATTTGAGCATCATGGGCAGATGCCTTTGCAGGAAAAACTCGACAATCCGGTGCTGGCGCGTTGTTATGCTTTTAATGAAGGTACGCAGCATTTTATGGTGCGCGATAAGGAGCATCCTTATATACAGGATAAACCGTTTGACTGGATTCGAGGGTATCAGACCGGTGGTAAATCACTGCTGTGGGCGCGACAGGTGCAGCGCTGGAGTGAGTTTGATTTTGAAGGTCCCGCGCGCGATGGTTTTGCGGTGGATTGGCCCATTCGCTATAAAGATATTGCGCCCTGGTATGATTATGTGGAAGCGTTTGTGGGCGTTTCTGGTAATAAAGATGGCTTGCCAGAGTTGCCGGATGGCGTTTTTCAACCGCCCATGAATTGGAATGCGGTGGAAGAACACTTCCAAAAAAGTATAGCCCAACATTACAAAGACCGTCATGTTATTATGGGTCGGGCAGCGCATATCACCCAACCAACGTCGGAACAACTCGCGCTTGGGAGGGGCAAGTGTATGCATCGGGATCTGTGTTATCGGGGTTGTCCGTTCGGGGCGTATTTTAGCTCGAATTCAGCGACGATACCGGCTGCCGCCAGAACTAAAAAGATGACGCTTCGCGCCGATGCTGTAGTCGAATCCATTATATACGATGAAAAAAAACAACGTGCTACTGGTGTCCGCGTAATTGATAAAAATACCAAAGAAGTAACGGAATATTATGCAAAAATCATATTTGTAACGGCGGCATGTTTAAATACCAATCTGGTTCTACTCAATTCCAAATCCAATCGTTTCCCCAATGGCTTGGGCAATGACAATGGCTTGCTCGGCAAATATGTGGCATTTCATAATTACCGGGCGCGTGCCGGTGCAGAAGTAGAAGGATTTTTAGATAAATATTACATGGGAAAGCGTCCGAACAGTCCTTATATTCCACGTTTCCGCAATGTGATGAAGCAGGAAACCGATTTTCTGCGCGGGTATGCGATGGGCGTAGGTGCCAGCCGGCAGTCGTGGTGGCGCGGCGGCGAGGGCTTTGGTGCAGAATTGAAAGAAGCGCTGACCGAGCCGGGTATCTGGACGATCGGTTCACACATGATGGGCGAGACGATTCCTAAAGAAACGAATCATGTGTATCTTGATGGAAATCAGAAGGATGAGTGGGGTATGCCGATTTTACATGTTGATATTGATTATGATGAGAATGACGAGAAAATGGTGCAGGA
The DNA here is from genome assembly GCA_046314415.1 of Saprospiraceae bacterium. Lineage (GTDB taxonomy): Bacteria > Bacteroidota > Bacteroidia > Chitinophagales > Saprospiraceae > JADJNW01. Next base: position 3,178 of record JBKBWT010000185.1, read on the forward strand.
TTATATCGCGCAGGTTTCCGAAATGTTTGAAAAAGCCGGATTTAAGAATATTCGCACCAGCGATTCCAAGCAAGCGCCAGGTTTGGATATTCACGAAATGGGTGGCGTACGCATGGGTCGAGATTCCAAAACATCACTCCTGAATGAATGGAATCAATTACATAGTTGTAAAAACGTATTTGTAACGGATGGTGCAGCAATGACTTCGGTGAGTACGCAAAATCCATCGCTCACGTTCATGGCAATGACGGCGCGAGCAGCAAATTATGCAGTGGAGGAATTGAAAAAACGAAATTTATAATAATTTGTGTTCAAGTTTTAAAGTTTTCGTGTGTTCATGTCCGAAATGACATGCTATTACACGAACACAATAATACGTGAACACATGAACACTTTAAAGTATGCCAAGAAAAATAGCTATGTTGGGCACCGGCTTAATTGGCTGGTTTTACACCAAAGCATTACACGAACATCGCCGTCCGGATCGGGTACATGTCGTTTATTCCCGAAGTGCAGAAAGAGGACAGGCGTTTGCAGCAGAATGGAATATTCCAAAATATGTAACTGATTTAGAATCAGCCATTGGCGACCCGGAAATAGACACCGTTATCATCGGTTTACCCAATGATTTGCATTTGGAAGCAGTGCGCTTGTGCTGCGAATATAAAAAAGCGGTGCTTTGCACCAAGCCCCTTGCCCGTACCGGCGCAGAAGCTAAGGAAATGTTGGAAATGGTAGAAAAAGCGGGCATTTTTCACGGTTATCTGGAAGATCTAGCCTATACGCCAAAAACGCTGCAAGCCTTGAAATCCGTGCAAAGTGGCGTGATTGGGCGGGTTACCTGGGCACGCTCGCGCGAGACGCATCCCGGACCACATTCACCCTGGTTTTGGGATTTGCAAAAAGCCGGGGGTGGTGCCATTGTTGATTTGGGATGCCATTGCATTGAAATTGCCAGAAATTACATCGGCAAAAATATTCGCCCGGTAGAGGTGGTATGCTGGGCGGCTACGCAAGTAAAACCCATTGAAGCAGAGGACAATGCAATTGGTTTGGTGAAATACGCCGACGGTGCGGTGGCACAATTTGAGGTGAGCTGGAGTTTCCGCGGGGGTATGGATCTACGCGATGAAGTATCGGGTACGGAAGGCATTATAAGAACGGATCATTTTTTACGTACTGGTTTTGAGATGTTTACAGCAGCAAAAGAAAGCAGTTACGTAGCGGAAAAAGCCGAAACAGCATCGGGTTGGTTGTTTCCGGTGGGAGATGAAGTGAATTCATTGGGTTACACCCATATGTTTACCGATATGTTTGATGCCTTGGATTCCAATGCCCAACCTATGGAAACTTTTTATGATGGGTATGTCGTGAATGCCATTATGGATGCTTGTTACAAATCGGCAAAAACCAAACAATGGGAACCCGTGATTTTAGAGGATTGGCGCGGCAGAACGGATGTAACGGAATTTTCACCGTTTGTAGAATATGACGAACACCATTGGCATATCAAGGATGAATTGATGCCGGATGGACGTAAGAAGGTGATTAAAAAGAATAAGGTTTCGGGAGAAATTGTGCAGGAAATAATCTAATTTGCTAATTTGCCGACGTGTCAATATGCCAATACGCCTACCTGGAGTCTGGCATCTGACGTCTGGCATCTGATTTATAAGATATGCTGAGACGCGAAGCAATCAAAAAAGCAGCGATTCTGCTGGGTGGCACCATTACGTTGCCCAATATTCTCAAGGCTTGGGAAAATCCTACGATTCTCAATCCTAATTTTTACATCTCGCCTGCGCAGGAAGCCATGCTGGCGGAAGTGGTAGAAACCATTATTCCTACTACTGACACACCGGGCGCGAAGGCTGCCGGGGTAGCGCCGTGTTTATTAAAATTATTATACGATTTTAATACAAAAACGCATTGGGATTATATTCTGCAAACATTGATGCAATTGGATGCTGATACCAAAACCCAATTCGGTATGGGCTTCGCGGAAACGACGCCGCAAAATCGCATTGCCATGCTGAAAATATATGAGCAAAAAGCCAAAAATGAAAATGATGCCTTTCAAACACTGGTAAAATCCTGGAATTTACCCAAAGGTATCTGGGTATCTCCGTTCTTTCCGGCAATAAAAAGCATGACCATTACCGGCTATTTTACCTCCGAAATTGGTTGTACGCAGGCATTGCGTTATAGCCAGATTCCCGGCACTTATGAGTCGGTAGATTATAAGAAAGGGGATAAACTGTGGGTGGGGTAATGAGTTAATAATGAATAATTTATAATTAAAGAATGTTTAAATACTTATATTTAAACAGCTAAAAATTAATATTTGAAAATCAATATAATATTACTATATACGAATATATTATATCCCTTATAATACTCGTAATCTACGCATCAGGCTCTGGGATGATGAAAATCATTTCCTCTTCTTTTTGAATTGGTGTACATTTGACACTAATTCAGACGTTAGACATTATTAATTTCTATCGTCTATCATCTAAACGCTTTGACCATGCACACCGAAGGTTCTACCGAAGAAGCACTCCTTTATTTGTTTTTAGCGGCAGCGATTGGCTCATTTATTGGCAATTTAAAATGGCGCGGCAACGGCTTGGGGGTAGCAGCGGTACTGTTTGTTGGCTTGGCGATTGGCGCGATTCGCCCTGATATCCAAATTCCGGATGTTATTAAAATGCTGGGCTTAGCCATGTTTGTGTATAGCATTGGGCTGAGTTCGGGCTCCTCGTTTTTTAATTCTTTGAAAAGTCGAGGTGTCACCAATCTGTTTCTTGCCATTATTCTGCTGACAATTTTATCCGCTTGCGTTGGCGCAGCCTCCATTTTGTTGGGGTTTGATGCCTCAGCAGCGGCAGGTTTATTGTCGGGCATTACAACCAACACGCCGGCATTGGCGGGTTTATTGGATGCTATTCAAAATAATGGCGGCGATCAGGCTTCTTCAATGTCGAATAATGCCGTAGTGGGTTATTCCATTTCCTATCCAATGGGTGTTTTGGGATTGATGATTGCGGTAGCACTCATGCAAAAAATATTCAATATTAATTTTAATAAAGAATCACATGATTTACATCATGAATTTCCAACCGGGCAACCCATTGTAAATCTGACAGTTGCAATTACAAATATTGATATTTCTAATATTACAATTCGGGATATTAAATTAAAATACGGTTTTAATGTGCTGTTTGGTCGGCTGCGGCACAACGGCGTGGATCATATTTGCAATTGGGAAACCATTTTCCAGCCCGGCGATATGGTCACGGTCATTGGCGAAGAGGACGAAGTAGAGCGCACAGCCTCGATTTTAGGGCATTTAACCGAGGAAGACCTTTCGGATGACCGCACGGTTTTTGACGTTCGGCGTATGTTTGTGTCCAATCCTGAAGTAGCCGGAAAAACCATTGCTTCTTTGAATTTACCCGAACATTATGAAGCCATTTTCACACGCATCCGCCGTGGTGACGTCGATTCTGTTGCCACTGCCGACACGGTACTGGAATTAGGCGACCGGATTCGGGTACTCTCGAACAAAAAAGACATGAAAGCCCTGGAAAAACTGCTCGGCGACTCGTATGAACATTTAAGCCATATCAATTTATTATCATTTGGATTAGGGATGGGCTTAGGCATTTTAATTGGTTCCATTGAAATGACCTTGCCCGGTGGCATTATTTTTAGTTTGGGTTTTGCCGGTGGTCCACTGGTTGCTGGATTGTTACTTTCGTACCTGCGTCGGTCGGGCGCTATTTTGTGGACACTCCCCTACTCTGCCAATCTTACGCTGCGCCAAATTGGTTTGATGCTTATGTTGGCAGCAATCGGTATCAACTCTGGTGCCACTTTCCTTTCTACCATGCTCAGCCCGGTCGGTCCACTCATGTTTTTATCGGGTACGGTTGTCAGTATTATTGCCGGTATGCTCATTTTATTCATTGGTTATAAAATTATGCGCATTCCATTTATATTATTAATTGGGATGATAAGTCATCACCCCGCAAACCTTGATTTTGCCAACAACCGCGCACAAAATAAAATTCCGACGTACGGTTATGCCTTGGTTTATCCATTATTATTAATTGGCAAGATCGTATTTGTACAAATTTTATGGCTGGTACTCCAATCAATTAGCTGATAAATAACACTCCATAACTGTATAAAAATCACCGGATTGGAATAAAAAGCGGATTAAATTTGGGAAAAGCCAAATTATAATCATGCCTAACGACCAATCATGGAAAGGAATTTTGATTGAAACCGGTGATATCTCCCGTTTTGCCGGACGCTTTTTTTACGAAAGTATTCGACCGCGTTATGAATGGGCGGAATTATTACGCCAATGCTATCTCATTGGTAATAAGTCACTTCCGTTAATCGGCTTGACGGGTTTCATCATGGGGCTGGTGCTCACTATCCAATTAAGACCCAATATGGCATATTACGGGGTTGAATCAAAATTGCCCGATATGGTCGCCATTGCGATCATCCGCGAAATTGGTCCGGTACTGGCGGGACTGGTATTTGCGGGCAAAATCAGCTCCAGCATTGGCGCCGAGCTAGGTTCGATGCGGGTCACTGAGCAAATTGATGCGATGGAAGTTTCGGGCACGAATCCTTTTAAATATTTAGTAGTGACACGCGTAGTAGCTGCTACTTTAATGTTACCGATTCTAACATTACTTTCTGATGCCATTTCATTATATGGTTGTTTCCTGGGTGTAAATATCCGGGGCGTCACCAGTTTTAATTTATTTTATAATCAGGTGTTCGATGCCTTGAGTTTCAGTGATGTACTTCCCTCATTTATTAAAACTTTTTTCTTTGGCTTTGCCGTTGGCTTGGTCGGCTGTTACAAGGGTTATTATTCTAAAAAAGGTACGGAAGGCGTGGGACGCTCCGCCAATTCGGCAGTGGTGGTCGCATCTTTACTGGTTTTTATACTGGATTTGATTGCAGTACAAATTACGGATATTTTAGGTATAAATTAATGCTATTTACAATGGACAATGGAGTATTGATTGACATTTAAACATCTGATTTTTAAAAGCTTGCATACTTATATTAATTTTTAAATTATATGCAATATAAATGCAGACATTGGAACAATATAATATAACGAATACTGCTAAAGTAAATAAAAAAGCGGTTATTACCGTATCCGATGTATCGGTTGCATTTGGTAAAAATCAGGTATTACATCATTTTAATTTAAAACTTTACCAAGGCGAAAGCCTCGCGGTGCTTGGAAAATCTGGCTCCGGCAAATCGGTATTAATAAAATGTATCATCGGTTTATTAAAACCGGATGCCGGTGCAATTAATGTTTTGGGTAAAAATATTCATTTATTAGCTCAGGAAGAATTGGATGAAATCCGTGCCAAAGTAGGTTTTCTATTTCAAAGTAATGCTTTGTATGATTCGATGACTGTACGGGAAAATCTGGAGTTTCCACTGCGCCGCCATCGTACCGGATTGGAGCAAAAAACCGTTGATAACCTTGTCATTGAGGCACTTACGAATGTAGGATTAGCGCATACGGTGGATATGATGCCCGTTGAACTGTCGGGCGGCATGCGCAAGCGGATCGCATTGGCACGCACTTTAATATTAAAACCAGAAATTATATTATACGACGAACCTACTACCGGGCTCGATCCTATTACCGGTAAAGAAATCAGTCTGTTAATGATAGACATACAAAAAAAATACAATACATCTTCGATCATTATTTCTCATGATATGAATTGTGTGCGCCGCACGGCTGACCGCGTGGCTATTTTACTCGACGGAAAATGTTATGCCGAAGGCAATGTTCAGGATTTACAAGGTTCCGAAGATCCATCGATTAAACAATTTTTTGAATAATGATATACCATGAACCAATCTGCTTCTAATAACCTCAAACTCGGCACATTTGTAATGGCGGGTTTATTATTTCTCATCTTGATGCTGTACATGATTGGCAGAAATAGCAATATATTTAGCTCTAATTTTCAATTAAAAACGCATTTTAGAAATGCACAAGGTTTACAACCAGGCAATAATGTACGTTTTGCCGGCACCCAAATCGGTACGGTGAAAAAGGTCCAGATTTTAAATGATACCACCATCGAAGTTTTATTTTACATTGATAAACGCAGTAAAGATTTTATTCACAAAAATTCGCAT